>MGTI01000219.1:481-5627 GCA_001799365.1 Desulfobacterales bacterium GWB2_56_26 | reverse complement strand
AGAAGCGGTCGCCTCCCTCCTTCTCCATGTCCGCCAAAATGGTTGCCAATTCCTTTTTCAGAGCGACCAGTTCCTCCGGCAGCTTCGCATCGGGCGACATGTAGCCGGTAAAGGCGACCGGTTTGCCGATGCCGGCGAAGAGATCACCGCCGCCCTGATAGCTGAACAGGACTTTCTTGATCGCCCTGGTGATATCGTATTCGGGATTGCGCAGCTCGACATCGAGATCCCGCTCGCTCGCCACCTTCACCTCGATCAGGTCCCGGAAGCCCAGGGTCTCGAACTGGTCGCCGTATTGAATGAGCAGATCGAAGTAGGAGTTGGTAACCGAGGCCTGGTATTTGCTTGCCGTCTCCAGGGGCACCGGCCGGATGCCGTACTTCTGGCCGGCTTCCTGTTCGAGCTCGGGATGCTCAAGCGGATCAACGAACTCGACATGGACCTTGCCGCCGCCGGCTATCGCATATTCCTGCACCAGATCGCGGATGCGCGGCACCAGTGGGGCTAGGAGAGGATGGGTCTGAGACGAGAAATAGCCGCGGATGAGCAGCGGCTCCTTGAGCTGGCCAAGATACTGCCGAGTCGCCTCGGAGATTGAATAGATATTGCCCTGGGTCATATCGGTGCGCAGCATGCCGATGGGGGCGAGCCAGAGGTTCGCCGCCAGAAAGTTGGCGATGACCAGGCCAACCGCCAGCTGCCACCGGCGATGGTTGCTGCTGGCGGGATTGCCCGCCCAGCGAACCTTTTCCAGGCCGTAGATATTGAGGCAGAGAAACACCCCCATGATGCTGAGATAATAGTAAAGGTCGCGCAGATCGATCACCCCGCGGGTAATCGAGTTGAACCGGGAGCCGGAGCCCAGGAGCTGCAGGAGTTCCGAGCCGCGGTTGCCGAAAAAGGCGATAAACGTCTCGGAGCCGAGCAGGTAAAAGAACGAACAGACCAGGGTAGTGACGATCAGGCTGACGATCTGATTCTCCGACTTGACGCTGACATAGAGGCCGATGGCGATATAGGCCGCCGCGAGAAAGAGCGTGGCGACATAACCGCCGACGACCGGCCCCCAGTCAAGCGGGCCGATGAGGCTCACGGTCAGCGGCAGCGGCAGGGTCAGGAGCAGCGACAGGCCGACCAGTTCCAGACAGGCCAGGAACTTGCCCAGCACCAGGGACCACGGCGCCACCGGGCTGGTGAGCAGGAATTCGAGCGTCCCCGACCGCCGCTCTTCCGCCCACAGCCGCATGGTCACCGCCGCGGTGAGGAAGATCAGCAGGATCGGCATCCAGCCAAAGAGTGGCCGTACTTCCGTGATGTTGCTCGCGAAAAAAGTTTCAACCCAGAAGAAGATGAACAGGGTCACCGCCAGGAAGACCCCGATAAAGATAAAGGCGACAGGAGTGCCGAAAAATGTATCGAACTCCTTTTTGGCTATACGTAAAACGGTTTGCATCGTGTAATCCTCCCCCTTAGTGGGCGCTCAGTTCGGCAAAGACGGTCTCCAGGTTGCGCGACTCAAACGACATGGAATAGAGCCGCCAGCCCTTGTCATGAACGGCCGAGGCGATGGTCGCCGCCGCCGGATGCCGCGCTTCCCCCGGCGCGAGGGTCAGGGCATAGGTTCTGCCCGGCATTCCCTGCTGCCTGTCCGCCGTCACGGAACTGACCGCCCGAACCCCGGGCAGGCTGCGCAGGAACGCATCGTCCTCCTGAGACCCGCTCTCCACCGACAACAGCAGCCGCCCCTCGGTCTGCAGGGCATCGAGGCGGGAATCGAGAACCTTCTTGCCGTCCTTCATGATGATGACCCGATCGCAGATCGCCTGGACCTCCTGGAGAATATGGGTAGAGATGATGATCGTCGATTTCTCCGCAAGCTGGGTGATAAGCGTCCGCATGTGCTGGATCTGAGTCGGATCGAGGCCATTGGTCGGCTCGTCCAGGATGAGAATCGCCGGATTGTGCAAGATGGCCTGGGCCACGCCGGTCCGCTGCCGGTATCCCCTGGACAGGGTCGCTACCGGCTGCAGCGCCTTTTCCCGCAGCTCGGTCCGGGCAATGGCCGCGGCAATGAGGGCTGGACGGTCATGTTCCGACAAACCGTGGAGGGCCGCGGCGTAGTCGAGATAATCGACGACCGTCATTTCCGGATAGACCGGACAGTTTTCCGGCAGGTAGCCGATCTCCCGCTGAATTCCCCGCCGGTCTCCGCCAATCTCCCGGCCGCCCACAGATATCTTGCCGCCGGTCGGCTCGAGATAGCCGGTGATCATCTTCATGATCGTGGTCTTGCCGGCGCCGTTATGGCCCAGGAGGCCGACAATCTCGCCCGGCGATATGGTGAACGAGACATCGTCGACCGCGGTGAAGTCACCGTATTTTCGCGTAATACCTTCAAGTTTGATCATTACTGGAACTCCCTTTGGTGATTGAACTTATGCAGAGGAGGCTTTTGAAAAGATGTGCTGGGTACGAGCGCAATCGCCAGAAAAATATAATCGCTTGCCTGGCTGGTCAAGAATAGAAACATTACAAATTCATTACAACAGGCTGAAATCAGGTCGATTCCATTTCGGCGATGCCGATCTGGATATACCTTCAGGTCTGGCGGAGGAGGTAGAGTGCAGGTGCCCGATTACTCAAACATTGTGCTCAACGACTTTTGCAGGCTTTTGAAAAAAATGCCCGGCATGCTTCTGTCCAGATCTTCCTGCAGTTTGAGAAGTTTCGGGTGGTGCGGCGCGACTGACAGGCCGCTCTTGACAAACTCCCGGCAGTTGGCAACTTGCAGATTGCGGTAGGCGTCTTCGCCCAGCTCTGCATAACGGTCGGCAATTTTATCGATACCGTCCAGGGCGGCATCGTTTCGTTTATCCAGTTTCAGGATTTTTTTGTAATAGGTATAGGCACACGCCTCGACCGGGATGGTTAGATTATCCTGTAGCAGGGCTTTTTCCGCCTTGCCGGCAAGTTCTGCTATATATTGCACGACGTGAGCCCCCATCTCGCCCTGCAGGGCAATCAGCCGCCGATTTTCCGGAAAAACCTGCAGGCCTCTCTGTACATACCGTTCGGCCTCCTGAAATTTATGCTCGCCCAAGGCCTGCTCAGCCTGGTCGCCGTAATATTTGCCGATCTGTTCTATGCCCTGCCAGGCATCGACATTTTTGGGATCAAGCGCCAGTATCCTGCTGTAAAACCAGAAGGCGCAATCCTTCTCGGGATCGGTCAGCCGCTTGTCTTTCCAGGCTTCGGCAGCCTTGGCCAGGAAAGCGTCGATTTTCTTCGCCCGCCCGATGTCCGGGCTGACGGCCCGTTTCACCGGTTGTTCGACGGGTCGCTTGGCCGGTTGCTCGGTCGATAGCCTGGCCGGTTGTTCGGCTGAAACCGTCAGGACCTGCTCAGCCTGCCTTGGCAAATCCACCACAACCTGCGGCGCTGGTTCGGCCATAGCCTGCTGCAGGGGTGGTTCGGGCAGAGCCGGCGGAATTTTCTCCTCCTCGACAAGGTCGGACGACAGGAGGAAAACCGCCAGCATGAGTCCGAGTCCGCCCGCGACAAACCAGACAGCCGTACGAAAAAGACGGAATCCGCGGCGAGGGGTTACCGCCTTCCGGTCACCGGCATCGGCCGATAGCTGCGTCTCGGCCCCCTCCTCGTGTTCTTCCGCAACCGCGGGCGCAATTCGGGCCGGTCTTTTTTTCTCTTCCGGCAGGTCACCGGCAAACAACCAGCGGAGATATCGCCCCAGGAGCTGGCTGCTCGGTTGCGGCTGGATAGCGGACAGGCATGCCTCGATGTCCTCCAGCATCTGCCCGCAAGACTGGTACCTCAGCTTCCTGTCCGACTGTAAGGCCTTCTCGACAATTGCACAAACGGAAGGCGGCAGCTTGCCCACCACACTCTCGAGCCTGGCATATTCCGCGTTCCTGCACTTCATGATCAGTGTTGCCGTATCGCCGCCGTACATGCGTCTTCCGCTCAGCATCTCATAGAGGAGAATCCCGATCGCAAAGATATCGGCGCGCTGATCGACGGCGGTCGCGGTCAGTTGTTCGGGGGCCATGTACGGGATCTGGCCTTTCACCATCCCCATCCGGGTTCGATCGTCGAAAAGGTCCGCCCTGGCACATCCGAAATCGATGATTTTCACCTTTCCTTCGTAGGTGACGACGATATTATCCGGGCTCAGTTCCCGGTGGACAAGATTGAGAGGGCGCTGCCGGAGATCTTTCAGCTGGTGGGCATATTCCATGCCGGCGCAGATCCGGGCCGCGATGTAGAGGGCATGGCCGGCCGGCATGCCACCCTGCAGAGATTCCATCCGTTGCATCACGGCCCGCAGGTCCTTCCCATACAGGCATTCCATGGTCAGGAAATAACTGCCGTCGCTTTCGCCGAAATCGAAAATCTGCGCGATGTTTTCATGGAAGAGAAGGCCACCGAGCCTGGCCTCGTCGACAAAATCGGCGATGGCAATCGGGTCTTTCGCCCACCGCGGCAGGAGTTTTTTCTGGGCAACAAGCTTTTCGAAACCCTGTGGGCCCGACAGCCGGCACCGATAAACCTCCGCCATCGCCCCGGTGCCGATAAGGCCCAGGGGCACGTACCGCTTTTCCCTGCCGTCAGGATGGTCTGTCTTCATAGGTGGACGTGGGGCTTCCTTGATATTACTGTATTGAGTACTGTATTTTCAACGGAAGAGGACGGACAGCTCCGGATTCAATATAACAAATTAATTGATTTTCGATAAGATCTATTTAACGTATTGTAATTGACAGGCAATAATACTCTGAACCTGCCGAAAGCTGAGTCTACCAACGCTTGAGAAGATAACATGAAGCGGCATACCCAGATTCTTGCCTGCAGCAAGACCGATCCAGGCCTGCAACGCCTCCGTAATGAGGATGTATGTCAGGCGGATACCGTCTGCGGCTTTTTCCTGGTGGCCGACGGCATGGGAGGAAGGGCGGCCGGAAACGTGGCAAGCGAACTGTTCCGCGAGGCGGTAATGGAAGTCTTCAGCCCAGGCGAAGAGCTGGGACTGGCGGAGGGCGAGGCGAAAGTCCGCGACGCCTTCTCCCTTGCCAACCGCAAAATATTTGCCCATGTCGACGACAACCCTCACCATTCAGGCATGGGGTGC
>MGTI01000219.1:0-232 GCA_001799365.1 Desulfobacterales bacterium GWB2_56_26 | reverse complement strand
GCCGTTCAGGAACCGCTGGCCGTGAAGGCCAATATGCTGATCAACAGGGCCAATGACGCTGGGGGCAACGACAATATCGCCGTGTCCCTCGCTAAAATTATGGAATGATTTCTGTGGCAGGGCTGCGCAACCAGCGATTCGGCTCGAGTGTTCAAGAAAACCGGATCAGGCCTTCCAGGGAGACAGGGCCCACTGCCGGATCGCTTCGATCTCGTCTGCGGGAATGTGCAGG
>MGTI01000218.1:2050-5420 GCA_001799365.1 Desulfobacterales bacterium GWB2_56_26 | reverse complement strand
GCAAAATCGGCCCCAACGAGCCGGTCCTCGTCGATTATGTCTTTGCCCTCGACGGCTATATCTCCGATCACGCCAGGATCTTCTCCATCGGGCCTGTGCCGGACAGGCTCCAGGCGGCCCATGAGGCAATGCTCGCCATCCAGGAGCGGATCAAAAAAGAAGCGAAACCGGGAGTCGCCAGCGGCGACCTCTACGAGCTCATGGTGGCGCTTGCCGAACAGCAAGGCTATGGCGAGTTCTTCATGGGCGTCGGAGACAGGAGGATCCGTTTCACCGGCCATGGCGTAGGGCTCGAACTCGACGAATTCCCCTTCCTGGCCAAGGGCCAGCAGCTGCCGCTGCAGGCGGGGATGACCATCGCCCTGGAGCCGAAGGTCATCTTCCCGGGCCTTGGTGTGGCCGGCATCGAAAATACCATGCTGGTCACTGATGAGGGATTGGTGTCGCTGTCCCATTTCCCTGATGGAATTACTGTCATTTGATTGGCAAAATGGAGAGGTCCGAATGACTGAGCAGAAAAATACGGCAAGCGAGTTGGATCACCGGGAGACGGCACGCTTCGTCGTCGATCTCTTTCACCGCCTCATTGTTCATCATGGGCTCTGGTTTGCCGAGGTGAAACACCAGATGGGGATGGAAAAAGCCCTCACTGTCCTCGGCCAGGTAACCGAAAGGAGTTCAGCGATCCAGATGAAGCACCTGGCCGAACTGCTCGGTTTTTCCATGGAGGGGGGCGTGCCTTCCTTTCTGCTCGAGATGGAGCCCGAAGCCCTGCTCGCCTTAAAGGACCGGATGGCCAAGAACTGGCTGGTCAACGACGGCATCTGGTTTCAGGCCCTGGAAGGGACGGAAGGTATGAACGAGGCCAAGCGCTGCAACGATTCCTGCTGGGCCCAGTTTTCCCCGGTCGAGGCCCATTCCATTAAAAAATTTCTCGGTCTCGGCGAAAATTCCGGCCTCGCCGGATTGAAACGAGCCCTTGGCTTTCGCGTCTACGAAAGCATCAACAGCCAGTCGATCGTCGAGGAAACTCCCGACAGTTTCATTTTTCAAATGAACCGCTGCCGGGTTCAGGACGCGAGAAAGAGAAAAGGCCTGGCCGATTATCCCTGCAAGTCGGGAGGACTGGTCGAATACGCCTATTTCGCCAGGACCATAGACAAGAGAATCGAAACCGAATGTCTGGGCTGCCCGCCCGACGCGCATCCGGAAGAGTGGTACTGTGCCTGGAAATTTTCCCTGAAGGCAATCGAAAATCACACATAAGTGGAGGATATACATGGAATATGCGAATTTGCTGGTCGAAAAAGCGGAAGCGGTTGCCACGGTCACCATCAACCGGCCGAAATCTCTGAATGCGCTGAACAAGGAGACCCTGCTGGAGATGCGTGACTGCTTCAAGGCCCTGGCCGAAGATCGCAGTGTCCGGGTGGTGATCATCACCGGGGCGGGCGAGAAGGCCTTCGTCGCCGGTGCCGACATCTCCTTTATGCAGCCACTGGAGCCCGAAGCCGGCAAGGCCTTCGGCAGGCTCGGCCATGAGGTGACGCGCATGATCGAATATTTGCCGCAGCCGGTTATCGCCGCCATCAACGGCTTTGCCCTGGGCGGCGGCTGCGAACTGGCCATCTCCTGCGACATGCGCTTTGCCTCGACCAACGCCAAGTTCGGCCAGCCGGAGGTGAATCTCGGCGTCATCCCCGGTTTCGGCGGCACCCAGCGGCTGCCACGGCTGATCGGCAAGGGCCTTGCTAACGAACTCATCTTCTCCGGCAATATCATCGATGCCGAAGAGGCCTGCCGGATCGGCCTCGTCAACCGGGTGTTTACACCGGAAAACCTGATGGCGGAATGCCGCGCCCTGGCGCAGAAGATCGCCACCCGTGGCCCGGGAGCCGTGCGTCTTTGCAAGGAAGCGGTCAATAACGGCCTGGAGATGGATCTGCAGCGGGCCTGCGTTTATGAGGCCGATCTCTTCGCCCACTGTTTCTCAAGTCTTGATCAGAAAGAAGGGATGAGCGCCTTTTTGGAGAAACGCTCGCCGAACTTCCAGGACAAATAATCTCTCGAGGATTACGAAAAAACTATGAATCTTGACCTGACTGAAGAACAGAGACTGATCCGGGATACTGCAAAAGAGTTCGCGGCAGCCGAGTTGGAGCCCGCGGCGGCGGCTCTCGACCGGGGCGAAGACGACGCGGTTTTTTATGAGAATCTCGCCAAGCTTGCCGAGCTGGGGTTCATGGGCCTCAACGTCAAGGACACCTACGGCGGCGCGGAGGCGGGGGCGGTTGCCTTCAGCCTGGCCATGACCGAGATCGCCCGGGCCTGTGCCTCGACCGCAGTCACCGTCTCCGTCAACAATATGGTGTGCGAGGTCATTCAGGCCCTGGGTACGGAGGAGCAGAAGAAAAAATACATCGAAAAAATCTGCAGCGGTGAATATCCGGCCGGAGCCTTTGGTCTCACCGAACCGGGAGCAGGTTCCGATCCGGCGGGGATGACCACCACGGCGGTTCGCGACGGCGACGACTGGGTCCTGAACGGGACCAAATTGTTCATCACCAGCGGCTCTTTTGCCGGGGTTTTTGTGGTATGGGCGGTAACCGACCAAAGCGCGCCGAAAGGCAAAGGCATCAGCCTGTTTTTAGTTGAGGCGGACACGCCGGGCCTTATCGTTGGCAAGAAAGAAGAGAAGATGGGCCAGCATGCCTCGCCCACCAACGAGATCCTCTTTCAGGATTGCCGGATTCCTTCCTCGGCATTGATGGGCAAGGTGAACGGAGGTTTTCGGGCGGCGGTGACCGAACTCGCCGGCGGCCGGATCGGCATCGGCTCACTTGCCTTAGGCATTGGTCTTGCGGCCATGGACCGCGCCACCCGCTATGCTTTGGAGCGCTCCCAGTTCGGCAGGAAGATCGCCGAATTCCAGGCCATCCAATGGAAAATCGCCGACCGCTACACCGAGCTTGAGGCCGCTCGCCTCCTACTGATGAATGCCGCCTTCAAGAAGGAGCAGGGCAGACCATTTGCCAAGGAGGCCTCCATGGCCAAAGTCTTTGCCACCGAGGCGGCCAATAAGGCCTGCTACGATGCCATGCAGATCTTCGGCGGCTACGGCTACACCCAGGATTTTCCCATCGAGCGTTATGCCCGGGACGCCAGGGTTACCACGATCTATGAGGGGACCAGCGAGATCCAGCGGCTGATTATCGCCAGAGAAATTTTGGGCGAATTTTCCTGAAACGAAAAGGTATATGCACATGGAAGATCTGATCAAGAAACGAAGAAGCATCCGCCGGTTCCAAGACAAACCGGTCGCCCCCGAGACACTCACCGAGCTGTTCGAAACGGTACGGTACTCCCCGTC
>MGTI01000218.1:0-2005 GCA_001799365.1 Desulfobacterales bacterium GWB2_56_26 | reverse complement strand
CGAAGATAAAAAGAAGCTGGCAGGACTGCTGAGCCCAAAAAACCCGGCGACCAAATGTATGGAAACCGCTCCGGTGGTCATCGCCGTCTGCGGCGACCCACTGCGCTCGGGGTATTACAAAGGCGAGCAGCAAACCAGATATCAGCACTGGTTTCTTTATGACCTGGGGATCCTCAGCCAGACCCTCTGTCTCAAGGCCTGCGAGCTGGGCTTGGGAACGGTCATCGTCGGTTCCCTCAATCATCGGGCGGCCGAGGAATTGCTCGGGGTACCCCAGGGCCAGGAGTTGGTTGCTCTCATTCCGCTTGGCTATCCGGATCATGATCCGCCGGCGCCGAAACGGCGGGAAGTAAGCGAGTTTGTCCATTTCGGAGGCTTCCGCCGGTCTTTATAGGGCAGGGGTATATCATGTATCTCGGGAGGGATGGTTTAGCGGAAATCTTCCCTCCCATACCCCTCCCAGCCATCTACTTTTTGACTTTTCCTCTCCCCGCCATTAAGATAGCTGTCTCTTTCGGCAATTTTGCCGCAACCCTCATGTTTTTCATTTTACACCGGGTGATTAATGCTTCAGGTCGGACTCGAGACCTTATCTAACTCCTTTGCCGGCAAACGGCTTGGTTATCTTTCCAATCAGGCGTCCACTGCACGGTCGCTCATTCACGGCCGACTGCTCCTGCAGGAAAAGTACGGCGAACAGCTGACCTGTCTCTTCTCGCCGCAGCACGGTTTTTTTGCCGAGAAGCAGGATAACATGATCGAATCGGATCACTGCGTCGATCAGGCGACCGGCCTGCCCCTCTTCAGTCTCTACGGGGAACACCGGCGGCCGACCGCGGAAATGCTCGACCGGCTCGACGTACTGCTTATCGATCTGGTCGATGTCGGCACACGGGTCTACACCTTCATGTACACCATGGCCTATTGCCTGGAGGCGGCGGCTGCCCTCGGCAAGAAGGTGGTTGTGCTCGACCGCCCGAATCCCATCGGCGGGGAGAAGGTCGAAGGCAATATCCTGCAGGCTGACTGCACCTCGTTTGTCGGGCTCTATCCGATCCCAATGCGCCATGGCCTGACCTTCGGAGAACTGGCGCTGCTCATCAACAGCGAATTCGGGATCAGCGCAGACCTTGAGGTAGTGCCGATGCGGGGCTGGCACCGGTCCATGGGCTTTCGCGACACCGGCTTTCCCTGGGTGGCGCCGTCGCCCAATATGCCGACCCCGGAAACGGCGTTGGTCTATCCGGGCCAGGTCATCTGGGAGGGGACCAACGTGTCCGAAGGCCGGGGAACCACGTTGCCATTCGAGTTCGTGGGCGCCCCGTTCTGGCACCATGACGAGATGCTGGCCAAGCTCCGCGAGACCGAACTGCCGGGCTGTTTCCTGCGACCCATCGTCTTCCAGCCGACCTCCGGCAAATGGGCGGGCGAGTCGTGCTGCGGCTTCCAAATCCATGTGACCGACCCGGTAAGCTTTCTGCCCTACCGAACCAGCCTTGCCCTGCTGCAGGCGGCAATGCTGCTCTATCCTGACGATTTCCAGTATAAGGAGCCGCCCTACGAGTATGAATTCACCCGGCTGCCCATGGACCTGATCCTGGGCGACACGGCGGTGCGTCGTCAGCTCGAAAACGGGCGGCGAGTAGTGGAGCTCGAAGCGGAATGGCAACCGGAATTGCAGGCCTTCGATATGATGCGCCAGAAATATTTTCTCTATTGAACTTCTACCGGCAACAACTATGACGATAAAAGAAATCTCCGTCGGCGCCCTGGCCGACATGGTGAATGGCGCGGTTTACGGCGACAAGAACCTCATCATCAAGGGCTTTGCCCCGCTGGATGGTGCCGGTCCCGCCGACATCTCCTTTCTGGCCAAGGCCGCCCGGGCTGACCTGCTCGCCTCGACCAGGGCCGGGGCCGTCATCGTGCCGCCAGGCGTTGAGGGCACCACCGGCGCCTCACTCATCCAGGTGAAAGACCCGTATCTGGCTGTGGCCATCATCCA
>MGTI01000217.1 GCA_001799365.1 Desulfobacterales bacterium GWB2_56_26 | reverse complement strand
GCCCTGGCCATCGGCGGCAACCACTTTATCCATGCCGCCCGGCGCAACATCGATATCACCGCGATCATCATGAACAACCGGATCTACGGCATGACCGGCGGCCAGTTCTCGCCGCTCTCCGGCCCCGGCAAAAAGGCCACCACCGCACCGTATCTGACCATCGACAATGCCTTTGATACGGTAGAGCTGGCGAAAGCCGCCGGCGCGACCTTTGTCGCCCGCTCCACTACCTACCACGCCAGGGAGTGCACCGAACTGCTCAAGCAGGCGATCAGCCATAAGGGCTTTTCGGTGGTCGAGATCCTCTCCCAGTGCCCGACCCACTACGGCCGCAAGAACAAAGAGGGCGATGCCGTGCAGATGATGGAAGGCTACAAGAACAATACGGCGAAACTCGGTTCCAAGGCGCTTGAGGACAAGCCCTCGCTCATCGCCCGGGGGATCTTTGTCGATGTCGAACGGCCCGAATACTGTCAGGAGTACGACAAGATCATCGCCCGCGCCATGAAGGAGGAGGTTTAAAAATATGAACAGAACCAGATTAGTCTTTTCCGGCTCCGGCGGCCAGGGCGTCATCACCGCCGCCATCATCCTGGCCGAAGCGGCCGTCATCCACGAGGGGATGAACGCCACCCAGTCCCAGAGCTACGGGGCGGCGGCGAGAGGCGGAGCCACCCGCAGCGACATCATTTTATCGGATGCCGAGATCAATTTTCCGGTGGTGACCCAGCCGAACATCCTCGTCTGCCTCACCCAGGAGGCCTACACCACCTTCGCCCCGATCATCCGGCCCGGCGGCACGCTGCTGACCGACTCGCGCTTCGTCACCACCACCAGGAAAGTCGACGCCCGGCAGATCGAGCTGCCGATCTATGAGCAGGTGTTGGAGAAGATCGGCAAGCCAATCGTCTTCAACATCAGCGTACTGGGCGCCCTTCTGGGTCTGGTCCCGCTGGTCAAGGATGAGTCGCTGCTCGCCGTGGTGAAGGACCGGGTGCCAAAGGATTTTGTCGCCATGAATACCGAGGCCTTCCGGCTGGGTCTTGAAATGGGCCGCGGCTATAGAAACGGCAACTGAACAGAATAAGGATAAGGCCCAACATGAAAATTCACGAATATCAGGCAAAAGAGCTGTTCCGCCAGTATGCGGTGCCGGTGCCGGACGGTGCGGCGGCTGGCAGTGTCGAGGAAGCGGTGGCGATCGCCGGACGGCTCGGCTATCCGGCGGTGGTCAAGGCCCAGATCCATGCCGGCGGCCGGGGTAAGGGCGGCGGGGTGAAATTGGTCCGGAGCGAAAACGAGGCGAAAGGCGCGGCTGCGACCATCCTCGGCATGACCCTTATCACCCATCAGACCGGCCCGGAGGGCAAGGTGGTGCGAAAGCTTTTGGTTGAGGCCGGGCAGAATATCGCCGAGGAATTGTATTTAAGCCTCTTGGTCGACCGGGAAACCGCCTCCATCGTCATCGTTGCCTGCCGGGAAGGCGGCATGGACATTGAGGAAGTGGCAGCGAGGAGCCCAGAGAAGATCATCAAGGTGAGAGTGAATCCGCTCGCCGGCCTGCAGAGCTACCATCTTCGCGAGCTGGCCTTCGGTCTTGGCCTGGCCGGCAACGCGATGAAAAGCCTTGCTGGCCTCGTCAAAAATCTCTATCGCCTCTTTGTCGACAACGACTGCTCGCTGGTCGAGATCAATCCGCTGATTCTGACACCGGAGGAAATCCTCATCGCCCTCGATGCCAAGGTCGATCTCGATTCGAACGCCCTCTTCCGGCATCCCGCGCTGCTCGCCTACCGCGACCTGAACGAGGAAGACCCGCTCGAAGTTGAGGCCTCGAAATTCAATCTCAACTACATCAATCTCGACGGCAACGTCGGCAATATCGTCAACGGCGCGGGATTGGCCATGGCCACCATGGACATCATCAAGCAGGCGGGCGCCCAGCCCGCCAACTTCATGGATGTCGGCGGCGGCGCCACCGCCGAGATGGTGGAAAACGGCCTGCGCCTCATCCTGAAGGACGACAAGGTGAAGGCGGTGCTGATCAATATTTTCGGCGGCATCCTGCGCTGCGACGTTTTCGCCGAGGGCGTGGTGAACGCCGCGAAGGCGATCGGCATCACCGTTCCCATCGTGGTCCGCATGGAAGGCACCAATGTCGACGAAGGCAAAAGGATTCTCACAGCCTCCGGCATGAATCTGACCAGCGCCGTCGACCTGCGCGACGCCGCCGCCAAGATCGCCGCCGCCGTGGCTTAACATCAATGTCCAGGAGAACAACGTGAGTATCTTCGTCAATAAAAATACCAGAGTAATCGTTCAGGGCATCACCGGCAAGGAGGGGCAATTCCATACCCGGCAATGCCTCGCCTACGGCACCCAGGTGGTCGGGGGCGTCACCCCCGGCAAGGGCGCCCAGAATATGGACGGCGTTCCGGTCTTCAACACGGTCCGGGAGGCGGTGCGCGAAACCGGTGCCGATGCGGCAATGATCTTCGTCCCGCCGGCCTTCTGCGCCGATGCGATCATGGAGGGCGCGGACGCGGGTCTTTCACTCATCGTCGCCATCACCGAAGGCGTGCCGGTCATGGATATGCTGAAGGTGAAGAACTTCCTCGCCACCAAGAAAGGCTGCCGGCTGATCGGCCCGAACTGTCCGGGGATCATCACCCCCGGCGAATGCAAGATCGGCATCATGCCCGGCGCGATTCACCAACCTGGCGGACCGGTCGGCGTAGTCTCCCGCTCCGGCACCTTGACCTATGAGGTGGTCGATCAGCTGACCAAGCTCGGCATCGGCCAGACTACCTGCGTCGGCATCGGCGGCGATCCGGTGAATGGCACCAACTTCATCGATGTATTGACGGCCTTCGAGAATGATCCTGAAACCGAAGGCATTGTCATGGTCGGCGAAATCGGCGGCAACGCCGAAGAAGAGGCAGCGGCATTCATCAAAAAACACATGACCAAGCCGGTGGTCGGCTTTATCGCCGGGCTCACTGCGCCGCCAGGGAGGCGGATGGGCCATGCCGGGGCGATCATCAGCGGCGGCAGCGGTACCGGCCAGGCCAAGATCGAAGCCTTTAAGGAAAACGGCATCCATGTCTGCGAGAACTTAGGCCTGATCGGCCAGGTCAGCAAAGAAGCCTTCGGCTTGTGACCTTCGGGGTCAATATACACAACATCTTCAATCCGGGAACCTGAGGTTCCCGGATAATGGTACATCGAATGAACACAATGCTTCCAAGCGATCCGGAAACGCAGTCGGTCAAGTTCATCATGCCGCCGTCGAGCGGCGCCAACATCATCGGCCTCGCCCAGACGGCGGGCCTCGATCCGCGCCTCCTCTACGAGGCAGTCATCGATCTTTCGGCCGACGGACTTTTGACCGCCAACTGCATCAACCTGGCCGCCGGCATCCTCTTGAAAGATCTGGGGCTGCCCCGCTACTTCTTTGCCCATATCCGCAAAACCGCGCTGGCCCAGTTGCTCCAGTCCATTGCCTCGAACATCCGGGTGGTAAATGGACGAGTCGAACTGTACGGTCGGGTAGCCCATATCGATTTCAACCTCAGCTCCGGCAACGAGGCTCAGCGGGTGCGCATCGCCACCGAAGAGACCCGCGACAGCATGGAGACGCTGCTTGAAAACCTCATCTCCGGACACCGCCGGGAATACTATTACAGCCCGGAAAGCGGCTATTACACCTATATCATCCGGCCGGAGACGGTGGGCGATTTCCCGGCCGAGGCCTACAACGGCTCGCGGTTTCTCTTTACGCTCGCCGGCGATTTTCAGGTGACGCCCGAACCGACCCGAAAACGCTACGAGAGGTTTCTCCGCGAGTGCGAGACGGCGGTCACCCCGCCGATCGAGGTCTTCAACCTGCCGGAAACGGGCGAAACAAGGCTGATGTTCAAGTCCGACTTCGAATCGCCTCAGCTGCCGATCCTCCGCAAGATCCTCGCCGACCGCGGCTATACCCTGGTGCGCGCCTACTGGGAGCCGTATCTGACCAAGACCGCGGTGCCCTCGTCGATCTGCTCGATCTACATCAAAGAGGAACTCAACCGGCGCGACGAGAAGATTTTGGTTGCCGACCTGCGGGCATATCTCGCCTTTGCCGTAAGCCCGATCAAGGAACTCTATACCCGCGGCATCCTCACCTTCCGCGAGATGCTCTTTGCCGGCAATGCTATCGATTTTACCCATCTTTTCATCTTCAAGGAGAGCGAGAACGCCACCGACCGGGAGATCATGGACAACCTGGTAAGCAAGGACCATCAGGACGCCTTCGCCAAACGGATTCAGGATTCGAACAAGTCGACCTACGGGGCCGGCCTCATCCTCCAGACCGTACGCAATCATCCGGATCTCGTCGGGATTCTTTACCGGTTGTTCGAGCGGCGCTTCGACCCGCAATGCCGGGAAAAAATCGACGAGGCCGAGCTTCTCGCGGAGTGGCAGAACTTCGAGCGGAAGATCAGCAGCCGGTTTATCGATTTTTCCCTCGGTTACGACATCTTCCGCTTCATGTTCAAGATCGTCGCCTGCACCCTGAAGACCAACTTCTTCATTGATGAGAAGCGATCCTATTCGTTTCGCTTCGACAACCGGATCCTCGATCCCCTCGTCTTCAGCCAGTTCGTCCACGGCATCTTTTTTATAAACGGCCACTATTCCTGCGGCACCCATCTGCGGGCCGGCGACATCGCCCGCGGCGGCCTGCGGCTGATCCGGGTGACCCGGTCAAACCATGCCGCCGAACTGGACAACGCCGTGCTCCTCAACTATGCGCTTGGCCCGAAGGCCCAGCGAATCAAGCACAAGGACATCTGCGAAAGCGGCGCCAAAGGCGTCGTCGTCCCGCACCCGGCCTATGCCCAGTATCACCTCGACGCCCTCTACGATTACACCGAAGGGATCATGGACCTCATTCTGAACGAGGACTGCGCAATCGTCGATTATTACGGCCGTCCGGAGATGATCTTCTTCGGCCCGGACGAAGGCACCGCCCAGCTGATGGACGCGGTGGCCCTGCGGGCGAAGGAACGCGGCTACCGGTACTGGCGGACGCTCACCACCGGCAAGAGCTTCGGCATTCCGCACGATACCTATGGCCTGCTCGACTCGGGCGAGACCTTCGCCCTCTACAGCGCTGGTGAAAAAGGCGTGGAACTGCAGGTCGACGGGGTATCGCGACAAACCACCACCGACATGGAGGCAATCCATGCCGAGATCGGCGACCGGATCGCCATCAGCGGCATGACTACCACCTCGGTGATGAGCGCCTTCCGCACCCTGATCGACCATTACGGGGCAAAAGAAGAAGAGCTGAGCCTGATGATCACCGGCGGTCCGGACGGCGATCTCGGCGCCAACCAGATCCAGTGCTACAAGGGTAAAATCTGCCTGATCATCGACGGCGGCTCGGTGCTCTTCGACCCGCAAGGGTTGAATAAAGAAGAGCTGCGCAAGCTCGCCATGCGGCGCAACTCGGTGCCGCGGGCAAATTCGCTTGCCTACCCGACCGACAAACTCGGTCCGCAGGGTTTCATGGTGCCGCTTAAGTCAATTGAGGGCCGCACGATCGCTCTGCCCGACGGCACACTGGTGGAAGACGGCGCCCTCTTCCACCGCACCTTCCTCACCGATCCGGCCAACCGCAAGTACCTCAAGGAGGCGGACATCCGCGCCTTTATCCCCTGCGGCGGCTTCAAGGATACCGTCAATCAGGGCAATGTCCGCAGCTTTCTCGATAATTTTAAAGAACTGCAGTTCATCGTCGAAGGGGCCAACGTCTTCTTCTCCGACGGCGCCCGGCGGCATATCGCGACAGCAAGCAGCATCAAGCAGATCAAGGATACCACCGCCAACAAGGGCGGGGTATTCAGCAGCTCGATCGCCGAGGTGCTGACTGCCTTTCTCCTCGGCGACGATTACGAGGCGCGGCTGCTCGACGATCAGGCGACCCGCTGGGCGCTGATCAAGGACGTTATGCTCCTGGTGGACCGCTATGCGGCGGAGGAGACCAGGATGCTGATCCGCCTTCATGAGGCTGAGCCGGCCGTCCCGCTCTTTGATCTGTCCCAGCAGTCGAGCGAATGCATTTTTGCCCTGCAGGGTGAGCTGGAGAAACGTCTCGACCAGGTGCTGGGCGATGATTCCGTCGTCGACACCGTTCTGACTCATTACATCCCGGCCGTGCTGGTCGACCGGCTGGGCCTTGCCGCCATCCGGGACATCCTTGGTTCCCCGGAGCTGCAACCTTACCGCAACACCATCGTCACCAAAAAACTGGCCTCGATGGCCTTTTACCGGTTCG
>MGTI01000216.1:18613-18755 GCA_001799365.1 Desulfobacterales bacterium GWB2_56_26 | reverse complement strand
AAAAATGCCGAGAAGGATATCAGCTTTACCGATACGCTCAGGGAGCTTTTCGTAAGGCAGAGGGTCTTCAAATCGGATATGGCCGTGGCCTTTACTTTTCTGTTCGCAAATCTTTCGTTCGGGCCCGTTGCCAAGCAGAACC
>MGTI01000216.1:0-18549 GCA_001799365.1 Desulfobacterales bacterium GWB2_56_26 | reverse complement strand
AACTGCCATAAAAAAAGATTTCCGGAGGGCGGGCAGGTGCATGAGAGGCCTGGCGTGTAAACAGCCCTTCCTCTGCGCCCACTGGAATAACATGAGTCCTTGCTGCCGGGGCGGAAAGTTCATCGATAAAAAATCGGCCATGCGGTTCCGTGTCGGCGATCAATATGTCAGCGCGAGAAAATATATTTTGCTCAAATTTCAGAACTTTGCGCGCACGATAATCGGTTGTGCTAAATTTTTTCCGTTCATATACTTCTTTGTCCCAGGCACTGATCAGGGGATCAAAAATGAGTGGGATGCGATGACGGTCTGCATAATTCCGAGCAGACTGAAAATCGCGCTGGCGAAAAGCCGGAACCCACACGGCATCCGGTTTTTCGATTTTTTTCAAAAGAGCCTCCAGCATGCCAAACGAGGAGATGAACGGCACGAAATCCTGGAGGCGCCATCCAGCTTCCTGCAGAAGATGGCGGAGAACGCGATTCCTGGAATAGCCGGCATCAAAACGTCCCCACCAGAGCATCGTTTTTTTTTGCGCGGTATTTTCCATATTGGTAGACATGTCGGCTTTAACTTCCTAGTTGTTTCTGCTGATAACCTTCAGCCTTCAGCCTCAATACCTGAGGAGTTGCGACAACCTCTTCGCTTTGTACCAGCTGGGCAGAGGTTTTTGAATATTCCACATAAGGTTCGGTCTGGCCAGATTTTTTTCCCTTGCGATTGGGGAAAACAGTATTTGCAGCTTTAGGGCTTTCTAGTGTAAAAACAGGATGCAAACATTCAGGGGCTGTTTTTGGTGAACAACTTCCTGATACTCACAGCTTTTCCGCCAGTCCCAAACCCCCATGACCAACAAAGAAATAATTGCGCGATTATTCAGGGTGATCTGCCCATATCGGACAAAACTCCTGATCGCCATGCTCGCCATGATTTTGGTAGCAGGTTTCACAGGCGCCCAGGCTTACCTGGTGAAAGACCTGCTGGATAAGGTTTTTATGGAAAAGAACGATTTTTTCCTGAAACTTCTGCCTCTTCTCGTCATGGCCATCTTTTTCCTGAAAGGTGTCTCTTACTATCTCTACACAATGCTGCTGGAGCAGGTCGGACAGTCGGTCATTCGTGACTTCCGGCTGCAGATATTCAACCACATTCACCAGCAATCGCTCTCCTTTTTCAACAAAACGCCGACGGGGACCTTGATGTCCCGTATTATCTCCGATGTGGCCCTGTTGCAGCAGGCGGTATCCAATGCCCTGGTCGGGGTCGTCCGGGATTTTTTCCAGGTGGTCATCCTACTCGGGGTGGTCTTTTATATGAACTGGCGCCTGGCTATGATTTCCTTCATCATCCTGCCGGTTGCTGCCTATCCAATCGTTAAATTCGGACGTCTTTTCAGGAGAATAAGTACCACAACCCAGGAGGAGGTTGCACATGTCTCGAACATCCTCCACGAAACGATCACCGGCAACCGTATCGTCAAGGCCTTCACCAAGGAACAATACGAAGGAAATCGGTTTGCCAACCAGGTCAGCAAGCTTTTTGCGCTGACGATGAAGGATGCCAAATACCGCTGCATGCAGCACCCCTTCATGGAGTTTATCGGTGGCGTGGCGATTGCCCTGATCATCTGGTTCGGCGGCAACGAGGTCATCAAGGGCACTGCAACCCCCGGTACTTTCTTTGCTTTTCTCACCGCCCTGATCGCTGCCTACGAACCGGTGAAAGGTGTCACCAAAATTAATTCCACCATCCAGCGGGGGCTCGCCGCGGCCACCCGGGTGTTCGCTATTCTCGATACCGAGCCGGAGATTCGCGACAAAGAAAATGCCGTAGTTCTGCCTCCGTTCACCAAGGCCATCACCTTTAAAAATCTCACCTACCGCTATGACAATGAGGCAGCAGTTCTGGTAAATATCAATCTTACCGTAGCAAGCGGCGAGGCGCTGGCCATTGTAGGCCCGAGCGGCGGCGGAAAAACCACGCTGACCAATCTGATTCCCCGCTTTCTCGATCTGAAGGAAGGGAGTATCCTGATCGACGGGACCGACATTCGGGATGTAACCTTGTCGTCTCTGCGCGGCCAGATAGCCATGGTGACGCAGCAGACGATTCTGTTTAACGATACGGTATACAACAATATTGCCTATGGGGACCAAACGGCATCACGGCAGGCGATTCACGACGCTGCCAGGGCCGCCCACGCCTACGATTTCATCCAGGCCCTGCCGCACGGCTTCGACACCATTATCGGTGAAAGTGGCGCAAGGCTTTCCGGCGGCGAACGTCAACGTATTTCCATCGCCAGGGCGATACTCAAGAATGCGCCGATTCTGATCCTTGATGAGGCTACTTCAGCCCTCGACAACGAGTCGGAGCGAGAGGTCCAGAAGGCCCTGGAAAATCTCATGAAAGACAGAACCACCTTCGTTATTGCCCATCGTCTCTCAACAATTAAAAATGCTTCAAGAATTGTTGTCTTAAAAGACGGTGTCATTGTTGAGCAGGGAACGCATGAGACACTGATCGCCCAACAGGGCGAGTATGAAAATCTGTACAATATGCAATACAAGTAGACTCCCCGCCGAAGGCTCAGAGAGGCCCGTTATATGTTGCAACGACAACCGACTGTGCATCTTGACAAAAGCCTGCTCATTGCCAGAGGCGGAGTCCGCGATGTCTACCAGCATCCGCATCATGACGATAGATGCATTAAGATCGTCCATAATCCGAAACGGCTGCGCTCCGTCAAACGCGAAACCAGATACCTGCTCAGGTACGAACGGCAAGGAAAACCGTTCGAGCGACTGACCCGATTCCATGGCTGGTGCAAAACCACTTTGGGATCAGGCGGCGTCTTTGACCTGATTCGCGACCATGACGGGAGATGCGCGCAGACACTCTTAAGCCACGTCGGCGGACAAGTTGACCCAGGCCTGTCCCCCGGAGAGATCGTCGAGCAACTGACGGCGTTGTATCACCACCTTCTCGAACACGAAATCATCGTCTCCGATCCGGCTCTTCATAACCTGGTCGTCCACTATCCTCTGCCGGGAAGACCCAGACTGGTTATTATCGACGGTGTCGGCAATTCGAATTTCATCAAGATCGCCGACTACCGAAAGCACTGTGCCCATCAGTTGATTAAAAAGAAGTGGCGGAGATACATTGAAGTCAGCCCCCTCCTTGTGGAGGTTTTTCAAGCCACCGGCTATAATCCGTTGGCTTGATAGGGATTTTATGTTTCTATTGATTCTGACGGTGTTAACCGGGCCAGGCGAGAAGAATATTCTCGGAGAAATGGCAATTGAACGAATCAGATTGGAGCACTATGATCGTACTGGATGATACATTGCTGATCGGTCGAGGCCAGGTACGTTCCTGCTATCGGCACCCGCAGGATGAGCCCTTGGTCATCAAGGTTCCAGCCGGCTCTCAAAAAGCCCAGATCCAGGCTAATCACAAGGAAATGAAGGGGTATCGGTTTTTACTGCGGAGGCATGGCTGGCTCGACTGCATCAGTCATTGCCACGGCTTTGTCGCAACCAGTCACGGAGAAGGTTTGGTCTGCGATTGCATCCGCGATAGCGACGGAACCATTTCCCAGACCATCTGGGATATTGTGCATTCTCGAAATAAATGCGATCTCGATAATATTCTTGCGATTGCGGCACAATTCTGCGCCTATCTGGCCGAAAAAGACATCTGGCTGTTTGACTTTAATCTGAAAAATATCGCCTTGTCCAGGCAGTCGGACAACACCTGCCGCGCGATAATCCTTGATCTCAAGGGCAGATATGACAACAACGAGTTTATCCCTTTCTCAAGTTATATTGGTTATCTGGCGAGAAAAAAAAGAGAACGCCGCGCCCGGCAGCTCATCGAACGGATCAATTACTTTTATGCCGCTCGGCATAATCCCCAACCCCATTGCCCGCTTCCTTCACCTGCCGATTTTTGAATCGACCGTTTTGAGCGGCTAGATATCCTTTGATTGAACCGCTTGCAAGAATGAAGAGGCAGCCGGTCAGCTGCATGGTATTCAGTCGTTCGCCGAAGATCGCCCAGCCGAGGACGACGACAAAGATGGGTTCGAAATAGGCAAGTGTGCCGAAGGTGGCGGCAGGCAGCCTCTCCAGGGCGATTACCGCACAGAGTATACCGAGAAAGCCGGGGATGAATCCTGCGCCCACAAGCCACAACCAGTTGGTGCCGGAGATCTCTGGAAAATCGGAGAGGAAAAAAGGCACCATACATAGAGCGCCGGCGAGCAGTTGATAGAAGGTACGGGTGAAGACATGGATTCGGCTGGCGATAGTCCGATTGATGAGGATGAAGGCCGAGTAGCAGCACAGGCCGAGGGCGGCAAAGCCGAGACCCAGGACATGGTTGGTGCCGGACGAAAAATCGAGTTTGAATTCCATCATCATGGCAAAGCCGAAGAGGGCGGTGCAGATCAGCACGACGCTCGGCAGGTTCAGTCGTTCGCCCAGGAAAAAGTGAGCATAGACCGAGGCCACCAGCGGTGCCAGGTAGAGCACCATGATAGCCATGGCCATGCTGGTCAGATACATGGCCTGTATGTAAAAAATGATGAAGCCGGCAAGCATCAGCCCGTTGACGAGGACCGGCCAGGTCGGCCAGACCTGCAGCAGCCGCAACCGGCGGGTGACAACGAGCAGCAGGGTAAGAAAGGCCGCACCGAAAAACAGTCGGAAAAAGGTGATAACCTCGGCATCGAGGCCGGTCTTGCGGGAGAAAACTCCCATGGTACCCATAAAGAGACCCGCCAGGATGGCTGTGACGATGCCCAATATATTCATGTCGCTTGCTCTTACTCGTTCGTCTCAGGTCAGTCCGTTGGTCGGCTGCCTCCCCTATTGCAGGTGTGAGAGTAGTCGTAGTTGCTGCGCTTTGCACCTGTTTTTGTCGAGGGACAGAGAGATTTTCGGCTATCTCATGAACGGGGCATGGTTCGAAGTAAAAAGAGGCGGGTCGTTTCTGAGGATTTGAGCGATCTTCGGCGAACGTTTAAACTCGGCGGCGAGAAAGCGCCGGATCTCCGGCCGGTTCCAGCCCCGCGGGTGAATGAAGTTGCGATAGAGGGACAGGTCGCCCTCGTAAAAATCGGTCACCGTCAGGTGCCCCATCTCGGTGCCGCCCATGTCTATGCCGCTTACGTCGCCTGTGCTGCCTAAACTGTCTACGCCGCCTATGGGCAGATTGAAGATTGCCAGATTGAGAAAGTCGATTGCCTGGTGGTGTTCCTCGACGAATTGCCTGGTCCGATCGGCCTCGGCCCGGGTCTCCGCCGGGGTGCCGAAGAGGAGGTAGACGTAGGTGGCGATGCCTGCTTCGTGCAGATTGCCGAGGACCCTCGCCGCCTGCCCAAGATCGATGCCTTTGTTCATCCGGTTCAGGACTTCCTGGTCGCCGGACTCGAGACCAAGTTTCAGCATGACGCAGCCCGACTCTCGCAGACGGCGGCAGAAGTCACGGTTTTCCAGCAGCCGGTCGATTCGGACAAAGCCGTACCAGGGCGCACCGGGCGGATTTTCGCAGAGGGCGCGCAGCATGGCCGGGCTGACGGCGTTGTCGAGCAGATGGATTAGAACCGGCGAGGTGGCCGTGGTCAGGTGGCGCAGGTGATCGATGGCGGTCTGCGGCGCGACCTGCGAATAGGGATTGTTTTCGCTCTGTTCCGGGCAGAAGTTGCATTTCTTCCAGAAACATCCGGACGAGGCGGCGTAGGGTAAAATGAAACCGGGCGAGAGGTACCGATTCCCGGCAAGGCCGGTAAAGACCGGCTCGGGGCGGGTGTGGCGTTGCTCGATTCCTAACAGGAGCAGGAGCGGTTTTTCGCCCTGGCCGGCGATGAAATGATCGATAAGATCCGTGAAAGGATTGCGCCACCCCGGATTGCTGAGCCAGGAGGTGACCAGGCCGCCGCCCAGGATGATGGTTTTCTCGGGATGATGGTCCCGGAGGTAGCCGATCATGGCAAAGGTGGTGAGGGCCTGGCTCAGGTAGCTGAGGGAAAAACCGATGCGGCTGCAATCCTTCTCCGCGATGAGTTCGTCCAGCCGCCGGCTGAAATAGGGAAAAAAGATGTTGGTCCGGTAATCCGCAGCCGCCTGGCGCAGATCGGCGCTCCGCACCGGCGAACGGGCATTGTCCTGGTAGTTGGCAAGGGAAAGCTGCAGGTTGAACGGTTTCCCCGCCATCGCCAGGACCCGGTCGAGATCCGACACAGCCCGGGAGTAGCGGTCGAAATTGGTGTAAGTGCTCCTGTCCCGCAGGCGGGCGATGTTTGTGTCGAGATGCCTCACCGCCCGATCAGTCCAGGTGTCGCCTGTCGGACTTGCGGTGCGGAAGATGTATTCCAGGGCCTCGATATTCATGTCGCAGATCGAACATTCATGGCCGTGGGCGGTCAGGGCGGCGGCGAGATAGGCAAGAGCTGCCGGCGGTTCGCAGGGCTTGGTCAGCGGCGGATGGATTATGAGCATGTGGCGGGCTGTTTTTAACAATAAAGTAACCCCCCACAAGGGGGGATAAGTACCTTCACGAAATTCATAAAAACAAGCAATGAATTTCTAAGGTACTAATAATTAATCTCTGGCTTCTTGGTGGAGGTGTACTATAGTGTTGCGGAACTGAGTGTACCCCAGACCTGGGAATGATCAATTTAAATTATGGTGAAAAAAGATGACGACGTTTTGGAAAAGACTGGCACCGATTTTTCTGATGCTGATAGCCTTCTCCTTCATTGAGGGGGGGCTGCTGGCCGATGATGCCGATGCCCGCTCGAAATCGGGCGGCAAATCCTTCAGCTCCAGCCCGAGCAAGGCACCGACCAGCACCGCGCCCGCTGCAGCCCCTAAATCCGGCAGCAGCTTCAGCCGTGGTTTGATGGGCGGTCTTTTGGGCGGCGCGATCGGCGGCATGCTCTTCGGCTCGATGTTCGGCGCCGGCGGTTCGGGCATGGGAATTCTGCCTCTCCTGCTTTTAGGTGGTATTGCCTTTTTTCTCTACAAAAAATTTGCCAAGTCGCGGCAAAGCGGCTATCAGAGTCCCAATCCGTACTCCAATCAAGCATACCAGCCTCCTACCAATACGTTCGGCGGCAGCACAAACAACTCCTTTCAGCCCCCTCCGCCACCGCCGGTGATCGGTGCGAATCTTCTGGAAGAGGGGATCGCCCAGATCCGGCAGTATGACCGCGACTTCGATCCCGCCTATTTCAAGGAAGTAGCCTCCGACGTCTTCTTCCAGGTTCAGGCCGGCTGGATGCGCCGCGATCTCGATGCCTACCGCCATCTCCTGGGCGATCAGCTGGCCCGGGAATATGAGCAGCATTTTGCCGAAATGCGTCAGAAAGGCCAGATCAACAAGCTGGAATCCATCGCCGTCCGTTCGATCGAAATTATTGCCGCCGGCAGCGACGGCCGCGAGGATTTCGTCACCCTTCTGTTAACCGCCAACCTGCTGGATTACACCGTCGACGACAAGAGCGGCGAGTTGATCTCCGGCAGCATGACCACTCCGGTGAAGTTCGCGGAAGAGTGGACCTGGGCCAGATCGGTGGGCACGCAGAACTGGAGACTCGAAGGCATTAAAGAAGCTTGATAGTGATTTCTGCGCCGCCGGGGCCTGGCTGCATGCCGGGTGCCGGCGGCTTTTTTTTTGTCATTAGTATCTTAGAAATTCGTTTCTTTTTTTCAGAAGGAATTTCGTGAAGGTACTTATACCCCTCAAGGGGGTACTGAAAAGAGTCCCCCTTGTGGGGGGGGAAGGGGAGCTACGTGGATCTAAGTGAATTCCGCCGGGAGTATCTGCTGGGAGGTATGTCGCGTGCCGACCTCGATGCCGACCCGGTTTTGCAGTTTGCCGCCTGGTTCGAGCAGGCCAGGAGTACCGATATCGCCGATCCCACGGCGATGATTCTGGCCACGGTTGCAGCAAACGGCCAACCCAGCCAGCGCACCGTGCTGCTGAAGTATTTCGACCAGAAAGGCTTCGTCTTTTTTACCAATTTCGAGAGCAGAAAGGCCCAGGAGATCAAGGACAATCCCCGGGTGAGCCTGCTCTTCGTCTGGCTCGAGCTGGAGCGGCAGGTGATGATCAACGGCCGCGCCGCAAGGATCACCACCGCCGAGTCAGCTAAGTACTTCATGTCACGGCCCAAGGAGAGCCAGATGGCCGCCTGGGTCTCAAGCCAGAGCCATCCGCTTTCATCCAAGCAGATCCTGATGCAAAAATTCCAGGAGATGAAGACTAAGATCGGCGAAGGCAAGGTGCCGCTGCCCTCCTTCTGGGGCGGCTACCGCGTCGAACCCTGCGAGATCGAATTCTGGCAGGGCGGCAAGAACCGGCTGCATGATCGCTTCCGCTATACCCGAAACGAGGGTGCGGCCACCTGGACCATCGACCGGCTGGCCCCGTAACAGCTCGGCGGCTATGGAACGAGTCAAGATCGAGGCAGCCGGCAGGATCCTTGAGTTGGAGTACTGCTGGCTGGGTAAGGAAAATGACGATGCTCCGACCGTCGTCTTTCTCCACGAAGGTCTGGGGAGCATCGCCATGTGGCGGGATTTTCCGGCTCGTTTCTGTGATGAATCGGGAGTTCGTGGCCTGGTCTATTCCCGGTTCGGGTACGGCAAGTCGACGCCCCGCCCCGCCGGGGAGCGTTTTTCTCCGGACTATCTGCACCGCGAGGCGATGGAGGTCCTGCCGAAATTTCTCGACATCCTCGGCGTGACGCGTCCTTTCCTGTTCGGTCACAGTGATGGCGGGAGCATCGCCCTGCTGGCTGCGGCTGGTATGCCCGGCCGTTTTCCGGGCATCGTTGTGATGGCTCCCCATTATTTTGTCGAGGAAATAAGTCTCGAAAACATCCGGGTCGCGCGCACGGCCTATGAAGAACATGGCCTGCGGGAGCGGCTGGCACTCTACCATGACGATGTCGATTCGGCCTTCTACGGCTGGAACGATATCTGGCTGGACCCGGCATTTAGCGATTGGAATATTGAAGCGGAACTCGAAAAGATCGGCTGCCCCGTTCTGGCCATCCAGGGAGAAGACGACGAGTACGCCAGCCTTGAACAGATCTACGGCATCAAGCGTCGGGTTGGCCACGCCGAGCTGCTTGTTCTGTCGGATTGCCGGCATTCGCCGCATCGGGACCGGCCGGAGGCAGTGATCAGCGAAACCGCAGCCTTTCTCGAACGTTGCGGCGCTATCCCTTCACCACCGCCAGCGGTTTCAAGGTAGTCACGATTTCAATCAGATCGCTCTGGTTGCCCATCACCATGGCGATATCCTTATAGGCGCCGGCCGCCTCCTCCAGATCCCTTCTGCCGCGAATGGCGTGGAGGATGCCCTGCTGTTCCAGCCGGGCCACTTCGGTCTTCAGATCGAGTTCGCGCTGGGCCTGCTTACGCCCCAGCCTCCGCCCGGCACCATGTGAACAGGATGAAAAGCTTTCCGGATTGCCCTTACCCCGAACAATATAGCTGGCGCTGCCCTGGGAACCGGGAATGATGCCCATCCCGCCGGCCAGCGCCCGGGTTGCCCCCTTGCGGTGGACGATCACCTCGCGGCCGAAGTGGTTTTCCCGCGCCGCATAGTTGTGGGCCACGTCGAGGATGGGGGCAAAGGTTGCCGACGGCTCGATCTCGCCTACAATCTCGGTCACCTGCTGCATCATCGCCTGCCGGTTGGCCGCGGCGAATTCCACGCAGTAGGTCATTTCCTGCAGGTAGCGCAGGCCGGTCTCGGAGTCGAGCCGCAGGTAATCGAGCTGCCATTTCTCAGGGACGAGGGCGCCGTGAGTCCTGTTGTAATTGGCCGCCAGCTGATTGTAATGATGAGCGACCCGGTAGCCGATGTTCCTGCTGCCGGAGTGGATCATGATCCAGACATGGCCGTCGTCGCCCAGCTGAATCTCGATGAAGTGGTTGCCGCCGCCGAGCGTCCCGAGCTGGAGCAGGCCGCTCTCGTACTCGCGGGCGACGATGGGCAGGTCCTTTTCCGTGCGCCCCCGGCCGAATTCCGGCATCCGGCCGCCCGGGTGGGGCTTTTTGTGGTGGGCAAAGCCGAGCGGCACGCTCTGGCGGATGGCCCGGAGGATGCTTTTCAGCTGCGGCGTCAGGGTGGCGGACAGCGAAGTCCGCACCGTCGCAATCCCGCAACCGATGTCCACCCCCACCGCGTTGGGGATAATCACATCCTCGGTCGCCGCCACCCCGCCGATGGGCATGCCGTAGCCAATGTGGGCATCGGGCATGATCGCCACATGGCGGAAGAGAAAGGGCAGGTTGGCGAGATTTTTGGCCTGCTGCAGGGTGTCGATGTCGATATCGCTCAGCCAGAGTTTGATCGGCTTCTTTTCGGTGGAGATTGTTTTGATCATGGCTTTTGGAGAATGAGGGGTTAGGGGCAGGAAATCCTCTTTCGACAACGTAACCTTTTCATGCGCAAAGTCAAAGTTTCCCGCGTGAAGGAGCTTCAGGGTATCGAGAGCCCTCAACGATCCCGCTGAATCGTCCAACTGGAGAAAGGCCCGCTGCCCCGGACTTCCGCGCCCAGTTCGCGAAGCCATCCGGCCACCACCGTATTGCTGTTGTGGCTCAGGGAATAGGGCTCCGGATGCCGGACGAAATCGATACCGAGGTCCGGATTGTGATGGAGGGTCTGTCGATTTTCGAGAAATATCGCCTCCAGTCGATATCTCAGGCGGACAACGCTTTCCCCCTCCGCCAAAATAAGGAAAATGTGTTCCGTTTCGAAAGGCAGGGTCCGGCGGATAGCTTCCTCCGTCGGCGAGACGGAAAGTATCTTCCGGCTCAGCCCAGCCGGATTGGGGCCGATCAGGGCACGGCTCCCTTCGGCAGCCCCGGTCCGCCCCAGGGCATACCATTCCCAGTCGCCGTACGAGTACCGGACCATCCCCTCGTCCGCCGGCAGGACCAGACTGGCATGCCCGCCATGATCGAGGAGAAAAACCGGCGCCGGATGTACCGGCAAGGGAGGGGGTATGACGGTGAAACCGCACCCAGAGGGTAAGAGTGCCAGCAAAAAAAGGGTGGCGAAAAGAACTGCGCTGCCGCTCAATCGTGTAAGAAACATTGGTTACCTCTCAGGCCGCCCCGGTTGCCGTGCTTATTGATATTTTACAATGACAGTGAGATAGACGGCATACAATACCAGCAGCAACGCTCCACGCCTGCGTTCGATAAAGCCGCCTCGCGAGGGAACGATGCACACCAGAGACAACATTCCTATAGCCAATGCCGTTGCCGCTTCACGCCATGCAACGGTTATGGGTGAGATCAGCGAAGCAATCGCAATAATCAACAGACCGTTAAAAATGTTGCTGCCGAGTATCGTTCCCAGCGCTACCTCATCGTGCCGGCGCAGTTTCGCGATAATGGTTGTCGCCAGTTCGGGTGCCGACGTACCAATGGCAACAATGGTTGCTCCTATAACGAATGCATCGATGCCGAAGGACGCGGCAATGCCTGTCGCTCCGGCGACAATGAGCCGTCCCGCGGCAACGAGCAGGACAAGGCCCACTATGCTCAACAACGCAGCCAGCCAGCCTCGATGCTCACCCAGAACAGCATCCGCAGCGCTGCGCTGTTTTCGCGCCTCGATAACGACTGCTATGAGCCAGGCGATGAACATGCTCAGCAGCAGGAAGCCGTCGAACCGGGAGATTGTCCCATCAAAAGCCAGAATCCCTGTGACTGCGGGAACAGACAAAGCCACCGGAAAGTCCCGTTTCACACTGTCCCGGGGACTGTGAATGCCCGCAATCGACAAACCGATGCCGAGGATCAGGGCTATGTTCACCACATTGCTGCCAAGGGCGTCGCCGAGGGCAATCTGCGGCGTTCCGGCCAGGGAGGCGTTGACCGAAACGGTGAGTTCCGGGCTCGATGTGGCGAATGCCGCGACGGTGGCACCGATAATGCCTGGGGAAAGACGGGCCCAGTGGGCGATCCCCACGGTACCGCGCACGAAAAACTCCCCTCCGGTTCCGGCGCAGATCACACCTGCAAAGAGAAAAAGATAGTCATCCATGGATAGCCCGAGGATGCAGGTGAAGCGGCAAGCAAATCAACAGTATCCGGGAAATCAATGTAACTCCTTCCTCATCAATGCGATGCACTTCAGTTGGCCTCATCGTCAGCAGAAAGATTTACATGCCAAAGATAAAGATCTTGACCCCATCATTCCAGGACCTCTCTGACTTTTTTGATAAGATCTTGAATTGTAAAAGGCTTTTGCAAGAAATTGACACCTTTTCCCAAAATGTCGAGATCGGCGATCACATGGTTCGTATATCCCGACATGTACAACACTCTGCAGTTCGGATGGATGGCTGTCAGCTTCCGGTAAAGTTCCTGCCCATTCATTTCCGGCATTATGACATCGGTCAGCAGGAGATGGATAGTGGCTCTGGTCGAGGCAAGTTCAAGGCAACCGGTGGGGCTTGCGGCTTCAACCACGTCGTAACCGTGCGCTTGAAGTGTTTCGCACACAAGTTTTCGTACCATATCTTCATCTTCTGCCACCAGTACGGTTTCTGTGCCAAACATTGAGGTGGGTTCTTTGATCGAAGGGAGAAGACCTGGAAGTGTTTCTTTTGCTTGAGGCAGGTATATCTTGAAGGTAGTGCCATGGCCGGGTTCGCTGTATACCGAAATATGTCCTTGATGTTGTTTTATAATCCCGTAAGCGATGGCCAGGCCCAGACCTGTGCCTTTGCCGCTTGCTTTGGTCGTAAAGAATGGTTCGAAAATTCGCCTTTGGGTCTCGGCATCCATTCCCTGACCTGTGTCGCTGACGGCCAGCATGATATAGCGCCCGGGAGACAGGTCCCCTGCATATTTCCTTACATAGGCCTCATCCAAAAAAGCGTTTTCCGTTTCAATGGAGAGTTTCCCACCTCCCGGCATTGCGTCGCGCGAATTGATCGCCAGATTCATCAAAACCTGCTCGATCTGCCCCCTGTCTGCCTTGACCGGATCAAGCGTGGAGGAAAGAAACGTTTGTAATAGAACGTCTTCCCCGATCATCCGTCGGAGCATTTGGTTGAATTCTACGATAACAACATTGAGGTCGAGAACGCTCAGTTCCAAGACCTGTTGGCGGCTGAAGGCCAGGATTTTTCGGGTCAGGTCGGCAGCCCGCTTTGCTGCTTTTTTCACTTGCGTTAAATCGGCATGAAGTTTACTCCCAGCGGTCAGCTCTCTCAGGCCCAAGTCCGTGTAGCCAATGATTGGAATGAGCAGATTGTTGAAATCATGAGCAATCCCTCCGGCAAGTCGGCCAAGGGATTCCACTTTCTGGGTCTGGTAAAATTGCGCGGTCAGCTGTTCGTTTTCTGCTTCAAGTTGCTTTCGAGCGGTGATGTCCTGGCAGACGACAAGAACAGAAATGTCTCTGTTCGGCCTGTCTACTGCCCGTGCGTATTCTTCGACCCAGATCAGGCTGCCATCTTTTCTCACCTTGCGGAACTGCCAGTGAAATATTTGCCTGGGGTGTTGCAGGCATACTTTCATCTGTTCGTGAGCAGGTGCCTGATCTTCCGCATAAAACAGGTTCAGAATCGACTGCCCCTCCAGTTCTGCCGGCGTGTAGCCCAGTTGGCTGGCGCCAAAGTCGTTGACCGAAACGATTGTTCCCTCGCCATCCAAAGTAAAAAACATGGACGGATTGTCACGATACAAGGCGCGGTAGCGTTCTTCGCCGGCGCGGAGTTCGTCTTCCGCCTGCCGGAGTTCGGTGATATCCTGCAGGATGCCGAACATACGCCGGGGCTGGCCCTCGACAGCTCTCCTCGCATCGCCCCGGCTGTGGACGGTGCGCATTTCGCCGTTTGGCCTGATCACGCGGTATTCTACGTCATAGCGTGGGCCGCCTCGCAGAGCGTCGGCGGCTGCCTGAACTATTTGGGGCCGATCTTCCGGATGGATCAACTCGTGCCACGTGGCCAGGTCGTGACAGCGTTCCGTCGGCGGCAGTCCGAAGATGCGGCTGGCTTCGTCTGAAAGGGTGATGCAACCGGCTCCGTAGTCGCGCTCCCACCAGCCGACATGGGCGATGCGTTCAGCCTTTTCAAGCCTGCGCTCGCTTTCGCGCAGGTTGCGATAGGCCAGCAGGCTGGACAGGCTGTCGGTCAACCGCCGGCCGATTTCGTGGAAAAGCCGCTCCTCTTCCGGCGTCCAGATCCGCTCGTGCGAACACTGGTGCAGTCCGAACAGCCAGGGCTGGCCTGTCTTGGGATAAATCGCCATTGCTAGCTGGGATTGGATGCTGAATTGCTTGGCCACCTCCGGCGGTAAAGGGTGCTGAGAGCCCGGACCGAATTTTACCGGGCCATCTGCATCCAGTATGGTGCGAAACGACTTGACAGCATCCGCATCCATCGCCACTTCAACCCCTAAGGCCGAAGCACCGGGCAATTCCGGTCGGGCACGCTCCATCAGCATCCGCCACGAAGGTGCCTCCGGATCGCAGGGATAGATCAGAAACGCCCGGTCGCAACCGAATATCGCCCAAATGATATCCAGAACATCATTCATCACCTGCTGGAGGTCGTTCGTTCCCTGCATGGCTCGGGTGATCCTGTCCATGCTCTCAAAGAATCGGAGATGGGCCTGTCGTTCTTCCTCCATCCGCTTATGCTCGGTGATATCCACCAGCACGGCGATGTTGCCGATGATCCCGCCCCCGTTATCATGCAGAGGTGTGGCATAGATGCTGTAATCGATGGGGCTGCCGTCCCGCCGCTGTCGTCGAACCTCCACGCCGTCGAGGGTCAAGCCGCTGCGAATCCGTTCCCGAAAGCCCCTGAATTCTGCCATGCCCTCCACCGGCACGGAGGGAAATGGCCGCCCCATAACCTCCTCGGCTTTCCAGTCGAGCATCTTTTCCGTCGCCGGATTCCACACCCATTGCACGTTCCCCTCAAGGTCCAGGCCAATGATGGCGACCGGTGCGGCCTTGATGATGGCCTGAAGCAGGTCGTTGGAACGCTGCAACTCCTGTTCGGCTAGCTCGCGCTCGCCTATGTCCCGCACTATGCCGAGAAAAAAGCCATCGGCGAGCATCCGCGCACTGATCTCGACTGTCAGCAGTCGCCCATCTTTACAGCGGAGATGATGTCTCTTGCGCAGGGAACTGCCGAGCCGCAGCTCATCCAGTCGCAGGGGGGCACGGGCCAGTTCTTCCTCTGGGATCAGGTCCTGCATGGATAGATCCAGCATTTCTTCTCTGGTGTAGCCCAGCATTTGACAACCGCGCCGGTTAACCTCCACATAGCGGCCTTGCTTATCCGAAATAAAGATGCCGTCGGCAGCCTGTTCAAAGAGAGCACGATACATTTCTTCCGTAACTCGATAAGGGAGGTTTGTTAAAGTTTTTTCCTTTGATCTGTGATCCATCGATGCATACTCTCAGTATTTTGACTTCGGGAAGAATCACTGAAAACTTGATTCCCGCGGAGCACATCTTTGATTCCCGTGTTCTGTCTCTCGATTTGATCGGCCCCGTTTTGGGCTGAACCGGTTCGAAGAATTGTAGGATTTCATTCGCCGGGGTAGTGGGTGAGAGGAGCGATAAACCGGAGGGTGCCACTTGATTACCCGTTGAGTGTATTTACAATTTTAACAAATTCTGGGAGCCTGTCGAGAGCAGAAAATGAAGAAGCGGAAGAATGAAATGAGGTGCAAGGACTGCAGGACGTGCGAACAGGCTTCGTGTGCAAGAACGGTAATTGAAGAGGTTGAAAATGAAAGGATATGTTTTTTTGGCAATGATCCTCCCTGTGTTGTTCCTGTCCGGCTGTGGTAGAGGCGCGGTCGGTGGCGCAGCAGTAGGAGCAGGTGCCGCGGGAGCCGCTTATGAATACCAGAATAAAAAGGCCCTTGACGATTTGGATGAAGACTACAGGGCTGGTCGGATCACTCGGCAGGAATATGAACGCCGAAAAGATGAGATAAAAGGCAAGTCGCTTGTTTACTGATTGGCTACTATCGGATGGTTGGGCGAATTAGGCTGTAAACGCCGAAAGAGTTCCAGGTTGCCTTCGTCGGCAACAACCTGGGCGAGTTCAATGTTTCCGCGTGGTCCCGGCAATCTGAATTCTTTCAGCAGAAAGAATTCCCAGGTATCGAGTCGTCGTAGGTCAGAGTCGTCTCGCCCCGGCTGTCTCCGGAAGACGACCAGAAAAGCGGAGTGCCGGCCGAACTGCTTGGTTCTTTCCCCTCGTTATTGTTCATGGATTCTGTCCTTTTTTGTCAGCAATTGGGGTGTAAAAAAATCATTGAACCGCTTCGGCCGGTGTAACATTCAGAACCATTCGCTCCTGCCCACGGAGAATAACGAGGTCGATGGAATTTCCCAGCTCACGATCGGAAAGAGTACGGTGAATGTCATCAACCGTTTCCGTCTTTCTTCCTTTTACAGAGACGATCAGATCTCCTTTTCGTATTCCGGCCTGTTCCGAGGGTCCGTTCGGATTGATACCGACCACCTCGACGCCGTAATTATTTTCTAAATTATGCAATCGGGCCAGACGGCGATTCAGCTGCCGTCGCTGGGCTGCGATCCCCAGGAAGCCGCGACGCACCCTGCCGTTGACGAGGATTTCCGAGATAACCCAGACAGCGGTGTCGGCGGGCACGGAAAAGCCGATCCCCTGCGCAATGGAAATTATGGCTGTATTTATGCCGACGACCCTTCCCCTCGAATCGACCAGCGGACCGCCGGAATTGCCCGGGTTGAGGGGAGCGGTGTGCTGAATAATATTCTCGATGAGTCGTCCTTCCATGCTCCTCAGGGTGCGGCCGAGAGCGCTCACCACGCCGGTGGATACGGTGGAATTGAAGCCGTATGGGTTGCCGATGGCGATGACCAGCTGGCCTGCTTTCAGTTTTTTCGAATCCCCGAGTACCGCATAGGGAAGGTGAGAGCCATTGGCCCTGATAACCGCCAGATCGGTTGCCGGATCGGTTCCGACCAGCACCGCATCGAGCGTGGCGCCATCCTGCCTGGTCACCGAGAGCGCATCCGCTCCTTGAACCACGTGGTTGTTGGTGAGGATATAGCCGTCCGGAGCAATAATTACCCCGGAGCCTGCTCCTTCATGTTCGGAAGAGTTGCGGGCTCCGGATTTTTTCCGCGAAACCATCAGGACCGCCGGACCCACCGTATCCACCACGGTGATTACCGCCCGGGAGTACGAGTCGAGCAATTCGACTTCCGTGGCATCCGAGTTCTTGATTTTGCAACTCCCGTTGGAGGAAGTTTCGGCAGCATTTCCAGATAGATACTGTAAAGCCTTCCGGCAGTGTTCATCCATATTTCTACCCCTCGTTTCTCAGTCGAATGCGACTCAACTAAGAGATAACCATGGAAAGAACGGGGAACAAGTTATCGGGATGGTAATGAGACCAAGTTGGAAATCCGCGAAGAGGCCTCACACATCATGGATCGGCGGTAAAAGCGCGTCGCGAATTACATCCTTTACCCCATGGAATGCCTCCTTCCAGTCTGAGTGCACCGCTCTCAAGGAGATCTTTAAATTGGCTGATCTTCCACCTACCTTTTAAATGTGCCACATCCTTTCTGTCAGGAATAAGGTCCGGGGAGATCGGACATCCACCGTAACACACTGATCAATATGCTATTCCCTCCAGCCCTTGATCGTGTTGAGTTCCACTTCTGTGAAAATCCTCGGGAACGTGCTCCATTCCTGTCCTTCCCAAAGATCCTTAAATCGTTTGAGCAACGCAGGTTCCTTCCCGAATATGTTAAAAATTTGCTTCGCTTCAACATGTGCAAACGCCACCGCTTGTTCAAAATCAGCAAGCGCCTTGTCCTGCTCACCTAACATCGTCCAGGCCACGCCGCGGGCAAAATATGCCGTACCTCTCTGTGAGTTGAGGAAAAGCGAATTATCGAAATCTGCTGCCGCTTGTTCATATTCCCGTTTCCTGAGGTATGTTATTCCCCGGTAATAATAAGCTCTTTCGTTGTTTCCATCGATTTCGAGCACCAAGTTGAAATCCTCCAGAGCCCTTGCATACTCCTGAGTGGTAAGATATACCGCTCCCCTGCTGAGCAGGGTTTTTACCGGCTCGTACTCTTCCCCCAGAGCTTTGCTGAACATTTTGGCACTTTCCTGAAGATCACCAAGCATAAAGGCGCGCTGGCCCTTGTTGAAGTAATTGTTTCCTTTCATATCAATTTCTCCTCTTTATCCAGCAATCCGTATGTCATTGATTGGATTGCTATTAAGGGTTTGATGTGAGGTCTTGCTTATGTTTTTCAATAACCATGCCACCTCATGAAGTTGCCGCAACTTAAATTATGATCTGACGAAGGCGGGATCGCGGAATCGGGTGCCGAATCAGGTACTTTGCCGGGAGAGCGGAAGGATGTAGGTGAGACACGCTGATGACACAGCGAATCAAAGGTGCTGAGAAACACAACCCGGGACTGGAAAATCGCCAGGAAAATGCGAATTGTTGTCAGGAA
>MGTI01000215.1:712-8057 GCA_001799365.1 Desulfobacterales bacterium GWB2_56_26 | reverse complement strand
GACATCTCCTTAAAAGACGGCAACGGCCTCGACCTGGTCCAGGAGATCAAGAAGGAGTACGAAGGGCTGCCCATGCTGGTCCTGTCGATGTACGACGAATCGCTTTATGCCGAACGCGCCCTGATGGCCGGTGCCTTCGGCTATATCATGAAGCAGGAGGCGATCCCGAAAGTCGTCGAGGCCATCCGCCATGTGCTGCAGGGCGACATTTACGCCAGCAACACAGTCAAGGAAAAGGTCTTCAAACGGCTGATGAACCCGCAGAGCGGGGGCAGCAAATCTCCTTTGGACATCCTCACCAACCGCGAACTGGAAGTTCTGCGCCTGATCGGCGAAGGCTATTCCACCAAGGAAATCGCCGACCGCCTCCACCTCAGCATCAAAACCATCGGCACCTACCGGGAAAACCTCAAAGAAAAGCTGAAACTCAAGCACTTCACCGGCTTGGTGAAATTCGCCGTGCACTGGTCGGATAAAATTTTGCTGTGACCTGACACGCAGCAAGGTGATCCGTCATCCCGCGGAATTTTTTCCTTTCGCCACATTTGTAAGCCATCGGTAATCCATCTGTAACCACTGAACTGCTAAGGTGAAAGCAGGTAAAAGGGATACAGGCCGACAGCTCTGAATGACCATTGGTGCTGTCGATTTTCTAAGTCATTCCGAAAAAGGGGAAGTGGCTATGCCGAGATACATTGTCGAAAGGGAAATATCCGGGGCAAGTACGTTTACTGCCCGAGAACTCCACGACGTTTCGCAAAAATCCATCAACGCGCTACGGCAAATGGGGACAAAAATCCAGTGGGTGCAAAGCTATATCGCCCGGGACAAGATGTATTGCGAATACATTGCGCCGGATGAGGAAATGATCCGGGAGCATGCCCAAAAAGGCGGCTTCCCGATTTCCCGCGTTTCCAGGATCCAAACGGTGATCGATCCCACCACTGCGGAATGGCGATGATTTTGCATCAACCGCACAAGGTTTCCCCTTACAGGCTGTTTCCTTATCCTCAAAAAAAACGCATTGGTAACACAATGATATCACAGATCATTTAATAAATTTTTCTGCTCAGCATATCTGTAATCCATCGGTAATCTATCTGTAACCACCGAACTGCTATGATTGAGACAGAAAGAGGAAGTGACTATTCGATGGCTTGCCCCGCCATCGGGACCCGGCATGGAGGACGGGTTCGAGAAAGGGCAGCGTGGAGTGTCGACGCCAAACGACCGTGTTGGTTGTCAAATGCGGAAATGGCACAGGCGTCGATTACCAAAAAATGCGAAGAGGAGGACAAGCTATGTTGTATAACGTATCGGATTTCATAGTTTTAGTATTGTTTCTGCCTGTAGCCATGAACATCATCCTGCCTCTTGGCATCCTGGCGGTCTGGCTCGTGGGCAGATGCTTCAATCTTTTTACCGCAGACCGAGGTGAGAAAAAGGATGAAACCGTTACAACGAAAGCGCTCGCCCATTCGTGATTGACGGTAATTGACACGAGCGGCACGATGGGTGCAACAGGTCAGGGTTTTCGCAGGTCTTTGAGGAAATCTTCGGCCTTTTGCCCCAAGGCGAGTCCCTGTTCCATCAGCAGATTGCGGCAGTGCTGCAATAAATCCACCGCCTCTGCGGTTGCTCCGCTCTTTCGGTAGGAGCCGATCATCTTATGGAAGATCGCGACCGCGGAATCATCCGCGGTCAAGGCCTGCCGGATCGCCCGGCCGGCGTCTTCGCTGAAACCTCTGGCAGCGGATGCCGGCAGAGTCGCGGCGACCACATCAAGCCAGTAATTGTGGAGTTGATTCGCATACCTCACCGCCGCACTCAATCCGTAACCGATCGAGTATTCGCCCTGATACAGGCTCAGGGCCTCGGCGCAAATTTTCTCGGCAGTTTCCGGCTGGACCGGTCCCTTGCTGCGGTGGGCCAGCGATTGAAATCGCCAGCAGTCGACCCAGCAGCGCTCCTTGTTTAACATCAGATGGCCGCCCTGTTGGGCTACCACCTCGTCGTCGCCCAACAGCCGACGCAACCGGTGCACCGTGGTGTTGAGGGCGCGGATAGCGCGGTCGCCGTCCGAATCCGGCCACAATTTGTCTGCTGCCGTCTCTCGGAGGATGCCGTTTTGCCCGGCGCAGATGAGCAGGGAGAGGAGCTCCAGGGGCTTCTTCGGTGCCTTGGCCGAGAGGGTGAGCGGCTCTTCATGACAATGAATGGAAAAACGTCCCAGCACGACAATGCGGATCGGCCACGGCTGGGGTTCGCTCGCACTGTCTATGGTCGAAGGTTTGAGATTCCACCGCTTGATCATCTCCAGTACCATCTCCTTTTCGATTTCCGCCTGGAGTGCCCTGCTGCAGACAACGCTGAGCCTTTTGTTGCTCAAGCCGAACGGAATCCAAAGGCCCTCCTTTCTGGCGGCGGCAAAGGCCCTGGCGCATAAGTCTCTTGCCTCTTCTTCCCGCTGCTGCGAATAGGCACAGTCGGCCTGGGCGAGCGCCACCAGAAAAGGCAGAATTCTGTTGTGGCCGAGACGCGGCTCGGACAGCATGCTGCCCAGCACCGCCTCGGCCTTGGCCGGACGGCCGAGTTCGAGGAGCAGTTGGGAGCGGAGGATCTTGCAGAGGGCGATGGTCAGTGGGTTGCCGCAGGCCTTTTCCAGACTGAGCGCAATTTTCAGGTGTTCTTCGGCATTTTGCAGATCGCCGTCCTGCATGGCATACCAGGCAAGGAGATAATGGTACTGCCCCTTATCCCAGATGGCATAATTGGATAACGCCCCTTCGAGTTTCGTCAGCAGCGGCTGCACCGTTTGCAGTTCGCCCTGACCCAGCGCACTGTAGACGGAAAAGGAGACAATCAGGAAATCGAATACATGAATACCTGTTTTCTCCGCGAGATCGAGCGATTCCCGGACCAATCTGTGGCATTCCGGATGATCCCCCCGCATGACGCCGGCCAGGGCGAGCAAGGCGCCCATGATTATCTGTCCGAACGGCGGAAGCGTACCGGAATCCCGCAGGTTTCTCAGGCCGCTCTCCATGTTCAGAGCCTTATGCAACTGACCGAGCCAATAATAGGACCAGAAAAGATTCTTGATGAGGGCTACGGCGATCTGCTGATCGCGGCAGCGAAAGAACAGCTTTTCACAGCGGGTCTGCCATTTTTCCATTTCCGGATGGCCCTGATTGCGCAGCAGCAGGGCCATCAGCATGGCAGCGGCGAATCGGCTGCTGAGGCCGATGCTTTCGTCATCGTCCGACAACAGGTCGCCTAAACGTCCCCCTTCTTCGATCCAGCCGTCGAGTTGGGCGAATCCGCTACGCATCATAGTCAGGATGTCGACCACCGTCGACCAGCTCAGGACCTGGCCGGCGATATCGTTGTTTTTGGCGAAAATCCGGTAGGCCTCAGTCGCCAGTCTGACGCTTTCCTTGGGATCGTATGGCACCATGGCGACGCTTTTCCAGACGAGGAGCCAAGGATGGTCCCTGGTTTGCTCTTCGGGCAAGGTGTCGATCCAGGCGGAAAGGACGGTATACCGCCCCTGGTCGATCAGGACCTGGGCTCGCGATAGAATGAGGGTCTGCATTGGGCCAAAGGCATCGACCTGACTGTACAGACGGAAGGCTTCTTCGGCCAAATCATGCAGTTCCAAAATCTTTGCAGCCCGGCAGCGAAGCGACTGCAAGGCCCCCGCATCATAAAAACGAACCGCCTGCAGGGACAGAAACCGGCGAAAGAGCGGATGGTACTGATAGCTGACCAGCCGCAGCCGGTGTTTTTCCACGAAAAAATTCTTCCGATACAGACTTTCCAGAATTTCCGCAGCCGGCATACCGGTCAATTCCTCCGCCATCTCCACGGTCATGTTCGGCAGGAAGGCGGTCTGCAGAAGAAATGTCCGGATCTCAGCCGAGGTTTTTTCGAGGATCTCGCTGGCGAAATAATCGAAGATATTCTCCGGCGTCCATTGGGCGGGCACAGTATCGGGGATCTCCTCGCCGGAATAGTGGAGCAGCCAGAGAACGACGCCGGCGATCCAGCCCTTGGTCAAGAAATGGAGCCGGGCGGCATCGGGGGCTGCGACCGTACTGCCTGAGAAATCCAGAAAGGAGGTGAATTCATCTGCTGTAAAGGCCAGCTGATTCCAGCCGATATGCTTGAGCGTCCGGTTGGCGATAAACCTGGCCATGTTCGGCGGCGGATCGCTCCGGCTGAGGACGGCCACGGTGATATGAGGCGGCAATTGCTTTATGGCGGCGTGGAGGATCCGCGGCAGGGGCGAACCTTCAGGGGCATCCTGAAAATTATCGAAGACCAGCCAGCTGCCGGGGCGCAGCCGCTGAAAGAGGGCTTCGAAATAGTGGAGGATGAAGATATCTATCTCGGGCAGATATTCCCGGGTCAGCAGCGGCGGACTATGCTCTTCGACCAGCAGCGGCTCGGTGGCCCGGCCGAAATAGTAGAAAAAGGTGGCAGGGTCGCCATCCAGCGAATCCACCTGATACCAGAGGCTTGGCAACTTTTTCGAGTCGAGGAAATCGGCGATGAGGGTGGTCTTGCCGGCCCCGCCCGGCCCGGAAATCCAGAACGCCCTGGTGGGAGAATCAGGCTCCAGCAAGGCCAGCAGCCGCTCCCGACGGAGGGCTTGACCGATAGAAATGGGTGATATCTTGGCAACATGGGATCGTGTCGGATTCATAACGCCCCTCGAAGCAGAAAAGATGCCCATTGACTCGTTCTTGACTGCAGGCGGATCGACAGAGTTAGCCATTATTGCAGAACCTAACTCATAAGTTTGGTCAGAGCAAGACTTTCAACCAATAATAAATAAAACACTTCCCGTATTTTTGGCCACTGCCTTTGCCGGACGAACTCCCGAATATAAATTTCATGAACATGACAAGAAGAGGTGATGAGAAACCCTGGAAATATTTTCCACGATGGCTTCAAATGACTCTTTGCCCTGAGCGGCTCAACTAATGGAAACCACGTTATCTTCTTCTGCCGAATCCGGCAAGTTTTTGTTACGATCTCCTCCCGCGGTCGGGTGTTGTAGTGATGGTGCTCGTGACGCTTCGCAAAGAAAAAATGTGCCACATCGTGGTATTCCTTGATCGTGAAAAAAATACCACATATACTTTTTTGAAAAGTCTGACCGCTCAGGCAATGGGATCTTTTTCTTCCAGGTAAAAGCTTCTTGACGGGGTGGTCTGCGCCGGCCGGCAAACTTTGCGATTTTCTTTGCATATCGGTTACTGCAAAAATTAACGACGAAAAACAATACCCGAATTGCGTGCGCCACGGGCAATTCGCCAAAAGCAGGAGCGTTCTTATGCGTAATATAAAGAAGTTACGGACAAAAATTTTTCTCGCCGCGGGGCTGCCGGCCATTCTGGCCCTCATTTTCATAGTCTTGGCAATACTAGGCAAATACTCAGTATATCAGGACATGACGGACGTTCAGACTCTTTCCGATCTTTCCGCAAAAATCAGTTCACTCGTCCATGAGACCCAGAAAGAAAGGGGGATGACAGGCGTATTCCTGAACAGTACCGGTGAAAAATTCGGTTCCAAGCTGGCAGAGCAGCGGGTCCAAACGGATAAGCATATAGCTTCGTTGAAAGAGAAGGTGAAAATCATCGATAAAGAAAAGTACGGCTCTGAATTTGCGAATGCTTTTGATGAAGCTTTGGGCAAAATGAATGGTCTTGAAAGCCTTCGCAGGAACGTCGATTCCTTCAGCGTCACTGGGCCGCAGGCGCTTACCGCATTCACCGACCACAACGATAAGATGCTCTACGTCATCAGTCAGATTGCCAAAATCAGCAAGAGCCCCGAAATCGAACGTATCAGCTTCGGCTATTACAATTTTCTTATGGGCAAGGAACGGGCCGGAATCGAGCGGGCCTTGATGATCAACGTTTTTGCCCAGGACAGGTTTAAAGAAGGGCAATATGTCCGGTTCAAAACCCTGGTTACGGAGCAGTCTGTTTTTGCCGATATGTTTCGGATCATGGCCAGCCCTGGCCAGAATGACTTCTTTAAGAAAAAGATGACGGATCAGGCGGTCATAGACGTACAGAGCATGAGGGATGTCGCCGAGAAGAAAGCAAGTCTCGAACAAGCCCAGTTCGGTATCGACTCCTCCCAGTGGTTCGACACGATCACCCGAAAAATCGACGTCCTGCAGGAGATCGAGCAACAACTCACTAATGATCTGTTAGACCATGCTTCGAAAGAGAAAAGCCAGGCAGGAACATCCTTGATGACCTTGGCCATGGCATCGGCAGCCTCCCTTCTTGTTTCACTGATGCTGGCATTTTTCATCTCACAGGGGATCTCCAAACCTATCAACCTGGCGGTGGCTCGTTTGAAGGACATCGCCCAGGGCGAAGGCGATCTCACCCAGCGGCTTGAGGTAACGACGAGAGATGAGATAGGGGAAATGGCTACCTGGTTCAATACCTTTCTCGCTGGACTGCAAACGATGATCAAGGAAATTGCCGATAACGCCGTCACACTTTCCTGTGCATCTGCAGAACTTCAGTCCATTTCGCAGCAGATGGCCACCGGGGCTCTGCAGACTGCCGGCAAATCAAATACGGTAGCGACGGCGGCCGAAGAGATGAGCACCAATGTTGCTTCCGTCGCTACGGCCATGGAAGAGGCGGCAACCAATCTCAGCATGATGGCGACCGCGACCGAGCAGATGACCACCAGTGTAGCCGAAATAGCCAGAAATTCCGAATCGGCACAAGTCATTACCGGCGATGCTGTCCGCAAATCAAAAGAGACATCACAGAAAATCAATGAATTGGGGAAAGCAGCCCAGGCGATTACCCGGGTCACGGAAGTGATAACGGAGATCTCCGAGCAGACCAACCTGCTGGCCTTGAACGCTACCATCGAAGCGGCCCGCGCCGGTGAAGCCGGCAAGGGTTTTGCCGTAGTAGCCAATGAGATCAAAGAACTGGCCAGACAGACGTCCGCAGCGACCCAGGAAATCCGCAAACAGATCGAAAGCGTGCAGAGTTCCACCGAGATCAGCGTCAGGGAAATCGGCGACATCGTCACGGTAATAAGTAAGGTGGACGATATTGTCAGTTCCATCGCCGCCGCAGTCGAAGAGCAGTCCGCCACTACCTCCGATATCGCGGGCAACATCGCCCAGGCCTCCGCCGGCATTCAGGAAGTCAACGAAAACGTAGCGCAAAGTTCGACAGTGACCGCCTCGATCACCCAGGATATTACCGAGGTCAATCATGCCGCAAGCGAAATGACCGCCAGCAGCTCCCAGGTGAACGAGAATGCGAATGATCTGGCGGAGCTTGCCGAC
>MGTI01000215.1:0-547 GCA_001799365.1 Desulfobacterales bacterium GWB2_56_26 | reverse complement strand
GGCCCTTCTCCCTGGTGCGTTGCGCCTGCCAGTAGCCGTCGCTCACGGTCTTCGCTATGGCCGTGCCGGTTTCGGCAACAATCTCCGACACTCTGCCCTGCAGACCGCCGTTCATCCTCGCCCATTCCGGGGTCACATGCAGGCTGTCGGCCAGGCGCCTTGTCACCGCCAGGGCGTCGGCGGCTTCCGTACGCGGGGCGTCGAAGGCGAAAAGATAGTTCATCACCCACATCGCGAAGATCCCCTGGGGGGTCGGAATCCGGGAAAGCAGGGTGCCGGCGAACACGTACTGGGCACGGTCCGTAGCGGGACAGCTCCGGGAAATTTCCCCGGCGTGCAGTTCCTGCTCCGCAAATGGCGAATTATAGCGGCGGAAGACCCCGTTGATTGCCGCCGCAAGATCCTGACGGTCGCGGAAATCCACGACTGTCGCATCGCCGCAGCCTTCGGCGAGGGTGTGTTCGGCGTAGAGGCGGGCGGCTTCTTTGCCGGGGTGATACGACCGCAACAGAAACCGCTGGTTATAGCCGGCATCGTAGACCATCCC
>MGTI01000214.1 GCA_001799365.1 Desulfobacterales bacterium GWB2_56_26 | reverse complement strand
CCGCTGTTTTTTGCCAACGCCAGTTTCTTGGAAGATCAGATCACCGAGAGGATGCTGAAGAAAAAGAGCCTGCAGCATATTGTCATTGTTGCCAACGGTATGAATGATATTGATGCTTCGGGAGAGGAAGTGCTATCATTGGTGGTATCGACGGTCCGGAGTGCCGGATTGGATATCTCCTTCAGCGGTGTCAACGAGTCAGTCATGGAAGTTCTGGAACGGACCCATTTGATCGAAAAAATCGGCCGGGATCATATTTTCTCGACAATGGAGAAGGCGATTTGCGCGGTGCATGAGAGTGCCCATAGGAAATCCGAGGAAAGCCTGTGTCCGTTAACCAATGTCTGCTATATTGCCAATTAAGGAGATTCTATGTCTGTCATAACTCTGGTAGGAGCTGCATTCAGCAATAAGTCATCGGTTGTCGGGGAACTTCTGGCCGGTTCTCATTTCCGATCGATTGATCTTCAAGAAATAGTGGCCGGGGCCGTTCGGACCTCCGGGATGACCGAGGCGAAAATCACTGGGGCCTTCTCCGCCAAGACCTCGGTGTTCAATCGCTTTACCCATGAAAAAGAACGTTCCGTTGCCCATCTGCGCCTGGCGCTCGCCAATATCATGGTCGATGACAACCTGCTGATCGCCGGGCCCATCGGTTTTCTCATTCCGGAAAAGATCAGCCATGTGCTGCGGGTTTGCCTGGTGGCCGAGTTGAAATACCGGATTCAGCAAGCGACCCAGCGCGAAGGAATTTCCGAGAAAAACGCCCTGCAGCAGATCCGACAGCAGGATGAAGACCTGGCCGCATGGCTGGAAATGTTGAATCTCGGTGAGGATCCCTGGACACCGGGGCTGTACGATATCGTTATTCCGATGGACAAGACCGAGGTTGCCGCGGCGACCGCCCTCATTCTGGAAAAGGCCCAAAGCGATGTGGTGGCTAAAACCGCCCATTCCGAGGCATCCTTAGCCGACTTCCTGCTTGCCGCCCAGGTTGATGTGCAACTTGCCCAGGAAGGGCACAATGTAGAGGTCGACGCCAAAAATGGGGCGATCACTCTTACCATCAACAAGAATGTCCTGATGCTCGCCCGCCTGGAAGAGGATCTGAAATCGATCGTCGAAAAAGTCCCGGGCGTCACCTCCGTAACCACCAAAATAGGCAAGGGCTTTCATCAGCCGGACATCTATCGCCGGTATGATTTCGAAATGCCTTCCAAGGTGTTGCTGGTGGACGACGAACGTGATTTCGTCCAGACCCTCTCCGAGCGCCTCATTATGCGGGATATGGGGTCCGCCGTCGCCTATGACGGCGAATCGGCCCTGACCATGATCAAGGACGAAGAACCCGAGGTGATGATTCTCGATCTGAGGATGCCGGGCATCGACGGCATCGAGGTGCTTCGCCAGGTCAAGACCAGCAATCCCGACATCGAAGTCATTGTCCTCACCGGTCACGGCACCGAGAAGGACAAAGACCTGTGCATGGATCTCGGAGCCTTTGCCTTCCTGCAGAAACCGGTCGACATCCAGTTGCTCAGCAAGACGTTGATGGCGGCTAACGAGAAGGTGCAGGGCAAGAAAATGCGAAGCTAACCTCAGCACGACGTGATGATTTCGGCGGAGGCGGCGGAACGAAAGGCCGCCGCCTCCCTGCCATAGAGAAAAAACGAATATGTCGATATTGAATCAGATCAAGCCCGATTTTTGGCGGGATAAGGAAATATCGACAGGCCCCTATCGCCGAATGTTTAACTTTCGGCGGATTTGGAAAATGGCGGTGCTGTTGACCTCTCTGGTCACGCTCCTGCCGTTGATCGTCATCACCAGCATCGACTACAACTTCACCCAAAAGTCGATCGAATCGGAAAATCTGCTGCGTACGCTGCGTATCGGCTCGAATGCCAGACGATCCATCTCCTTTTTCCTCAGCGAGCGACTGTCGGCCTTATCCTTTGTGGTCCGCGATAATTCCGTCGAGGAACTCTATCAGCCGGAAAAACTGCAGAGCATTCTGCTGAATCTGCGAGAGAGTTTCGACGGCTTTGTCGATCTCGGGATGGTTGACTCAGCTGGCATACAACGCAATTATTTCGGTCCATATAATTTGGAGGGCAAGGACTACAGCACCCAGGACTGGTTCAAGGAAATTCCGAACAAGCGGTTTTCCATCAGCGAAGTGTTTCTCGGTTTTCGCAAGGTTCCGCATCTCATTATCGGCGTACGGCACACTCTGCCGGACGGTTCATTTTTCGTGCTGCGCTCGGCCATCGACACCAAACGCTTCAATGAACTTCTCAGCGGTTTCGAGCTAGGCGGCAAGGGTGACTCGTTCCTCATCAACCGCGAAGGAATTATCCAGACACCGACCCTGTATCATGGCCAGGTCTTCGACAGGATGGTCTATGCCGTGCCGAAATATTCCGAATATACCGAGATCAGGGAGGAAACGAATGCAACGGGAGAATCGGTTATAATTTGTTCCGCTTATATTCCCGATTCTCCTTATATTCTAGTTATTATCAAAAACAAGAACGAGCTGATGAAACCGTGGCGCGAAACCCGCGTCATCCTGATCGGATTCCTGGTGGTCAGTATTTCCGTCATTCTGCTCGTTATCTTGGGTGTTTCAACCTACATGGTCAACAACATGTACCTTGTCGATCAACGTCGACTGATTGCTCTCCATGAAGTGGAATACACCAATAAATTGGCCTCGATCGGTCGGCTTGCGGCAGGGGTAGCCCATGAAATCAACAATCCACTGGCGATCATCAATGAGAAGGCAGGTCTGATCAAGGATATCTTCTCTCTGAAGGAAAATTATGCCGGGGACAGTAAACTGGTGGGCCTGGTCGATTCGGTTCTCTCCTCAGTGGAGCGTTGCGGCACTATTACCAAGCGTCTGCTCAGTTTCGCCCGCCACATCGACAGCGCTATCGAGACGATCCAGATAGGAGAAGTTATCAAGGAAGTCCTCGGCTTTCTCCATAAGGAGGCCGAGTACAGGAATATCACGATCAAAATCGATTTTGCCGAAAATATTCCGACATTTCAAAGTGATCGTGGTAAGCTTCAGCAGATATTCCTGAACATCATCAATAACGCCTTTGCCGCCATGAGCGTCGGCGGCCATCTTGAGGTGAGCGTGAGGTATGTGGAGGCTGAAGGCATCAAGGCCAAGATAATCGATAACGGCTGTGGCATGTCCGAAGCGGAACTGGGGAAAATCTACGAGCCTTTCTATTCCACCAAGACCAAAGCCGGTGGCACCGGACTCGGGCTATCTATTACCTATGGACTCGTCCAGGAGCTCGGCGGCAGAATCGACGTCGCCAGCCGGGTGGGTGAGGGGACGAGCTTCACCGTGACCCTGCCGCTCGAGGCTCCCCAAAAAACCAAGGAGCGATAACAGATGCGCGTTTTACTGGTAGACGATGAAGAAGAATTTGTCACCACTCTGGCCGAACGTCTCACCATCCGGGGTTTTGCCGTCGAATATGCGACCAAGGCGGCGGATGCACTCGTTCTTGCGGGAAAAAACGTCTATGATATCGCCGTGCTCGATATGAAAATGCCGGTTATCGGAGGCCTCCAGCTGCGGGAGATGCTCGAACGGCAACACCCGGAAATGAAGTTTATTTTTCTCACCGGCCACGGGTCGGAGGACGACTATCGGGCCGGCTCCACGGGGGCGGGGTATCTGGTCAAGCCGGTAGATATAAATATCCTTATCCAGAAAATGAAAGAGGCAATAGAGCAATGAAGGAGCGGCTGAAGCATGCATTCTGAATACGACAGCCTCGGGGAATCGGGATTACAATTTTTTGGCAAAGTGTCCGCCTCGATCGCGCACGAGATCAAGAATGTCCTGGCGATCATCAATGAAAACGCCGGCCTGCTCGAGGATTTGACGTTTGCCGCACAGAAAGGAGCGGCCATCGATCCGGACCGCCTGAACAGGGTCTGCCTGCAATTCAACAAGCAGATCCTTCGTGCCGACGAGATACTCAAGAATATGAGTCGCTTTGCCCATAGTGTCGACAGGTTCGAGGGTCAGGTCGATCTCCATGAACTCGCAGTACTGGTTAGCAATCTGGCGGGACGTCCGGCGGCGATGCGCAAGCTTTCGATCGTCGTCGAGCCGCCGGCGACGCCGATAATTGCCAAAAACAACCCGTTTCTGGTGCAGAACCTGATCTGGCTCTGTCTGGAATCCGCCTTTGGGGCAACGACGGCGGGGGGGACGCTGCGGCTTGCGGCTGAACGAAATGATGGCCGCAGCGGCCTGCGGATTTGCGGAATCGACGGCCTGACCGAAGACTTTGCCGCCCAACTTCCGGCCGTTTGTGCCGATCTTCTGGATGCCAGCGGGGCCAAACTCATCGTCGATTCGGTAAAAAAGGATCTTAACCTGGTCTTGACCTGATCGGGCAAACTGCTCGCATGGCAGGTCGGTTTCTAGAGCATTTGCAGGAGGATAATATGTCTGAAAAAATTCTGATGATTGATGACGAAGAGGATTTCCTGAGTGTCATGTCCGAGCGGATGGAGGCACGAAACATGGTCGTTACAACCGCCTCGTCGCCTCTGGAGGGACTGGAAAAAGCGGCGGCCGGTTCGTTTGACGTCGTCATTCTCGACCTGATGATGCCGGGAATGGACGGTATCCAGGCTCTCCGCATTCTCAAGGAGAAAAACCCGGATCTTGAAGTGATTCTTCTGACTGGTCATGCCACCATCAAACAGGGGATAGAGGCCATGAAGCTCGGTGCCCTCGATCTGCTCGAAAAACCCGCGGATCTCAACGAACTGACCGAAAAGATCCATGCCGCCCAGGCGAAAAAGATGGTTATTGCCGAAAAGAAGAATGAAGAAAGGATTAAAAAAATTCTGATGGAGAAAGGTTGGTAAGATGCTTCTTGCGGCGCTGCTGAACGTTATGGATCTTTAGGCACCTGAGCCCGACTCTCATTCCCCTCTATCACATTATCTAAAACAACAAGGTCTTTGTTGCCGAAGGCCCCTCGTCTGTCGTATCCTGCTTGCCATTTTGACTTCCTGACTTCGTTACTTCTTCGGTCACATAGCGCAGCTGTGCTCTCTCAGTCGTGCATCGCAGGAAAACAAAATTGCGGCGCAAGCTTACAACATCTGAAGCTTGACATGACGCTTGGAATACCCGTCGAACGCCGGATGAGCCTCCACCACCCTTCAATTCCACCCTCCCCAATCATTATATGTTCCTTTCAGGAACGATAAATGAAAAATATAAGTTCCATAATGTTTCATAACGTTGTGGTATCTTGGCTTGGGAGGGCGATCAAGCGTTGCAGTGGTTAATGTTGTTGCTCGTAACATTTTGTTAAAACGAAAGAAAGATATTTTTCAGGCAGATATCACCGGTTTTCTTCTTTTCATAAAATGATTTATAAAAAGGAAACATAAAGAAACATAACGAAACATTAAACTTGGTTAGTTCGTGCACGTTAGTGGGCAAAAGTTGATCTTCCTGAACTATACATAGTAAATACAATCAATTATGTGGCGAATGCAAAAATGTTCTACTGGCATATGCTTTGCTTTAGTGGTTGCGTCCGTGAAGACGATCTGGCGCATTAAACAGTTTTTTAAATATAGAGGCTTTGTAGTGAACATTTAAGGAATTCAGAAGAAAGGAGTAGTCATGCTA
>MGTI01000213.1 GCA_001799365.1 Desulfobacterales bacterium GWB2_56_26 | reverse complement strand
GCGTCGCGTATCTCGCCGTCTTCACCACCATCGTCACCTTTTTTCTCACCCAATACTCTGTCCCGTATCTTGGGCCCACCCGGGTGATGGCCTACTCCTATCTCTATCCGGGACTGGTGCTGCTGATCGATCTGGCCCTGGGCCATGGCCTGCCGCAGGCGAAGGTCATCCCCGGCGTCTTCGTCATTCTCGCCGTTATGTTTGTCCTGCAGAAATCGGAAAAGTAACGGATTTTTTACAAAACGTTTTCCTGTAGGGTGCGCTGTGCGCACCATCCTGGTTCTCCTTGGTGCGCATGGCGCACCCTACAGATCCTTCTTCACCAGGTGCAGATAGAGATCGCCCCGGCCAAAAGGTCCGAGTCGGCCTTTGCCCTTCAGGCGCAGTTTTTGGCCGTTGCGGCTGCCCGGCGGGATCTTGACCTTCAGGGTCTGCTCACCTTTTTCGCCGTAGACGAGGATCTGGATGGTCTTGCCGCGCTGCAATTCCGAGCTGGTGAGCGGGGTCTGGTAGGTGGTGTCGTATTCGAGGATTCGCTCTTTAGGCGCGGACGGGGCCGAACCGGATTTCATGCCGAGCAGGGCCTTGAAGGAGCTGCCGACAGATTTGAGCAGGGAGGATTGGCCGCCGATGGCCTTCTTGGCGGTGCCCGAAAGCAACGGGTTGGCGAGCGAGCCGAGCAGGAAGATGCCGCCCAGGAATATCCCGCCCTTGCCGCCGAAAAAGCTCTTCTTGATAAAGGTCGAACTGTAACGGAAACCGGAGCGCTGGAACTCTCGCAATAGACCACTGAACATTCTCTGAAAATTGGGGTCGCGGAACAGGTCGCGGAGGATGTCCTCCTGACTGTAGGTGAACCCGCCGCCGGCCCGGCTGCCGGTGTAGGCGGTACCCTGGGTCCGGCAGGCATCGTATTCCCGCCGTTTGACCGGATCGGTCAGCACCCCGTAGGCCTCGGCAATCTCCTTGAACTGTTCTTCCGCGGCCGGGTCATCCGGATTGCGGTCAGGGTGGTACTGCATGGCCAGTTTCCGGTATTTCTTGCGAATTTCCTCGGAATTGCAGGTCCTGGTGACACCCAGTATTTTGTAGTAGTCTTTCATTATGAATCGATGACTTGATCGCCCGGGACGGCTACGGGAACAGCCGTCGCGAGCATGCAGTTTTTCTCGTGCGGCCTTTTGGTTTGGCTGGGAAGCGCATCGCCATCTCCTCGGTAATAGTAAATCCCTTGCACCAAAATAACAAACAATTCCGTGCCGGCGAGCTGACGCGAGTGCGTATTTCCGGGGCGCTCGTCAAGAGGAAAAGATTTCCATTTTCTTGTGCCCGACTATATACTTTTACCAGAGCCTTAACTCAAGGGAGTCAATATGGAAATCGAGCAGTATTGCTGGGGCGAGAGGGAAGGCTGGGACAAAGACCCGGCAGACGGCAGGCGAGATGCCGATCTGGTATTCATCTTCGGTTCGACGCCGCTGATCACCGGATCGGACTGTGTCGCAAGGCTTAAGGGAGTGTTCTCCCGGGCCCGGATGATCGGCTGCTCCACCGCTGGTGAAATAATCGGCACCAACGTCTCCGACAACCGATTGATTGCAACCGTCGTCAAGTTTCGCGCTACCCCTATCACGGGAGCATCCGTCTTCATCCATGACTATCCGAACAGCGCCGAGGCCACCAAGGCCCTCTTGGCCAGGATCCCGCGCCAGGGATTGCGTCACCTGTTCGTTCTGGCCGACGGCCTCCTGACCAACGGCAGCGACATCGTTCGCGGCTTGAGCGAGATGTTGCCGGTCGAGATCCCGGTCACCGGCGGTCTGGCCGGGGACGGCATGGCCTTCAAAAACAGCTATGTGGTTTTTGACGGCCAGGTGCTGTCCTCGTCCATCGCCGCCATCGGCTTCTACGGCGATCACGTGCGCATCGGTTTCGGGTCGAGCGGCGGCTGGGTTCCCTTCGGTCCGGAGCGGCTGGTGACCCGGTCGCGGGGTAACGTGCTGAGCGAGCTGGACGGCCAGTCGGCCCTCGAATTGTACAAGCAGTACCTCGGCAAATATGCCGATCAGCTGCCGGCGGCGGGCCTCCATTTTCCGCTCTCGATTCTCGCCGACGACAAGGAGGAACCCTTTGTCCGGACCATCATGTTCGTCGATGAAAAGAATAAGAGCCTCGGTTTTGCGGGCGACGTGCCCACCGGCAGCTATGCCAGGTTCATGCGCGCGGTGCCGGACGATCTGATCGACGGGGCGGCCGAGGCGGCATCAATCTCGAAGGAGTTGGGCGGGGAGATCCCGGAGCTCTGTATCCTCATCAGTTGCGTGGGACGGAAGGAGGTCCTGAAGCAGCTGACCGAAGAGGAAACCGAAAGCGTCGAGGAGTCGTATCTGAACAAACCGGTCATGACCGGCTTTTACTCCTACGGCGAAATCGCTCCTTTTCGGCCCGGAGAGAGGGTGATGCTGCACAACCAGACGATGACCATCACCACAATTTCCGAGGACTGATCGTGCACCGGCTGCTGCGGAGACAACTGAAACGGCTCGAAAAGCGTGGGATTACCTGCAATTATGAGCCTTTTGCCAGTCTGGCCGAACAGGCCTATATCGAGTTCGATGAGACGATCGAGCGCATTCAGCTCTCGCTCGATCTCAGCTCGAAGGAACTCCGCCAGCGCAACGACGACCTCCGCACCGTGTTTCAGGTCTTCCCCGATATTTTCATCTGGCTGGACGAGGCCGGCCGGATCGTCGATCTGCGCGGCGGCGCCTCGGGCCGATTCGTCAAGTTGAAGAGGAAAGACCTGGTCGGCCGGTATATCTGGCGATCGAGCCTGGTTGACGATCCAGCGCCGTTTCAGGAGATGTTTGCAGGCGGCCGCCAGGTGGTCCGCGAGTTCGTGCGCACAGAAGACAAAGAACGGATCTGGTGCGAGATCAGGTTCATTCCCACCGGTAAAAAGACCGTGGTCGCCGTTCGCGATATCTCAGAACTGAAGGCGAAGACGGATCAGCTGGCGGCGGCGGAGGAGCAATTCCGCTCCATCTTCATCAACGCCACGGAAGGGATCTTCGTTACCACCTTCGCCGGCCGGATCGTCACAGTCAATCCGGCGTTTGCCGCCATGTTCGGCTACGACAGTCCGGAACACATCAAAGAGTACATTACCGACATCCCCACCCAACTTTATGTAGATTCGGCCGAGCGGCAGCTCCTGACCGAGAAGTTGCTGCAGAACGGCCGGGTGGATGAGATGGAGCTGCCTTTCCGCCACCGCGACGGCTCGGTGGTCTGGATCGCCGCCAATGTGCGGCTGATATGTAAAGGAGATGAGTGCTGGATGGAGGGGGCGTTGCGCGATATCACCAAGCGGCGGGAGGCCGAATTCGCCCTCTATGAGGCTCACAGCCGCCTTGAAGAACGGGTGCGGGAGCGTACTTCCCAGCTGACCCGGGCCAATGAGGATTTGAAGCGGACCTATGAGGAACTGCGCCAGGCCAAGGACCGGGCCGAGTCGGCCAATCGGCTCAAATCGGAATTCCTGGCCAACATGAGCCACGAGATCCGGACGCCGATGAACGGGATCCTGGGCCTCAGCCAGCTCGTGCTCAGGTCGCCGACCCTGGCCGATGAGGATCGGGAAAATATCGAAGGGATCTACTCCTCCGGCGAGACTCTGCTCAGGATTATCAACGATATCCTCGATATTTCCAAAATCGAGGCGGGCAAGCTGACCCTCAGCTTCGCGCCGGTCGATCTGCAGACCCTGGTGGCGGAAGTGATCAGCATGATAGGGGTTGGCGCCCGGGAAGGCGTTAAGCTCTTACTGGAAAAATCGGCGGATCTGCCGGAATGGATCATTACCGACCGGACCAGGCTCCATCAGGTACTGACCAACCTGATGGGCAATGCGGTGAAATTCACGAGCGAAGGCCACGTGCGGCTCAAGGTTCTTTGTGCAGGCAGGGTGGAGACGGGCGAGGTGGCTTCGATCTGCTTCCGCATCGAGGACACCGGACCGGGTATTCCATTCGACCGGCAGGAGGAGATTTTCAACCCCTTCAGCCAGGGCGACAACTCGATCACCCGGGAGTTCGGCGGCACCGGACTCGGCCTGTCCATCTCCCGAAAGATTGTGGGGCTTCTTGGTGGCAACGAGATCCAGCTGGAAAGCTCGCCGGGACTGGGCTCGGCCTTTTCCTTTGTCCTGCCGGTCACCGTAGCCGCCAGGATGGCGAGTGTAACTCCCGCGACGACGGATGCCGCAAGTTTTGCCCATCGTCCCGATATTCGAATTCTTGCCGCCGAAGACTGGGAATTGAACCGGCTGCTCCTGGCCAAGATCCTCGGCGACATCGGCCTGCCGAAAGTGACCTTCGTGAATAACGGCCAGGAAGCGATCGAGGCCCTTACAAACGGTAGCGGCCCGTATTCCCTCATTCTCATGGACGTGCAGATGCCGGTCATGGGCGGGATCGAGGCGACCCGGATAATCCGGCAAACCCATCCGGATATCCCCATCCTGGCGGTCACCGCCCACGCCATGAAGGAAGACCAGCAGCAGTGCCTCGCCGCCGGCATGAACGATTATCTCTCCAAACCCTATCGGATCGAGGAGATAGTCGCAGCGTTACAGCGGGCACTGGGTTGATTTCCTGCCGACTCGACTATATCTATAAGAGAACCTCCCGGAATCCCACGTCGTCTTGTCTTTCCACCCGGTGAGATCCTTGCCCGAGAAGGAATCATTTCCAAAGACAAGCATATGAAAAAACTCCTCATTGTTTTGGCTGTCGCCGGCGTTTTCGCCTGTTTTTTTGCCTTAGGTCTCGATCAGGTTCTGACCCTCGACAACATCAAGGCCCGGCAGGCAGACTTCCTGCAGTGGCGCGACCGGGCGCCGATTGCGGTGAGTCTGCTGTTTTTTACCATCTATGTGGCGGTGACGGCTTTGTCCCTGCCGGGGGCGGCTATCCTGACTCTGGCAGGGGGCGGCATTTTCGGACTTCTCTGGGGATTTGTCCTTGTTTCTCTTGCCGCAACCGTGGGGGCGACGCTCGCCTTTCTCGTTTCCCGATACCTGCTGCGCGACTGGGTCCAGCGACGGTTCGGCGAGAGGCTGAAGCCGATCAACCGGGGCGTGGCAGCCGAGGGTGCCTGGTATCTCTTCACCCTGCGGCTGGTGCCGATATTTCCCTTCTTTATCATCAATATCCTGATGGGCTTGACCCCGATCCGGACCTTTACCTACTCCTGGGTCAGCCTGGTGGGGATGCTGCCCGGGACGCTGGTCTTTATCAATGCCGGGACCCAGCTGGCGAAGATCGAGGGGCTGAGGGGAATCCTGTCGCCCTCGCTGCTGTTCTCTTTTGCCCTGCTCGGTTTCTTTCCGCTTCTTGCCAAAAGGCTGAGCGAATGGCTGAAGAAAAGGCGGGTCTACGCCCGCTGGCAGAGGCCGAAGAACTATGACCGCAATTTGATCGTCATCGGCGCCGGCGCGGCGGGTCTGGTCAGCGCCTATATCGCCGCGGCGGTGCGGGCCAGGGTAACTCTGGTCGAGGCCGGCAAGATGGGCGGCGACTGCCTCAACACCGGTTGCGTGCCGAGCAAGGCCTTCATCCGCAGCGCAAAGCTTGTGCACCAGATGAAAAACGGGTCCCATTTCGGTCTTGCCGACACCTCGCCCCGCTTCAGTTTCCGTCAGCTTATGCAGCGGGTGCACCGCATTATCGCCACCATCGAGCCCCATGACAGCATCGCCCGCTATACCGGCCTGGGGGTGGAGGTCCTGCAGGGGTATGGCCGGATTGTCGATCCGTGGACGGTGGAAGTTGCCTTGCACGACGGGGGGCAAAAACGGCTCACCACCCGGGCGATCGTCATCGCTGCCGGGGCCGAACCTGTGGTCCCCGACCTGCCGGGGATGGCCGAGTCGGGCTTTCTCACCAGCGAGACCATGTGGGATGCCCTGCTGGCGCACGACGAGGTGCCGGCGCGGCTGATTATCCTCGGCGGCGGCCCTATCGGCTGCGAACTGGCCCAGAGTTTTGCCCGGCTTGGCTCGCAGGTTTTTCAGGTGGAACTGGCAGATAGGCTCTTGGCGCGGGAAGATCCCGAGGTGTCGGCAATGGCCCGGGCGGCTCTGGAAAAAGACGGCGTCACCGTCCTCATTGGACATGGAGCCGTCCGCTGCGAGCGGGATGAGACGGGCCGGGTTCTGGTGGTCGAACACCGGGGCGCGGAGCGGCGGCTTACCTACGATGTGCTGATCTGCGCCGTCGGCCGAAAGGCCCGCCTGACCGGCTACGGCCTCGAAGAATTGGGCATCCCTACAAACCGGACGGTGGTTGTAAGCGAGTATCTGGAGACGATTTATCCCAATATCCATGCCGCGGGCGATGTGGCCGGTCCCTACCAGTTCACCCATACCGCCAGCCACCAGGCCTGGTATGCGGCGGTCAACTCCTTGTTCGGCGAGTGGAAGCGCTTTGCGGCCGACTACTCGGTGATCCCCTGGACCACGTTCATAGATCCGGAGGTGGCGAGAGTGGGCTTAAACGAGCAGGAGGCAGCCGAGAAATCGATCCCTTACGAGGTGACCAGGTTCGATCTGGCCGACCTCGACCGGGCCATCACCGACGGGGCGGCTCAGGGGTTGGTCAAGATCCTGACCGTGCCGGGCAGGGACCGGATCCTCGGCGTCACCATCCTCGGCGAACATGCCGGCGATCTCTTGGCCGAATTCGTCCTGGCGATGAAGTACAAGCTCGGTCTGAAAAAGATCCTTGGCACCATCCATACCTACCCGACCCTTGCCGAGGCGAACAAATTCGCGGCCGGACAGTGGAAACGTGCCCATGCCCCGGAACGGGTTCTGGGCTTCCTGGAAAGGTATCATGCCTGGAAACGCAGGTAGGGGCGGAGTAATTTTACACAATATCTGGGTCACACAACTATGAAAGGTTCGGATTGGATTCACGAAAAAGATACATAAGCACAGTGATCTCCGTCGCTGAAGGACTATGGAACGGTATAGTGGTGTCGGGTGTGTTGATTGTCAGTGCATTGCTCATTAAAAGTTTCTGGATTTTTTAGTTCAACCATCCTATCCGCAATGATGGTCCACGGACGATCTGTCCGTTCCTGTTTTCGGTGCACTAGGATTCTCAAGACCAGCGCGATCAGCAGATGGTGGTCGTTCCCAATTCCGAGCCGCCATGTGGAAGGCGGGTAAAAGCAAATCAGCTGCCGGTCCGCCATGGTCAACACTCATGTGGAAATCAAG
>MGTI01000212.1 GCA_001799365.1 Desulfobacterales bacterium GWB2_56_26 | reverse complement strand
GCCGTCAGTTGCCTTGAACCAGCCGTCGAAGTTGATCGTCAGCCAGTTTTGCAATTTGAGATGGGCGCCGAGGCCGAACATGAACAGGTTGTCGATCTGCCAGGTCAATTCGCTGGCCTTGTGGTTGCCGACGGTAGGCCAGTACACTATTTCGTTGGCTTCGCCGGTGAGATAGCCGGCACCGCCGCTCAAAGAAAATTTAACCGGTGAGGTGTCGGCCATCGCCACTTCGACATTTTGCTGGGGGGCCACGGCTACAGGACCTGCCGCCGGGGAAACCCCGGCCCCGCCCAACAACATCGCGGATGCCGCGCATAAGAGAGTAGTGTGCTTGATCGCTCGTTTCGTCTTCATATTCCTCCTGTTCGTATTCATGATCATTATCGCTGGGATGAACTTTTCTCCGTTGCGGCATTTTGCCGACGCTATACCGGGCAAAGACTAATGATATCGTAGAGGAAATGTCAATCAGAAAGAGCTGGGTACCGGGCGGGACTCCGGGAGCCGCCGCTCCAGCATAGGGAATAAAGTACCTAAGAAACCCGCCTCTCCAGGTTGCTTGCCCCCGCTTTGACAGTGATTAATTTCTTTGGGAAAATAACTGCAGTGATATTTCCAGGAGAGACATCATGCCCGTACCCAAGTCCCATCATCTGATCTACGGCACTCTGATCGATTATCTCACAAGCGTTGAGTTGACCGATACCGACGACGAGCGGATACGCCAGAACCTCGCCAAAATGATGGTGGAAGAAAAGAAATATCCCAGGGCAACCCTCACCCCGAGACTGCGGATCGAGATGCAGCATGGGTGGAGAAGCACAAGGACCAGATAGAGATTTTCTATCTGCCGGTATAGAATAATCAGCTACAAGTATATTAATCCGAAAAAATTAAATTTACTTTTTATTGCTGGCATAGTTAGAACAACTTCATTAAGCATGATTGCAATTGAAATGCACCCAACTACAAGCAATAAAAAACGATCTAAATGCAATAGCTTTAATATGCTTTGAAGTCCAATTATATAGATAAATACAAATGGAACAAGAACTCCAATAATCAAACGGCCAGATGTCATATACGGGTAACTTTCTGAGGGATACCAACATTTGCCGTAGTTATAGATAACAGAAATAAGAGCAAGAAAGGAAAAGTATCCGATAATCAACAGAAACGAACAACATAGTAGAAAATAATACCGATCTCTGTTCTCTTTGCTAGCTTTCAAAAAAATTAATGGAGAAGAGGCAAAAAATATGAATGACGATGTAGTATAGAAATGATCCATCCATGGTGATACCATGTGTTTTGAATGCCATGTGAATTCACCTCTCCAGAATGACAACAGCGTGTTTTCTAAAAATATTTTAATTCCTGACAAATTAAAAATTGGATGATGAAATATTTGAGAAAGATCCTTTACCTTCCAACCTAAATATTCAACTTTTCCACTAGTAGCAAAAATATCACCAACAATGAAGTAATTATAAATACACCATAAAATAATCGGAAATATGCTGCATAGGCCTAGTTCAATTAACCAATACCACCGCTTTCTTAAAATAGATTGCATATGCCATTGAAAAATTATCCACCCGCAAATTATCAACGAAAATACCAGAAACGGAAGATTGCTCAGTTTTGTCAAGACAGCTAACGATATTATAACCCCTGTGAGCCAAATATATTTTCTATTGCAATGTCCATAGCCTACATTAATTAACATAAGCCAGGATAAAGCAACGATCATAGCGGAAGGAACGTCACTATTTATCGAATAGAAAACATCTTGCGGAAATACTGCCAGCAGCATCAATACGCTTATTCGAAACCGTACATCTCCCGGCACCAACATCTTTGCCAATTGATAAGCTGTAACCATTATTCCTACATAAACAAAAATATTGAGTATTTTTAGCCAGTATAGAGAATATTTATCCAATCCTAACATATTTCCTAATTTATGCCAGATACCCCACACTGCATAATAAAACGGAGGAGATAAAGATTCATGATTTTGGATTTCCATCCAGCGAATAATTTTATTATTTATTAAATTGATTTTATCATTATTCTGAAGTTGTTTCCAAAATGGCTCAAGCTTCGGTTGGGGTGGTTGAAGATATTCCGGCGTTCCATACAACACAAAAAGTCTTGCTGAATCAGGTTCCATTTTCGATGAGGTTGGTGTCGGTAACTTCGCGTGAGAGTATTTAACTACCAAATCCACATGAGCCGGTTCATCAACATTATTAAAGAAGGGAAATGAAGCGGAAAAAAAGCTGATTCGCAAAATAGTAAAAAACAAAAGTACCTTCAAAATATTAGATTCAGAAATGTGAGAAATGTGACTGGAACCAAACAAACCCAGGCGAACAAACTGTTTCAAAGATATTACCTCTTTCAATAATGTTTAAGAAGCTTCGAACAAAAAATCTTGCGCGACACTTCGCGCTATCTTTTTTTTGGTTCTTTAATGGAAAGATTGCCCCTGAACCTACCGCCTTTGTGTTTCATAGGCAATAAATTCTTATTAAGCCGTACGTCAATTGGCGTACATTATGCGAAAAATAAATATCGCAATTACAGTCATATGACTACGGCTGCTAATTGCAATTATGTACGGAAATCAACGACCGTCTTAATAAGTGTGTCGGCAACCGGCAGGAAGAGTAAGAAGAGTAAAGCACGACCGGCACCTGCATCTCCAGGTTTCTTGCCCCCATTTTGACAGTGATTAATTTCTTTGAGAAAATACCTGTAGAAGAAAGTGATATTTCCAGGAGAGACATCATGCCCGTACCCAAGTCCCATCATCTGATCTACGGCACTCTGATCGATTATCTCACAGGCGTTGAGTTGACCGATACCGACGACGAGCGGATACGCCAGAAACTCGCCAAAATGATGGTGGAAGAAAAGAAATATCCCAGGGCAACCCTCACCCCGAGACTCACGATCGAGACCCTTTTCTCCCGCTGTTTCGTCGTTTCCACCATCGAACTGACCGTCTCCTTAGACGCGAAACCTTTCATGATCATCCGCTACGGCCCCGGCTCCCTGGTCAGCCGGGAACGGGCCGCGGTTGCCGCCGCCCGGGTGCTTATCCCGTCCCACTGCATTCCGCTCGCGATTGTCACCAATGGCATCGATGCCGAACTGCTGGATTCAATTACCGGCAAGGGGATCGGCTATGGGCTCACCTCCATTCCCGACTATGCCGCCGCCCGCGAGATGGTGGCCGGGCTCGATTTCCGCCCTCCTCCCACAGGCCTCAAGCGGGAACGGGAATTACGCATCCTGAACGCCTTCGATGTCGAACGGTGCTGTCTGTAGGTCCTGCCTGTCTTCGGAAAGAATCGGTCCAATCCCGGCTACCACGCAATATTTGCTTGTTTTTTTGCATAAAAATACTTTAGTAAAGGAAAGTCTCCATTTCGGCGGTAAACTATCTCAGCCGGCCGAACCTCGGTATCCGAAAAATCAAGAGAAAGACCTTTCATCAAAAGGATTTGCAATGTCAGTCATACAGAAAAACTGGACCAAATCAAGCTGGAAAAACTTTACAGCCCTACAGCAACCCAACTGGCCCGATCCGCAGGCCGTGGAAAGAGTTCTCGCCAATCTCTCCTCCCTGCCGCCCCTCGTTTTTGCCGGCGAAATCCGCTCCCTCAAGCAGCTCCTGGCCAAAGCGGTGACCGGCGATGCCTTCCTGCTCCAGGGCGGCGATTGTTCCGAAAATTTTTCCCAGGTTACCGCACCCAATATCCGCGAAACTCTGAAGGTTCTCCTGCAGATGGCGGTCGTTCTCACCTATGCCGGCGGCAAACCGGTCATCAAGATGGGCAGGATCGCCGGCCAGTTCGCCAAACCCCGGTCCGCCGACCTGGAAACCGTGGACGGCCTCGAGCTGCCCTCCTACCGCGGCGATATGGTCAACAAGTCGGAATTCACCCTGGAAGCCCGGACCCCCAATCCCAAATACATGCTCAAGGGCTATAACATGGCGGCTTCCACCCTGAACCTGCTGCGGGCCTTTACCCGCGGCGGCTACGGGTCGCTCCAGCGGGTGCAGGCCTGGAACCAGGAGTTCGTCGCCCAGTCGCCGATGGGAAGGTCTTACGACCGGATGGCCAAGCAGATCAGCCAGGCCATCAGATTCATGGAGACCATCGGTATCTCCGCTGAAACGCCGCAGATCAACCAGACCCAGCTGTTCACCTCCCACGAGGCCCTGCTGCTCCAGTACGAAGAGGCGCTGACCCGCGTGGATTCCATCACCGGCGACTGGTACGACTGTTCGGCCCATATGCTGTGGATCGGCGAACGAACCCGGCAGGTTGACGGCGCCCATGTCGAATTCCTCCGCGGGGTGCACAATCCGATCGGGGTCAAGATCGGTCCCTCGTACAAGATTGACGATATCAAGCGGTTGATCGCGATTCTCAACCCCGACAACGAGCCGGGCCGTCTCACCCTGATCACCCGCTTCGGCCTGAAGAAGATCGAAAAGGCCTTGTCGCCGCTGCTCCGGGAAGCCAAAAAGGAAGGCTACAATATCGTCTGGAGCTGCGACCCGATGCATGCCAACACCTATACCGCCAAGTCCGGCCACAAGACCCGCAATTTCAACGACATTCTCTCGGAGATCACCTGTTTCTTCGAGACCCACTGGTCGGAAGGAACTGTGCCGGGCGGTGTGCATTTCGAGATGACCGGCAACAACGTCACCGAATGTACCGGCGGGGCCCATAATATCCTCGACGAGGAACTGGCCAGCAACTACCTGACCAGCTGCGACCCCAGGCTCAATGCCGAACAAAGCCTGGAAGTAGCCTTCCAGATCGCGGATATGATCCGCAGCTGACGGGCGAAAGATTTTTCGCCCCTACACTCCTCACGCCCCTTAGTTGCCCACCATTGCAGTAGGCAACTCAAGGGGCAGAGATGCCGAAACCAAGCGGCTCTCTGCCTTTTTTTGCCAAGATTACATTTCAGCAATCTTTCTTGACGGTTTTCGGTTCCCGCTTACTGTTGCTAGAGTATACAAAGTTCCTGTTGTCGGAGGAAAATCCACTGATTCTTCCCCACACTCCACTCATGTCGAATAAGGAGAATTCCATGAAGACAAAAAAACCGCCCATTTCCGTTCTTGGCATGCTCACCTTCCTGCTCTTGAGCTTTTCCCTGACTGGTTCCATGAGTTTTGCCCAGTCCGAAATCAACGGCGGCGATACCGCCATACTCGATCGATCGTCGAAGGCCTTTGTCAATGTGGTGAAGCAGGCCAAACCGGCAGTTGTCCATATCAAGGTGGAGAAGACGACCCAGGGGGGTGGCGGTCCCGGCGGCCAGCTTCCCGAAGAATTATTCAACCATCCCTTCTTCGAACAATTCTTCGGACCGCAATTTCGTCAGCAGATGCCGCGTCGCGATTTTAAGCAGCGCGGCCAGGGTTCCGGCTTCATCATCAGCAAGGACGGTTTCATCCTGACCAACAATCATGTCGTGGAAGAGGCCGATACCATTAAGGTTATTCTCTCCGACAACCGAGAGTTCGAGGCCAAGGTGGTCGGCACCGATCCCCAGACCGATGTAGCTTTGCTGAAGATCGAGGACCCGAAAAACCTGCCGGTGCTGCCGCTCGGAGATTCGAGCAAGCTGGAAGAGGGCGAATGGGTTATCGCCATCGGCAATCCCTTCGGACTCAGTCAGTCGATCACCGTCGGCGTAGTCAGCGCCACCGGCCGATCGAGTGTCGGCATCAGTGAATACGAGGACTTCATCCAGACCGACGCCGCCATCAATCCAGGCAACAGCGGCGGGCCCCTGATCAACGGCCACGGTGAAGTGGTCGGCATCAATACCGCGCTCTTTTCCCGGACCGGCGGCTACATGGGCATCGGCTTCGCCATCCCGATCAATATGGCCAAATCCATTGAGGACCAGCTGCAGCAAAAAGGCAAGGTAGTACGCGGCTGGCTGGGAGTGGTGATTCAGAATGTCGACAAAGACCTAGCCGAATCCTTCGGCCTGAAAGAGGCGAAGGGCGTTCTGGTCAGCGAAGTCCAGGAGAATTCCCCGGCCAGCGCGGCAGGCATCAAGCAGGGCGATATTATCATGAAATTGAACGATGTTCAGCTGACCGACGTCTCCGACCTGCGCAACCGGGTGGCCATGCTCGAACCGGGCAGCACCGCAATGGTCCATGTCATCCGGGAAGGTCGGGAGAAGAAGGTTCAGGTGACCGTCGCTGAACAACCCTCCGGCTTCAGCAGTACGGAAAAGCCTATGAACCACAAGAACCCGATGGAGAAATACGGGCTCACCCTGCAGGAACTGACCCCGGAACTTGCGGAAAAATTCGATTACCAGCAAGGCAGCGGGTTGATTATCGCCGATGTCAAGCCAGGCAGTCCGGCCGATGCAGCGAGCCTCAAACCGGGCTATCTGGTCGAAGAGGTCGACAAGGTAAAGATCCGCAACCTGAACGACCTGAAAAAGGCGATGGAACAGGCCCAGAAATCGGGCAAGATCCTGCTCAGGGTCCGGTTTGGCGATTACTCCACCTATGTGGTACTGGTCGCCAAATAAGTGGATTCAGGCCGTATCCCGGAGTGCTAATTGAAGGCAACCGGCTGGGATGCGGCCTTATCTTCCGGACGGTTGCCGCTGCTTGCGATTTCCCGCCGGCGGGCCATGGCAATCCGTTCAAAGATGTTCATAATGACCGGCAGCCTGTGAAAGTCTTCGGTGGCGAGTTTGCGGAGGACGACATCGGTTGCGGCGATAACGGTGGCCGTACGCCGCTGCTCGCCGCCGAAATAAGCCATCTCGCCGAAGACGCTGCCGGCCTCGATAGTTGAAAGGACCTCTCCTTTACTGTTGACGGTGGTCGCCGTGCCGCTGTCCAGGTAATAGATCCCGTCGGGGAGACTGTCGATTTTGATGATAATTTCGCCTTTTTTTCGCCATTCCAGCTTGAAATATTTCTCCCACTTTGTATCGACAACGAGGGCGTGGTAAAAGTCCTGGTTCATCGCCCGCAACAACTGCTTGGACAGATGGACCAGCCGGTCGCCTAGGGAGTCCCGCTTTTTCTCCAGAAGCTTCATCCCGCAACCGTTGAAATCGTCCGCGGGACAGGGTGTTTCGCGGATGTATTCGAGAATACGTTCGATGGCCGGGTCTTCCCGGTCGGTGATCTCCCGAAAAAACCTTTGGGCAACAAGCAACTGCTCCCGCACCCGGGGAAAGTCGGGCTCGATCCCCTGTTGACTGTTGCCGGTGAAGAGTTCCATCGCCTGATTTTTCATCCCGACGAATTGCAGGAGCTTTGCTTCATCCAGCTCCCTCGGACAATGCTGCAGCCCGGGTTTATAGAGGGTGAAGATGTTCATCGGGTGCTGCACGCTGGTCAGACTCACCTTGGCGATGTTGACCAGATAAGGGGCAAATCCTTGCTGATACCGGGCAATCTCCCGATCCATGAGTAGTTGCATGCCGAAATACCCGCAGAGTTCCTCCAGACGGTTGGCTACGGCAAAACTTGCCCCGAACTTGGCCATCCTGTTGCCGAGTCTGGCCTCGGTAATGGTACCCAGGAGGAGCCCCATGCGGGTCACGGCAAGCAGGCCGTCGGCAACAGCCTCGGCCAGCCGGACAGTCGCCAGGAGAGCTCGGGAACAGACCCCGGACCGGTCCTCTCCCGGACGTTTATCGAAAATCACCAGACAGCCGTCCCCGGCGAAAGGTTCGATTTCCACCGGAGAAAACTCCTCCCGGTCGAGCAAATCGTAGATTCTGTCATGATAATCGATGAGAAAATCCCGTATCTCTTCCGGCTCCATCCCCAGGGACTTACTGGAATACTGGACCATGTCGGTCATCAGGATGACAACTTCCCGGTCAGGTCCGTTTTTCTGCATCGTATCGATTAAAAATAATATTTCAGTTGATCAGGCCGATCAGGGTAATCGCTGCGAGAACCGCGACAAAAAACAGGGCTACCTTGACATTGACACTGTTATCTTCGTGATGATGATCGTGATGGGCGTCAGACATTATTTGTCCTCCTCATGACAAGTTTTTCCGAAATGCAACCCCTGAAAAGCCATATATTCCAGGCGGTTTCTTCACTACTGAACCTTTCTAGGCGGCGAAAACCACTTCAAGCAGTTCCTGCAGACTGGCAACCCCCACCAGTTCGATGTCCGGTGACCAGGTCACCCGTTCCTTGTTGCTGGCGGGCAGGACAAATCGGGAAAACCCCAGACGCTGTGCCTCGCGGATTCGGACATCGACATGGCCGATAGCCCGGACCTCTCCGGCAAGACCCAGTTCCCCGCAGACCACGGTGGTGGAGGGAATCGGTTTTTCCCGAAGGCTTGAGGCCAGGGCGCAGACCACTCCGACATCGAGGGCCGGTTCGTCGATGCGCATCCCGCCGGCGATGTTCAGGAAGATATCATGGCCGTACATGTCGAGCCCGCCCTTTTTTTCGAGCACCGCGCAGAGCAGCGACAGCCGCTGCGGATCGGCGCCGATGGCCGTTCGGCGGGCCGTGCCGAGATTGGTCGGACTGACCAGGGCCTGGACCTCGACAAGGATCGGCCGGGTCCCTTCGACGCTCGGCAGAACCACTGATCCCGGCTCGTTCAGGGGCCGTTCGGCGAGAAAGATCTCCGACGGATTGCTGACCTGAACCAACCCCTCTTCCTTCATCTCGAAGACCCCGATCTCGTTGGTCGAGCCGAAGCGG
>MGTI01000211.1 GCA_001799365.1 Desulfobacterales bacterium GWB2_56_26 | reverse complement strand
GGGGGTGGGCGGGGGGCATCGAGAGCCCTTACAGGATCCCGCCTCCCCAGCCGTTATTCGCCAAGGCCTGCTTTATAGCACTGCCCATCTCGCTGATCGAGTACGGTTTCCTGACAAAGGCGCTGGCCCCGAGTTCCTTGGCCCGCCGCACATCGACATTTTCTGAAAAACCACTGGCGATCAGCGCTTTCTGCCCGGGAAATCGGTCGAGTATCCTTCGATACGTTTCAAGGCCATTCATGCCGGTACTCATGATCATATCCAGAATGACCAGTGCCGCCGGTTCCTGCTGCAGGGCGGCGAGGGCAGCCTCGCCGGAATTGACCAGAGACGGCGAATAGTTCAACGCGGCCAGGAGTTGTTCGACGATGATAAGTTGCTGACCGTCGTCGTCGACAACCAGAATTTTCTCGCGATTACCCTGCAGGTTCTCCATGGTTACCGGTGTCTCGGCAGAGATAAAGGCCTGTTTGCTTGCCGGGAAATAAAGCCGAAAGATCGAACCCTGGTCGCTGCTGGTGACACTCACAGTGCCTTTATGGTCCTGCAGGGTGTTCCAGACGACGGCAAGCCCGAGACCGGTTCCGCTTCTCGCCGCGATTTTCCTGGAATAAAAGGGCTCAAAGATGTGGACTTGGTCTTCAGGAGAAATGCCGGGACCGTTGTCGTGCACCGATAGGACTACATACTCACCTGCGCAGAGTCCCGATGCCAGGACCTGTCCCTCGCCGATCCTTTCGCAGCAGGTTCTAATGGCGATCTCCCCCAGGCCATTGATTGCTTCCGCACCGTTCGTGACCAGATTCATGAGACTTTTGGTGATATGGGCGGTTGAACCGAGTATCGGTGAGATCTCTGCATCGAGACTGGTGCTGATCTCGACATGGGGATGAAACTTCTTGAGCATGGCGTGTTCCGGCGATGCCAGATAATCCCGAACGATGGTGTTGAGATTGATCGGCGTCAAAACCATGGCAATGCCGCGCGCCACAGTAAGCAGATCGGCCACCACCTCCGCCGCCCGCCGCCCGGCCTTCTGAATCTCTTCTATGGGTCGGCGAATCGAGCTCTCCGGCGAAAGATTCAGCAGGATAAGTTCCGGATAGGTGACGATGCCGGAAAGTATGTTGTTCAAATCATGGGCGACGCCGCCGGCCATAAGACCTATCGATTCCATCTTTTGCGACCGCTCCAGCCGTTTCTCCAGTTTCTGCCGTTCTTCTTCAAGCTGTTTTTCAGTCAGATCCTGAAAGGTTGCGGCTCGGATCGTTCGTTGCTCAAGGCTTATGCTCCTTCCCTGAATCAACAGCGGAAAGATCGTACCGTCCTTACGCAGCCCCGAGGTTTCGAAGGGCCTGCCATACTGCTGAACTATCCTTTCCTGGACGAAATCCTTGCCCCCGGGGACGACCAGGTCGGTGATGACCCTGCCGACGAATTCATCGGTAGCGTATCCGAACATTTCCTGAGCCCTGCCGTTCAAATCGATGCAGACACCTTCCTGCAGGATGGCGATGCCTTCCGAAGCCGCTTCCACCAGCGCCTTGTACCTGGCATCCGAATCTGTCAGCTCGGCCGTACGTTCTTTGATGAGCGCTTCCATGCGTGTACGGTGGGCATGGACCTTCCGCCGGTACAAAATAAAGAGAGTGATGCAACTGCAGCCGATTATCAGCCCGGAACAGAGAAGCGTCCAGGAGAGGAAACGGGCTGTTTCCACCCCACGCAGGTAGAGCTCGCGGGGCAGGCTCGCGTGGATAATCAGTGCCGGAACATTGTAGATATCGGTCATGCCGACATAACCGTGCAGCAGACTGTCTGGCGAAGAGGTGTCGAGCACCATGGGGGTGTGACCCGATGCAAAAAGCTGCCGCTCAATCTCCATCAGCTCCTTATGATCTCTGGTCTTCACCTCGAAAGAAATCTGCGTCTGCCGCTTGAGATCGCTGATGACGCTATCATTCAGGAAACGGCCCATCACGAGCGTGCCACGGGGCTGGCCATTGCCTTCCGACGGGAGAATGTGATGGGCGGCAATCAGCAACGGACCGTGTGCGGTGAGCACCAGTCCTGTGGTTTTGACGGCCTTGCCATATCCGGCACGGACAAAGGGATGTTCCGGCGGCAGCTTCTTTGCTGGAATCGCCTGCTCGGGAAGCTCTACACCTATGACGGGATCCATGGTTTTGGCCAGTTCCACTATCCCGTCGCTGGAAATGAAAAGGATCATGTGGATCCCGACGTTAGCCAGAGTCTCGGGCTGAAGATTCGACTCCTTATAGCCGATATTCCAATCAACGGCGAACTGGTAGGTATCATCCCATATCGCCCAGTCGGTCACCAGTTTGCCCAGATGATTTTGCTCGCCGGTGATGGCCTCGACACATCTGACAAGATCTTTTTGCGCCAGATGAGTTTCCAGGCGGACAAAGGAAGGCAGGACGAGATGACTTCTGATCAGATAGTCTGCGGCGAAGAGAAAGAAAACTAGGCAAACCGATCCAACGGCTACATAGAGCGATCGTCGTCGTAGGGACATGAGCTATCCGGTTGAATTGATCCTATTAAAAAAAGAAGCCTGGAAATAGGCTTATGAAATTCTCAGTAGATATGTCAATTCGCTTTGCACGCTCCGACAGAAAATCATTCCCCTCGCCTTCCACCGCCCTTCTCACCTCTTTTCCATGAACTCGCTGCAAGATCTATTGACAAGCGTTCAGTAAATAAGTAAATTTCACTTACCGTTCTGATGTTTCACAGTTATAGTATTTTTTATTCTTTATTCTATATACTTATAATTCCGTTCTCAAGTTATAAATATTCACCCATCATGGTAGAAAAAGTCCCCTCTCCGCCGGGCAAACTGAAAATTGCCGAAGCCATGAGATCCCTGCTGGAGGATCGAACCTTCGAATCTATCACCATTGCGGAAATCGCCAAGGCGGCAGGGGTGACCGAAGGACTGATCTATAAATACTTCAAGGATCGGCGGGATCTCCTGCATTATGTTCTCAAGGAGCATTATGAGCTGTTTCTGGTGCAGATCGACCGAGACCTGCAGGGCATCGACGGAGCCCTGAACAAGCTGAGAAAACTCGTCTGGTCCTCTATCGAACGGTATGCGACCCATCGGGTCTTCGCCAGGATTATCCTGCTGGAGGTAAGAAATTCGGAAGAGTATTTCCAAAGCGAGGCGTACGCCCTGGTCAAACAGTTCAATCGGATTATCATCGGTATTATCAACGAGGGTATCGAGAGCGGGGAGATCCGGGCCAATCTTCCCCCTGCATCGATCCGCGATGCCATCTTCGGGACCATCGAACACTCATGCCTGAACCGGGTCATCTTCAACGAACCGGTATCGACCAGCGAGATCGCGAGGATCGTAACCGATCTCATCTTCAACGGAATCAAGCGATAATGGCCGCGACAACCAGCCCAAAAAACCTTAACCGCAAGGAATACTTACTATGAAAGAAGTCGTCATAATATCCGGCTGCAGGACAGCTATCGGTGCCTTTGGCGGCACCCTCCGCGACCTGAATGGCGCCGTCCTGGCCGCCACCACCATGAGAGAAGCCATCCGTCGGGCCGGCATCGACCCCGCCCTGATCGACGACATCCGTTACGGCTGCTGCATGGAGTCGGCCGACACCTTGAACGTCACACGGGTTGCGGCCCTGCTCGCCGGCATCCCTGAAACGGTCACGGCGGTCACCATCAACCGGGTCTGCATCTCGGGCATGGAGGCAGCCATCTCTGGCATGGCGATGATTCAGGCCGGAATGGCCGATATTATCCTGGCCGGCGGCACAGAACATATGTCCAGTGTGCCCTATTCCATTCCAGGCGCGCGTTGGGGTTGCCGCATCCAGGACCAGACCCTGGTCGACAATATGATCCATGCCCTCCATTGCGGCTCGCACCTCCTTCCCCATCCAGAGGACGGCCCGGTGGACGCCAGTAAGCCGCCGCTCAGCATGTTTGTCGGCAAACCTTATATTATGGGCCATACGGCGGAATTCATCGCGCAGCACCTCGGCATAACCAGGCAGGAGATGGATGAGGTCGCCCTGCGCAGCCATAATGAAGCGGAGCGGGCGACGCATGACGGTTCCTTTGCCGACGAGATAGTCCCGGTCGAAGTCCCCCAAAGAAAGAAGCCTCCCGTCATTTTCGTGAAAGACGAACATTTCCGGCCCGGCATGACCATGGACATCCTGCGCAACCTGCCGCCGGCCTTTGTCCCCGGAACGGGAACAGTTACCGCCGGCAACTCCAGCGGCATCAACGACGGCTCGACGGGCATGATCCTTATGTCGGCCGATAAAGCCAAAGAACTGGGGCTGCAGCCGATGGCCAGGATCAAGGCTGTGGGCCGGGGCGGCTGCCATCCTTCCGTCATGGGGCTGTCGCCGGTCCCGGCTGTCAAAAACCTGCTCAAATCTTCCGGCCTCACCCTGAAGGATTTCGAGTTGATCGAGGTCAACGAGGCCTTTGCCGCCCAGTATCTCGGCTGCGAGAAGGAACTCGGCCTGAACCGGGAGATCACCAACGTCAACGGCTCGGGGATCGGCCTCGGCCATCCGGTCGGTTCAACCGGTGCAAGGCTCATGGTGACCCTGATGCATGCCATGAAAAAGCGGGAGAAATCCCTGGGACTCGCCACCCTCTGCGGCGGCGGAGGCGTTTCCATGGCCTGTGCCATCGAGATGATCTAAGAAGACTCTCTGCCCTTGTAACGGAGCCGGAGCAAACGACATGACCGACGACATCTCTGCCGGCGGCGATTTCCTGGTACGGGAATACGCCTGCCGGGACATATTTACCCCCGAGGATTTCACCGACGAACACAAACAGATCGCCGAAACCACCGAGCGATTTGTCGAAAGCGAGATCAGGCCGATCAACGCCGCAATCGAGGCCAAGGACTTCGCTCTCCTTCGCCAAAAGCTTGCGGACTGCGCCGAACTGGGCCTGATGATGATCGATGCGCCGGAAGAGTTCGGCGGCCTGGCACTCGACAAGGCAACCAGCATGCTGGTCATGGAAAAGATGGCTTGCGCCGGCAATTTCGGTCTGACCTACATGTGTCATACCGGCATCGGCATGCTGCCGCTGGTCTATTACGGCAGTCCTGATCAGCAGGAGCGGTATCTGGGGAGACTCATACGCGCCGAGATGATCGGCGCCTATTGTCTGACCGAACCCGATTCCGGTTCCGATGCCCTCGGAGCGAAAGCGACGGCGATGCTCTCTGCAGACGGTGCGCACTACATCCTCAACGGCACCAAACAGTTCATCACCAATTCCGGATTTGCCGATATCTTCACCGTCTTTGCCAAGGTGGACAAGGTGCACTTCACCGCTTTTCTGGTGGAGCGCAGCATGGCCGGCTTGAGTTTCGGGCCGGAAGAGAAGAAAATGGGACTGCACGGCTCGTCCACCCGGCAGGTGACTCTCGACAACGTCAGGGTACCGGTGAAAAATGTCCTGGGCGAGATCGGTAAAGGGCATAAAATCGCCTTCAATGTACTGAATGTCGGGCGATTCAAGCTGGGTGCCTTATGCGTCGGCCAGAAAAAATTCGCCCTGGCCGAAGCCGCCCGCTATGCCAACGAGCGCAAACAATTCGGTGTCCGAATCGGCAGTTTCGGTGCCATCCGGGAAAAGCTCGCCGACGTAACGGCCCTGACCTTTGCCTCCGAAGCCGTGGTGTACCGGTTGGCTGGCATGATCGACTCCCGGCTGGCGACCCTCGACAAGACCGTTGCGCACTACTACGTTGACTACCAGAAGGGAATCGAAGAGTTCGCCGTCGAATGCGCCCTGGCAAAGGTCTTCTGTACCGAAGCCGCTGCCCTGGCAATCGATGAAATGCTGCAGGTCCACGGCGGCTACGGCTATATGGCCGAGTATCCCATCGAACAGCTCTACCGCGATGAGCGGGTCCAGAGGATCTACGAAGGGACCAATGAAATCAACCGGCTGATCATCTCGGGGCTCCTCTTGCGCAAAATTCCCGCCCCACAGTCGATTGAGGCACCATTGCCGGATGGCTCCGGACGTTTTGCCGCCGAGAAGCGTTTACTGAGTGAAATGAAGGTGAACTATCTTTCACTTGCCAGGGAAACGATAGACACCTTCGGAGATAAGGCGGCGAACGAACAGGAAATTTTACTTGCCCTGGCCGACATGGCAATCGAGGTTTTCGCTTTGGAGAGCGCTATGCTCCGGGCGGAAAAGGCCTGCGGCCAGGTCACGGAAAATAAGCAACGGCTCTATCGGGCGGTCGTGTCACTCTGCTCGTTTCGGGCAAAACAGCAGTTCTCCGCTGCCGCGGAAAAATGTGCTGCTTTTCTAGGTCCACATTCCGAGTCGATCTTGAGCCTGACCTACGAGGCAAGGGACTTCCTTGCCGCTAAGAGACTTATTGCCGATGCGACTAGTCAGGAGGGAAAGTACATCTTTTGAGATGGTTTGTTTTGACTGCGAGCGAAGGATCTAAGTGTTCCTTCTTTGCAGGGACCAAACTTATCTTGCCCCCGGCAAAACCGGGGGCAAGATTATATTAATCTTGGGAAATACAGCTCGTCGGGCAGGAGGCGATGGCCTCGTCGATACAGGCCTGATCGCCGCCTTCCTCTTTTATCACCTCAGCCTTGTCGTCTTCGCCCATGGCGAAAACCTCCGGACAGAGCTCAACGCATGTTCCGCAGCCTATACACTCTTCCCTGTCGATTCGTACCAGTTTCATGGTGTTCTCCTTTTCTGCATTTTTTTCAAAATTCTACACTGTTGATTGACCTATAGGTCACCCGGCACACTGGCAGGGCCGGCCATGGCCGAGTCCTCCCCCTGCCCGATGGGCGAGATGATCGACCAGATATCGGGCCGCAAGTTCGTCGAGGCGATGGTGGAAGGCCTCGTGTCGGCCGACGCCGATCTCCTCTCTTTCGAGAGCGGCAAACTCCTCGGCGAGGGCCGCCAGTAGTCCGGCAGAGAGATGACGTTCGGCCAGGACGAAGAGCACGTTGTTCTCCTTGTCAATATGACGGTCGAGCAGTTCGTGGTAGGCTGTGGCGTGTGCCGCAAAGAGTCCGGCCGCCTCGGAATCGCCCTCCCAGTAAGCCATAAGGGCCGTGCCCATTCCGGCAATGGCCTGCCTGCCCAGGCGATGCTCGGCAAGCATCACCCCGATCGGTCCGCCGTCGCGGCCGATGCCCACCTCCTCCAGGGCAGGAAAGAGCAGTTTTTCCTCCTTGCCGTGGTGGCAGCGGTCGACAAAGATCCGCAGAAATTCAAGCAAATCGTCTACGGCATCGATATCCAGGCGGCCTGAGGTTTTGGCGGTGTCGGCCATGACCGAGAGAATAGCCAGCGCGGTGCGGACCGCCTCGTGTTCATGTTGCAGTTCAGTGATGGGGTTCATAGTATTCTCCTTCTTTAATAAGCAGCGGAGACGATCTCCGCCGCTTCCACGATTGCTATTGTTATTTACTCACTATCGCTTCCCTCGCTTTGCCGACGACAGATGCGTTGCTGTCGAAAACCTCATCTGCCTTACCGGTGCTGCCGGCATAGGACCAGCCGGTTTTCAAACCGACCACGAACCAGGCCAGCGCCCCGACACCCACCAGGAACACCGTGTCGCCGACGATCCGCAGCCAGCGCAGGGCGACGATGGCCGGCAACTGCAGGAAATCGGCGCTCCGGGCATACCACAACCCG
>MGTI01000210.1 GCA_001799365.1 Desulfobacterales bacterium GWB2_56_26 | reverse complement strand
GGTGCCGGGGGTAAAAGAGGCGGCGATCTCTGCTCTTGTCATCATCGCCCCGATCGGCAGGCCGTTGCCCAGGGCCTTGGCCATGGTCAGGATATCCGGGGTGACGCCTAATTGCTCATAGGCAAAGAACGTTCCGGTCCGGCCGAGCCCGGTCTGGATCTCGTCGAAGATAAGGAGCAGGCCGTGTTTGTCGCAGAGCGCACGGATTCCGGCAAGATATTCACGATCAAGCGGTCGCACCCCGCCTTCGCCCTGCAAGGGTTCGCAGAGGATGGCGCAGGTTGCTCCGCTTATCAGCTTTTCCAGAGCGGCGAGGTCCCCGAAAGGCGCATGGAGAAAGCCTTCGGGCAGCGGCTCGAACCCTTTGTGGAACTTGGGCTGGCCGGTGGCCGCGACGGTGGCGAGAGTCCGGCCGTGGAAGGACCCGGCAAGACTGATCACCTGATAACGGCCCTCGCCCGAGTGAATCCGGGCCAGCTTGATCGCCGCCTCGTTGGCCTCGGCCCCGCTGTTGGCTAAAAAGATCCGTTCGCCGAAGGAGTTACCGGTCAAGAGTTCGGCAAGTTCAATCGACGGTCTGGTGTAGTAAAGATTTGACACATGGACGAGTTCGCCTGCCTGATGGCGGATGGCCTCGGTTACCGCCGGATGGCAGTGGCCCAGGGCGCAGACCGCGATGCCCGAGAGAAAGTCGAGGTATTCCCTGCCGTCAGCGTCGATCAGCCGGCAGCCGTCGCCCTTGACCATGGCGGCGGGGTACCTGGCATAGGTGCCGATGAAGACCTTGTCCGCCCTTTCCTTCAACTCCTTGTTGCCGTATTTTTGCATCAGTATATCTCCGTCCCCACCCCTTCCCGGGTAAACATTTCCAGCAGGATCGAATGCTCCACCCTGCCGTCGACGATACAGGTTTTGGTCACTCCGTGGCGCAGGGCCTCTTCGCAGCAGCGGACCTTGGGGATCATGCCGCCGGCGATGGTGCCGTCGTCGATCAGCCCTTCCAGCTCAGCCTTGGGCAAGGAGGTGATCAACTCGCCGCCTTTGTTTTTCACTCCCGGCACATCGGTGAGTAAGATCATTTTTTCCGCCGCCAGCGCCCCGGCAATGGCCCCGGCGACCAGATCGGCGTTGATATTGAAGGCCTGGCCGTCTTCCCCGACGCCGACCGGGGCGATCACCGGGATGAAGTCGCCCGCATTGAGGCTCTCCAGGACCTTGGTGTTGATCTTCGTCACCTGGCCGACGCGGCCCACGTCGATCAACTCCGGCGGGGCGTCCTGCATGGTGTCGTCGCCCTTTTTACCGCTGACCTTCAGTTTTTTGGCGCAGACCAGATCGCCGTCACGGCCCGACAGGCCGACCGCCTTGCCGCCGCAATGGTTGATCAGGCCGACGATCTGCTTGTTGACCTGGCCGACCAGGACCATCTCCACCACATCCATGGTCTCGCCGTCGGTGACGCGCATTCCCTGCACGTAGCTGGGCTTGATCCCGAGACGGTCAAGGAGTTTATTGATCTGCGGTCCGCCGCCGTGGACTATGATGGGGTTGATGCCTATTTGTTTGAGCAGAATCACATCCAGGGCGAATTGTTTCTTGAGATGGTCATCGACCATGGCATGGCCGCCATACTTGATGACGATGGTTTTATGCCTGAATTCCTGCATATAGGGCAAGGCCTCGATAAGTACTTTGGCCTTCTCGATGCTCTCCTCGACGGTTTTTACCATGACAACCTTCCGATCCCCCGATCAATCCTTATGTTTTAAACGTAATTTCAATGAGCTATCACTTCAAACCCTGGCCCGTAAACTGGCCGTATTGTACTGGCTCATATGCGGTAAGTAAAGGACTCTTTATTCGCGCGACCGTACACCATGACTTTACATTTCCATACCTTTACGCTACGATGGGCTCGGCAAATCGCGAGCCATGCTTATTTTATGCCAATATTGGAGGTCCAGATGAAATATACCGACAGCAAGTTCTTTATTCTCGGCATGAGCCTTCTGGCGAGTCTGTTGCTCGGCGGACCGGGAACCGTTCGGGGCGCTTCCGAGGCCCCCATCCATATCGAAGCCAACAAGATGACGTCCACCGAAAAAACCAATTCGGTGATCTTTACCGGTGACGTCGATGCCAAGCAGGGCGATGTGCGGATCCGCTCGGACGAAATGACTGTTTTCTACACCCCCGAGGCTGCCGAAAAGGAAAAAAAGGCCGAACAGAAGAAAACCACCCAGCAGGTGGAGAAGCTGATTTGTGTCGGCAATGTCGAACTCACCCGCGGTCAATGGCTGGGAACTTCCAAAAAAATGGTCTATCTCTCCAAGGAGAGACAGGTTATACTTACCGATAACGCCAAGGCCTGGCAGGGTCAGAACATGGTCAGCGGCGACAAAATCATCTACTACCTCGACGAAGGACGTTCCGAAGTCATCAGCAACAAGCCGACGACCGCCGCCGGCAGCGAATCGGACAACAAGAAAAAGCCCTCGCGGGTCAACATGACCATCATGCAGAATTGACGGACCGACCGACGGACGAAGGCTGGATCATTTAAGAAAGATGTCGATACTCGAAACCCGAAACATTATCAAACGCTACGGTGCCCGGACGGTGGTCGACGGCGTCAGCCTCCAGGTCCAGACCGGCGCGGTCGTCGGTCTTTTGGGGCCAAACGGCGCCGGCAAAACCACCACCTTCTACTCCATCGCCGGCTTTATTCGGCCGGACCACGGCAATATCATCTTTGCCGGCGAAGTCATTACCAATCTTCCGATCCACAAGAGGGCTCTGAAGGGCATCACCTATCTCGCCCAGGAGCCTTCGGTCTTTAAAAAACTGACGGTGGAAGAGAACGTCCGGATCATCCTGGAACCTCTTGGCCTGCCAAAAAATGAGATCAACTCCCGGATCGACGAATTGATGGAGGATCTCAACATCGGCTACCTCCGGCACAACAAGGGCCATGCCCTGTCGGGGGGAGAGCGCCGGCGGGTGGAAATCATGCGGGCCCTGTCGACCAGGCCAAAGTTCATCCTGCTGGACGAGCCCTTTGCCGGGATCGATCCGCTGGCGGTCAACGATCTGCAGAAGATCATCGTCAAGCTGAGGGAGAAGGGGCTGGGCATCCTCATCTCCGATCATAATGTCAGAGAGACTTTACAGGTGTGCGACTTTGCATATATCATGAATGCAGGACAAGTGCTCACGAGCGGTGTCGCCGACGACATCATCGAGAGCGAAGTAGCCCGAAAAATGTACCTCGGTGAAAATTTCCACATGTGATGCTCTATGGCCCTTGAACTCAGACAACAGCTCAAGCTTGCTCAGAAACTGGTAATGACGCAGCAGCTGCGGCAGGCCATAAAACTTCTGCAACTCAACAGACTCGAGCTTTCCGACGCCCTGCAGGCCGAAATCGAACAAAACCCTGCCCTTGAAGAAGATTTATCCTCCCCCGACGTTCTTGAAACGCCATTCTCCCTTTCCACCACCATTGAAGATAAAACCGGCAACTTTGAGCCGGAAATTACCGAAAGCGTCAAAGTAGCCGACGGTGCCGGGATTGGCGAAATCAACTGGGAAGATTACTCCAACAACTTCGACTCCAATTTCTCTTTCGCCCATGAGACCCCTCCGGCAGATGCCCCTTCGCAATTCGATTTTATCTCGGAAAAACCGGGGCTTTCCGCCTACCTGCAGTGGCAGCTCGCCCACAGCAACCTCGACGAGAAAGAATGGGAAATCGCCCTCTTCGTCGTCGGCAACCTGAACAGGTACGGCTTTCTCGAAGTCGAGATCGATAAGATCGTGGAGGCGACGAGCTGTGAGCGGGATGACGCCGAATACATCCTGGAGGTGGTCCAGGACCTCGATCCGCCGGGGATTGCGGCAAGAGATGTCAGCGAATCCCTTTACCTGCAACTTGAGCGACTGGGCAAGGGGAAAAGTCTTGCCGCCGAAATTGTCCTCCATCACCTGCCGCTGCTCGAAACCCGCAACTACAAAGCCCTCGCCAAGGAAACCGGCCGCAAAAAGCCGGAACTTGAGCGGGCGATCAATTTCATCATCTCGGAACTGACTCCTTTCCCGGGGCTACCCTATTCCACCGACAATACCAATTACATCGTCCCCGATGTCTATGTGAAGAAGATTGACGGCGAATACGTCATCCAGCTGAATGAAGACGACCTCCCCCGGCTCAAGCTTTCGTCGGTCTACCAGGAACTCCTGAAAAAGGAGAAGACCCTCGCCAAGGAGTCGCGGCAGTACATCCAGGACAAGCTGAAGAACGCGGACTGGTTCATCAAATCGCTGTATCAGCGGCAGCGGACCATCTACAAAGTCATGGAAAGCATCCTGCGCTTTCAGTACGATTTCTTCGAGCGGGGCTCGGCTTATCTGAGACCGCTCATCTTGAAAGATGTCGCCGACGACATCGAAATGCACGAATCGACGGTCAGCCGGGTCACCTCCAACAAGTATGTCCACACCCCGCAAGGGATCTACGAACTTAAATACTTCTTCTCCACCGCCATCCAGCGGGACGGTGAGGACGACATGGCGGCGGAATCGATCAAGACCCTTATCCGTCGCATGGTCCAGGAAGAAGACAAAAACAACCCCTTGAGCGATAACTCCATCTCGGAAAAACTGGCCAAAGATAATATCAGAATCGCCCGCCGCACGGTTGCCAAGTATCGGGAGCAGATGAAGATTCTCCCGGTCAAGCACCGACGGCACGCTAGGTAGGGCTCGTCACAGACTTCTTCGCGAACAGTCTGATCGTCCTTCGCTCGACCTGGACGCCCGCTCGCCGCCTATCCTCACAACCGGCGTATTGTCTTGCGGAAGGATCCATCCGCCTTCGCTCTTTCTTCCTGTTATAGAATACCGGTTGACGGCCTTAAGTCCTGATGCGCGAAGATACCAATATCAATGGAACAACAGCGAGTTGCCATAAGTTCGCCAGGCAGGCGGCGAAAATTGTAAAAACGGCAGCAAATCTATGATAGAATCATCGTGAGGTTTTGCCACGCCATTCTTGTCATCTTCGTGTAAAGCTTACGCGTTTCCAGTTACCACCACTTTAGAGGAGAATCACCCATGAAATACGCTTTTATCGTTCTGATCGTCATCTATCTGATTACCTACGGCTGCAGTTCGGATGAACAGAAACCTGAAACGAAGAGCCCGAAGAAGGTGGAAACCATCACCGTCGAAAAGACTCAACCGGTCGCTCCGGCAATTGCCGAAGAGCAGTCAGCCCAGGCCCCCGGCGAACAGCCTGTGGTACCGCAGCAGCCGGAGAACTTTGCCGCGGTGACTGAACCGCAGCCTGCCCAGGAACAACCCCTCGCTGACAGTACCCAACAACAGCCTATGACGGAAGAACAAGGGACTCTTTTTGTCAATCCGGAAAACCTGGTAGTCATGCCCTGCGGTCGGGTCTTTATCAGGGAAGAAGCTCCCTGCGATATGCCCTGCATGAACATGCCGCAACCGGGAGGACAGATGATGCAGGAAGAGCCGGCGATGCCGCAGATGATGATGCAGGAACGGGTCATGCCGCAGACCGCACCGGTAACTCCTCAGGATGAGCTTACCGTCGCCATGCAAAAAATGGTGGAAGCAACCAATGAAATGGTCATGGTAACCCGGCAGATGGTCATTGCCACCGAAGAAAT
>MGTI01000209.1 GCA_001799365.1 Desulfobacterales bacterium GWB2_56_26 | reverse complement strand
CGATACCGTGCCTTTCGGCAAGCGTCGCATGGCAGACGGTTAAGGAGAGTGATTCCTCCTGTTCCGGCAGGACGATGGGGACTTGCTGATCGACGGCTTCATGCATCGCCTCGCCGATGTCGCGGATGAGGCTGGTCCTGCGATCGAAAACAGCGCTGTGGGATATGGCCTCAAGCCTTACGGCCTGGCTGTGGACAAAGCCGAGGCTCACCCGGGTGCAGGAGAATCGGGCGGCCAGCTCGGTCATTATCCCGGTTGCCGCAATCTTGAACCGGTCATGCGCCAGGCAGGAAGCGACAAGCTCCACCATGGCGATCAGCTCGCCCTGAGCGGTCTGGGCATGCTGCCGGATCAGGGCCTCCAACCAGAAGGCTGCACCCTCGATCAGCTGCACGACGGCCTGTTGCCGGATGGCCGCCCGGCCGGACATCCGGATCACGACGACGCCGAAAAGCCTGCCGTCGACCGAGAGCGGATGAGCGACGATATCGAGGGGTTCGCCAACTTTTTCGCCAGTATCCCTGCCGGTCAGCAAGAGACTTTTATTTTCGTTCAGGACGGCCTGGACCGGGGCGGCAAAATCGGCATACGCCGCCGACCCTTCCGGCCAGATGGCAACAGGAGAGCAGTGGCCGGCATCCGGCGCAGAGAGGCAGACCACCGCCTGCGTTGCATCCGGTATCGACCTGCACAGTTGAGAGAGCCAGTATTGAACGACCTGTTTCATTGCACCCAGCCGCAATATCAGGTTAACCGGGACTCCCGCATCATGAAATTTGCCAGGCACACTCCGCCTTCCTTGCACAAATATCGAGTGTGCTTACCAAAAGACCAGGCCCTTTCCGTCTCGTTTTGCAAGACAAAAACGGCAGCCCCCCATGGCGTAAGTCTCAGGTAGTAAGTTTCGCGATAAGTCGACTGCCATATTTCCTAATTCGATTGGGTTTTGTCAAGTAATATTTATGTCAGGAGCAAACTCCATCACCTTTGCGTTCAGTCAGCTATTGATTTGCTGGGCAATATTCGAACGGCGTTGCTACAAAAATAGGTATAAACTGCAATGTTCCATAGTTGCAAATACCCATGAGTATCTTGACGATTTCCGATTGGCATTTCAATGGAGTGCGGCAGATTGCATCCCGTGCAAAATCCTAGCAACGCTGATATCACTGGATTTCTCGATTTTCAAGCGGTTGTGATGGGGCAGGAAATTGTCGGCGGAGAAGCCGCAATCGCTACGTAGAACGAAACTATCTGAAGATGGGGAAAGAGCGAGACTGGGAAGGCTGAGGATCGAGGCGGATGGCTCGGCAGGGCCCGCACCACCCGCGATCAAATTTGGGGAAACGGCTAAGGTTTTTTCTGTTTTTCCATTTCTTTTCTGAATTTTGCCTCGATATCGGCAAAAAGATCCTGCTTCTTTTTCGCCATCTCGGCTTGCATGGCGGCGACCTTTTGCTCCGTGCTCTTTTTCTCCGACTGGAATTTTTCGAGTTCTTTCGCCAGGCTGTTTTCCTCCGCCTGTTGTTTCGGCAGCTTTTCGATCTCCAGGTGGTTGGCGACCGCCAGCTTGACCGAAAAAGGGTCGGTCAGGATCTCGACAATCCCGTGCTTTTCCAGCCGGCGACTGATGGTGTGGCCGAGCTCGACGGAGAAACCGAGCAACGCACAGACATCTTCGAGGGCTGGCGGGCAACCCCCTTTATGGTGAAGAACTCTTGTCGCAGCTACGAACAGATGGGCTTCAGTATATGCATCCATAATTCTTGCAGACCGTAAGATTAAGTGGTTCGGATAAGGAAGTTTACCGGCAGGGCTTAAGCCCTGCGCATGAATGACTTCCTGAAAATTCTTTGTCTGTACTATCCTGTTCCTCTTGTGTTGGCAACATTTTCGTCTCTTTCCGGAAAACGGCTCGTCGGCCGGTCACCGACTGTCTGGCGGTGGTTCCGGCGACTTCGGTTCGCCCTTCCCGGCGAACAGATCGGGATAGAGCTTTCTCGCGCAATCCGGGCAGATCCCGTGGCTGAATTCCGCTTCCGACCGATCCCGGATATAGGCTTCCAGCTGCTGCCAATTGCCCTCGTTGTCCCGGATTTTCTTGCAGGAGGCGCAGATCGGCAGAAAGCCTTCGAGGAATTTCAACTTGTTGACTATCAATCGGGAATAATAGACGGTCGCCAGGCCGATCGGGGCAATGAGCAGGGTCTCGAACAGCGATTCCCGCCAGTTCACTGGGGTGGCTTCTCCCCCGAGCAGCAGAAACGGAATATCGATGAGCTCATCGAGCCAGAGCAGGACGATAACCATCAGAAATGCCGCCAGTTCGACAGCCACCAGCCGTTTTGCCAAAAAACCCTTTTGCAGCGATTCCATATTCACACCTTGTTCGTTCTCTCGGAGTCTATCGGATTATAGCAATTTTTTCTCAGATCGAGGCAAACTCGAAAAAATTACCGGAGGCATATACTTAATATTCCGAGGATAATTTTTTTGAGTTTAACGAAGATATGGGGAAAAAGAGCATAATCCGACAGGCTCAGGGCGCCTCTCCCTGAATTATCCGATAAGATTTCAAAAGACGCTTTCCGAGCATCTCCGCCAGTTTTTTAAAGAAGAGAAAGCCGCTGTCGGGGTGTCTGCCCAGCAGATCGACCAGCGCATCCCGATCAAACCTGAGCATCTCGGAGGGTTTGGTGCAGATTGCCGTTGCGCTGTACGTGTTGCCACCCACCAGGCTGGACCAGCCAAAAATTTCCCCAGCCTGGCATACCGTATAAACGTGGTGTTCATTGTTCCCGATGATCAAGCGGAGTTCGCCTTGTATCAGGGTGTAAAAATGGTGTGTGATATCCCCTTCCCGAAAAAGAACACAGCCCTCGTCGCAGGTTAGGCGATGGGCCGTTTCCATGAATTCCCGCATGAAAATCATCCCCATTCCCTCTGACAGGTCTCCCAGATCGATCGACATACCTCAACCCTCCCTTTGTTTTTCGTTCGACGTCTCGATATCGACGTAAGGTGTGTTAATAATACAAATAGTCTTGTTCATCGATATTCAGCTCACCCGCACCAGAATGGGTTCTCGTGATATTATGATCCGGACCATATCCGGCACCGGCTTCCATTTATGAGAATACAGGAAGTTTTCGCAAAAACAAATCACGATGAATGCGGTTCGAAAGCAAATCGCCCCTGGTTGTTTCTTCCGTCACCAGATTTACGGTTGGCGTTTTTCTCGGTCCTCTCTCGGAAATGAAGGAAAATCGCGGGAAATTGTGGTATGTTAGGTTGACACATTTTCTCGAATTGCCAAACACACCCCGGTGTTACGACGGGCAGGATGAAAAATTTTCCCGGGCATGTCGGCTGGATCCGACAGATACTTCAATGAAAAAAGACGGTATCGGCCATCGTTGTTTCCCACTCCTCCTCTGTTGCCTTCTTGTGCTCTTCTGCGGCGCTCCCGCCATGGCCGGAGACAAACCGCTGAAGATAGGCGTCCTCGCCACCCGCGGGGTCGACCATTGCCGCCGGAGCTGGACCCCCACCGCCGACTATCTGACCGGCAAGATTGCCGGCCGCACCTTCGTCATCGTGCCGCTGCCCCATGAACGTGTCGCCGCCAGCGTCCGGGCGAACGAAGTGGATTTCATTCTCACCAATTCCTCCCTTTATGTGGAACTGGAAGAGGGATACGGCATCAACCGGATAGCAACGCTCAAGGAGCGCCGCCTGGACCGGGCCTACTCACGCTACGGCAGCGTCATTTTTGCCCGGAAAGACCGGACCGACATCAGGACCTTCCACGACCTCAAGGGCAAATCCTTTATGGGTGTGGCTGAGGAGTCGCTTGGCGGCTGGCTGATGGCCAGGCGGGAACTGGAGGAAGCGGGTCTCACGCCGGCCCGCGATTTCGCCAGGCTCAGCTTCGGGGAAACCCATGACGAGGTGATCTTTGCCGTACGCGACGGTTTGGTCGATGCCGGTTCGGTTCGGACGGGCACCATGGAATCCCTTACGGCGGAAGGCAAGATCGACTTAACGGACTTTTATGCCTTGCCCCGTCTGCACGATCCGAAGACCACCACCCCCTATCTCTGCTCCACCCGGGAATATCCCGACTGGCCGATGGCCAAAGTCAAAGAGACCCCCGACGAGCTGGCGGAAAAGGTGGCCGTGGCCCTCCTGCAGATGCCCGGCGACTCGCCGGCCGCACTCGCCGCCGAAAACGCCGGCTGGACCATCCCCGCCAACTATCAACCGGTCATGGAGCTGATGATGGCTCTCCGGGTCGGGCCTTACAAGGATCTGGGCAAGGTCACGGTGCGGGACATCCTGCGAAATTACGGACCCTGGTTTGTCGTCGTCTTTCTCATGTTCTGTACCCACGCCGCCTTCACGCTGCTGGTGATGAAGCTCAACCGGCGGATCAAGGCCGCGCACCTGTCGCTTCTCACCGAGATCGACCTGCACCGCAAAACCGACAAGGAACTGGAGCAGGCCAAACAGCAGGCCGAGGCGGCGACGCTGGCCAAGAGCCAGTTTCTCGCCAACATGAGCCATGAGATCCGCACGCCGATGAACGGCATCATCGCCGCCACCGATCTGGCCATGGCGGAGGCCGTCTCCCCTGAAGTCGAACGGTATCTGCACATCGTCCAGAATTCCTCCTACGCTCTCCTTGGCATCATCAACGATATCCTCGATTTTTCCAAGATCGAGGCCGGCCAGCTGGGGCTGAAGGAGCGAGTCTTCCGGCTCGACGAAATGTTCGACCGGGTGATGGAAGTCTTCGTCAACCAGGCGGCGGAAAAGAGCATCGAGCTCCTGGTCGATATCGAGTGGCAGACTCCCCGGATCCTCTTCGGCGACTCGCTGCGCCTGCAGCAGATCCTCACCAACCTGATCAGCAATTCGATGAAATTCACGCCTCCCGGCGGCATCGTCCTGATCGGCGTCCGGGACATCAGTGCCGAAACCGATGGACTGGTCGACGAACAGGTAATGCTAACTTTTGCCGTCAGGGACTCCGGCAGCGGCATCGATCCGGCCTACATGCCCTATCTGTTCGAGCCGTTCACCCAGGGCGACACTTCCTCGACCAGAAAACATGAGGGCACCGGCTTAGGTCTCTCCATCTGTAAAAAATTCGTGACGATGATGCAGGGCACCATCCGGGCCGAAAGCGTTCTCGGCCAGGGTTCGACCTTCGCCTTTACCATCCGGCTGGTGAAAGCCGGCTCCAATCTGCCTTCCCGCTACGTTTTCCCGGCGGATATCCGGAGCCTGAACGTGCTCGTCGTCGACGACTGCGCGGACAGCCGGGAGATCATGACGAAGATGCTTGGCGCCTTCGGCTTCCGCGTCCAGACCGTCTCTTCCGGGGCGGAAGCAGTTGCGCGGCTCTCGGGCAAAGAGCAGGAACAGGATCCCATCGAACTGGTCCTCATGGACGGCAAGATGCCCGGCATGGACGGTCTCGACGCCTCGCGAATCATCCGCCAGGAACTGCGGCTGTCGCTGCCGATCATCATGATGACCGCCTTTTCCCGGGAAGTCCATAAGTCGGAGGCGGAAAAGGTCGGCACCAACGGCTTTCTTACCAAACCCATCTTCCAGTCGACCCTGTTCGATGCGATCATGGACGCCTTCGGCAAGGAAGGCGTTCACCGGGGCGCAACGAAAAGGGATTTCACCACCAAAGCCTCGATCTATAAAAAACACCTGCAGGGCTGCAGGATCCTCGTGGCGGAGGATAATCTCACCAACCAGCAGGTAGCCCAGGCAGTGCTCGGCGGGGCGGGGATTGGTGTGACGATCGTCGCCAACGGCGAAGAGGCTGTTGAAGCGGTGGGAAGAGAACGCTTCGATGCGGTGCTGATGGACATCCAGATGCCGAAGATGAACGGCTACGAGGCCACGAAGGCAATCAGGAAACTGCCGGGCTGCGACATCCTGCCGATCATCGCCATGACCGCCCATGCCATGAAGGGCGACGAGGAAAAATGCCTGGAAGCGGGCATGGACGGCTATGTCTCCAAACCGATCAACCAGGACCGGTTGTTCTACACCCTGTGGCGCCGCCTGCGCAACCGCAGCCGGGCGGCAGGGGAAGGCGGAGAGCTGCCGCCATTGCCGGAAGAAGATCGCGAGCAGGAGGTCATCGACGGCAGGCCGGTCGATTTCAATCTGCCGGGCATCGACGTCGGCAGGGTGCTGCAGTCGACCGGTCTCGACTGGCGGACCTTCCAGGACATCCTTGCCGGCTTTTACCAGGACAACCGTGACACCATCGCCAGGCTCACCCGGGCAATGGCGGAAAACGACCGGGAGACGCTCATCCACCTCTCCCACAGCCTCAAGGGCAGCGCCGGCAATATCGGCGCAGGCGAGCTGCGCGAGGCGGCCGACGAACTGGAGATAAGCTGCAGCGAACAGCAGCCGGCCGCAGCCATTGAGGTCCGCTGCCGGGAACTGCAGCAGGAGCTGACCCGGTTGCTGACCCTGTTCGCCCAGATGACGGAGCCTCAAGGGAAAAAAGAGGCTCTGCATCCACCCCATCCACTCCATCCGATAACCGGGCAAAGCGACCTGACGATGCTTCTTGCCGATCTGACCGAGGCGATCGACCGCGCCGACCCCGAGGAGATAAAAGCCAAAATGGCGGAAGCTATCGGCCGGTTGAGAGACCTGCCCCTCATCGAAGCCTCGCTCCTTACGGACCTTGAAACCGAAACCAGCCGATACGACTACGATCAGGCGAAGAAGACCATCCACTCTCTCCGCAACTCCCTGGGAGGTCTGCAATGAACGACACCCGCTCGCTGGTCCTGATCGTCGACGACAATGCGACCAACATCGATCTCCTGGTCAATACACTGAAAGACGAGTACCGGCTGGGCATCAGCAAGAAGGGAGAAACCGCCCTCGAATATGCGGCGAAATACCGTCCCGATCTCATCCTGCTCGACATCATGATGCCGGAAATGGACGGTTACGAAGTCTGCCGCAGGCTGAAGGAGAACCCGTCGACCCAGGCCATTCCGGTGATCTTCATCACCGCTATGACGGAAACGGTCAACAAGACCAAAGGCTTCACCCTCGGCGCCGTGGACTATATCACCAAGCCTTTTCACGCGGCGGAAGTCAAGGCGCGGGTGGCGACCCATCTCGCTCTTGCGGCGATGAAGGTACAGCTTGAGGCGCAGAATGAACTCCTCGAACGGATGGTGGCCCAAAAAACCCGGCAGATCCAGGAGATGCTCGACGGGATCATCACCAGCATGGCCCTCATGGTGGAAATCCGCGATCCCTATACGGCCGGCCATCAGCAGCGGGTGGCCCGGCTGGCCTGTGCCATTGCCAGCCAGATGGGGTTGTCGCCGAAAATCATCGAAGGAATCCGCATCGCCGGCCTTCTGCATGACGTCGGCAAAATCAGGGTCCCGGTGTCGATCCTGAACAGGACCGGGCAGCTGCTCGACGCCGAGATGGACGTCATCAAAATCCATCCGCGGGTCAGTTACGAGATCTTGAAAGGTATCCCCTTTCCCTGGCCCTGTGCCAGAATAGTCCTGCAGCATCACGAACGGCTCGACGGCACGGGCTACCCCTTGGGGATCCGCGGCGACGAAATCCTCCTCGAGTCGAGGATCCTGGCGGTCGCCGACGTCACCGAGGCCAGAAGCTCCTTCCGTCCCTATCGTCCCGCCCAGGGCCTGGAAGCAGCGCTGGCCGAACTGCGCGAGCTCCGCGGCATCTGCTACGATGCCACGGTGGTCGATGCTTGCCTCGCGATTTTTGCCGAAGGCGAATTTCGGTTCGAATGTAATGAACGGCCGGCGACACCGGATTTCGGCGAAAAGCTGCTGCCCTCATACCGTTAAAACAAGGGCTGGGCGTAAAACAAGGACTGAGGGCTGAGAAACTGTGATGAAGAGAAGGCTTGAGGCGAGGGCGAACCCTCCCCTCAGTCCTTAGTCCTTTTACTGTTTCTTGAAGGGGTTCATGATCAGCACCGGGCAATGCGCCCGTTTCAAAACCCGTTCCGCCACGCTGCCGAGCAGGATCTTTTCCAGTCCTTTGGCCCCATGAGTGCTGATAATGACCAGATCCGCGTCGGCATCCTTGGTAAGTTCGACGATTTTATCGACCGGCTCGCCGGGCACCACCTGGCCGGTACAGCCGGGGCAGTGCTGCTGATTATCCTGAACCAGGTTGGACATGCGCTCTTTTGAAGCAAGATAGATCTTGTCACGGTATTCCGCGGCAAAGGGAGCGCCGATCATCGAATCGCCGGGATAGGCTGCAACGACGTGGACGAAATGGATGACCGAGCCCAGCTTCTGCGCCATATAGCAGGCATAGGCCACCAGTTTGTCGGTATTTTCTGAAAAATCGACAGGAACAACGATCTTTTGAATAGCTTTCATTTTCCCTCCTCCTTATCAGATTTTAATATATCGAAGCCTGTTGCATCCTTTGTATTCCGATTCTCTTCTTATACCATAAAATGAGGCGAATCTGTAGCATCCTGACATAAAATAGGCAACTATCCGGCAACCTGCGCCAGCAGCTCAAGGATATGGACCGCCTTCATCTTCAGGCCCGCACGGTTGACGATATCCTGCAGCTGCATGATGCAGCCGGGGCAGGCGGTGGCGACGAGGGCTGCGCCGCTCTCTTTCAGTCCCGGCACCTTTCTCGCTCCGATTCTGACGCTGTCCTCATAGTGCGAGGCCGAGAAGGTCCCGCCGAGACCGCAGCAGGCATCGGCATCTGCCATTTCGACGAAGTCGACCTGCGGTAAGGCCCGCAGCAGTTCGCGCGGCTCTTTTATTATCCCTTGAGTCTTCAGATGGCAGGGATCGTGGTAGGTGACCCGCACCCGATCCGGCCGCTTCTCCATGCCGGCGAGCCTCGACAGGAAGCCGTCGTTTTTCAAAAAGACGCTGAAGTCGACGATCTTGCCGGCAAAGTCGCCGAAATCACCCTTCATCCCCGCATAATATTCCTTCGTCCCGCGGTTGCAGGAGGCGCAGGCGGTGACGATGTGGCTGACCTGGCGTTTGCCGAA
>MGTI01000208.1:331-7541 GCA_001799365.1 Desulfobacterales bacterium GWB2_56_26 | reverse complement strand
AGGCGGGCGGCGACCAGGTCGGCCGCCTTTTCGGCCATCAGCCGGAAGGTGGTGAGCTTGCCGCCGGTGATGGTGCAGAAGTTGGTGAGTCCCTGGGAGGTATGGTCAATGAGGGCAAAGCCTCTGGTCGCCTCGCGGTCGTCGCCTGAACTGCTCTGGAGCAGCGGCCGTACCCTGGAAAAGGCCCGGATATATCTGGCATGAGCCAGAGCCGGAATCATGGCCGAGCCTTCTCTGACATTGATGTCGATCTCCTCGATCGTGGGCGCAACCTGCTCCAGGCGGTCTGTTCGGACGGAGGTGGTGCCGAGCACCGAGACCGTACCGCCCGGCACGAGAATGTCGCCGTCGCCCGGCAGCCGCAGCCTGTTGATTACATGGCGGGTCAAACGGTCGTGGCTGACGAGGAGGGTGCCCTTGGAATAGAGGAGATTGACGTCCCGGCAGCCGGCCAGCCCGGCGATGTTCATGGCCCAGGCGCCCCCGGCGTTGACATATTGCCCGGCGACGATTTTTACCAGGCCACCCGTCCGCGTATCGCGGCAGACGGCGGCGCGGATTTCGCTGCGGTCGATCTCGAAACGAAGGACTTCAGTATGGGGCAGATAGACGCTGCCGTTCAAGGTCCGGGCATGGGCGACGTTTTCGAGGGCGAGGCGAAAGGGGTCGACGGTGGCGTCGGGGACTCGAAAGGCCTTGACCAGCCGGTCGGAGAGCTTCGGTTCGAGGCCTCTTGCCTCGGCCGGGGTCAATTCTTTACAGGTAATGGCCGCCTTGGTGCACAGCACCGGAAACTCTTCGGCAAAGCCGGGGTCGTCGCCGTCGACCGCGACGAACAGTCCGCCGGTGTCTTCGATGCACTGCGGGGCGAGGCGCTTCAGGAGTTCATTTTCCTGCCGGCATTCCCTGGCCGAATGGGGGTCGCTGGCGACGTAGCGGGCACCGGAATGGAGCAGGCCATGGTTGCCGCCGGAAGCCCCGGCGCAGAGATCCCGCTTATCGATCAGCAGAGTGTGCAGGCCGCGCAGGGCCAGGTCGCGCATGACCCCCGCGCCGGTCACCCCGCCGCCGATGATCAGCACGTCCGTGGCTATGGTCCGGGTACCGTTGCGGGAGGCTTTTGGGGCGATATCGGGAGTCATGGTTTTTACGTCCTTGTTGAGGGGATGGAGGTTTCGGCTGTCGTCCGACAGGCTACCTTTTTATGTAATAGCGTTTGGAGAAATGTTCAAGTGAAATTTTAACAAGGTTCGTATGAAATAAAAATATATTAAAAATGAAACTCGCTGGACGGATTGCCGAGGGTCGTTGACAATATCGACTTTTTCGTGGTAGCTCTTGGCAGAAGAGTTGAATGAAGAACGCGAGACAAGGAGAAGAAACCAGTGCAATCCTATCACCGGGCCTTGACCATTGCCGGTTCGGACAGTGGGGGCGGGGCGGGCATCCAGGCGGATCTCAAGACCTTTTCGGCGCTCGGCTGTTACGGCATGTCGGTCGTTACCGCCGTCACCGCCCAGAATACCGTGGCGGTGACCGGCATCCACCCGATCCCGCCGGAATTCGTCGGCCTCCAGCTCGACGCGGTCTTCAGCGATATCGGCACCGATGCGGTAAAGATCGGCATGCTCCATTCGTCGCCGATCATCGTGACCGTCGCCGACCGGCTCGAACACTATGGGGCGAAAGGATGCGGCGCTGTCGTCCTCGATCCGGTAATGATCGCCAAAAGCGGCGACAGCCTCCTGGCGGCGCAAGCGGTTGAGGACCTGAAAAACCGTCTTGTGCCGCTCGCGACTCTCGTCACCCCCAATCTGCCGGAGGCCTCGGTGCTGCTCGGCAGGGAGATCACCCGCCGCGATCAGATGGCCGACGCCTGTCGGGAACTGGTGCGGCTGGGCTGCCGCGCGGTCTATCTGAAGGGCGGGCACCTGGCCGAAGGCAGCTGCCTCGATCTGCTGTTTGACGGGGAGTCCGGCAGGATCCTGGAACTGGAGGGGGAGCGCATTGTCACCGGCAATTCCCACGGCACCGGCTGTACCCTTTCGGCCGCGATTGCCGCCCATCTCGCCAAAGGCTTGCCGCTGGCTGAGGCGGCGCGGCAGGCTAAAGCCTGGCTTGGACTGGCCCTCCGCGCAGGTGCCGGCATGACCCTGGGCCGAGGGCATGGCCCGGTTCATCATTTTCATGATCGGTGGCAGTCATGAGCCGTCCGCTGCCGTCCGGCCCCCGGACTATCGGCAGGCGGTGCCAACGACGCGAGGGCTGATGAAGATGTCTCTTCTTATTCAACTGATTTTCTCGATAGTCATCTTCTACGTGCTGTGCATGATCTTCATGTATCTGCGCCAGGACGCGCTGATCTTCTATCCGAACGCGGCGCGGCACGAGGGGCATGGCGAGGACGGCGTCGTCGACTACAGTCTTGAGCGGGGCGAGGTTACCCTGCGGGGCTGGCTGGTCAATCCCGCCTATGCCCGTGAAAAACTGCTCATTTATTACGGCGGCAATGCCGAGGATGTCTTCCTGAATATCGACGAGTTCAAGGGAATTCAGGCGGCCACCCTCTTCGTCGCCTACCGGGGATACGGGCCGAGCGGCGGCCGGCCGGGCGAAGCGGAGCTTTTTGCCGACGCCCTGGTGGTGTTCGACGATATGCGGGCCCGCTACACCCCCGACCGGGTGTTTCTGGTCGGCCGAAGTCTCGGCTCGGGTGTGGCCTGCTATGTCGCTTCCCGCCGGGAGGCGCAGGGGGCCGTTCTGGTCACGCCATTCGACAGCATCGAAAATGTGGCGAAATCACTTTATCCCTGGTTTCCGGTGTCGTTCTTTCTGCGCCACCGCTTTGCCTCGCTCGATTACATCGGTGATGTCCGCTGTCCGCTGCTGGTGCTCTACGGCGGCAAGGATCAGGTGATCGGTCCCGCCCGGACCAGAAATCTGATCGAGCATATTCAGGGAGAAAAGGAAGTGGTCTATCTCGACGCCGCCGATCACGGCACCATCGACATGTATCCTGCCTACTGGCAGGCGATTCTCCGGTTCATAAATAGATAGGACTGAGGACTGAGCGATGAGGACTGAGGTTACTGTTGCTCAGTCCTTGTCCTATCGGTTGATCGGCTGTTTCTTGCCGGCGCTGTCGACGGCGACATAGGTGAAGGCGGCCTCGGTCACCCGGAGTTCGGCGACCTCTTCCCCCGGCCTGTCGAGGGCAGGCTTCACCCAGACCTCGAGATCGATGGTGATGGAGGTCGTGCCGATCCTCACCATCTTGCCGTAACAGGCCACGACATCGCCGACATGAACCGGTTTGATGAAGGCGATCGAGTCCACCGCCACGGTGACGACCCTGGAGCAGGTGATCTCACGAGCCAGAATGCCTCCGGCGATGTCCATCTGGGCCATGATCCAGCCGCCGAAGATATCGCCATGGGGATTGGTATCGGCCGGCATGGCAAGGGTCCGTAATATGAGTCTGCCTCTTTTGTCGTTCGTATCTTCCATTTTTTCTGCCTTGCAAGGATGTGATATCGGCCCGTGAACGGGGCGGGGTTCTCCGGACTACGGATGATCCCTTGAATTCCAAAGGGAAATCACTATATAGTTTGGTGAGAATCAGTTTACAGAATGTTGCAACAATTGAACAGAAGAGAGTGCGAGAGGCCATGACGAAAGAGAAAAGGCGGTTCAGCCGGATAGTTTTTAACGTGCGGGCTCGGCTTGAGGTGGGTGACAGGGTTTACTCAGTCGATCGGATAGTCAACTTGAGCGTCGGTGGTTGCCTCCTGGAAATCAAGGACGACCTGCCGCTGGGTGTGGAGGGCAGATTCACCATTCTTTTGCCCCGGATGGCACCGGGCGTGGAGGTGTTCGGGGAAATTGTCCGCACCGGAAATGGCGAAACGAGCCTTAAGTTTGTCCGGATTACTCCCGAAAATCTGCTGCATCTGCAGAACATCATCCGCTACAACGCGGACGATCCCGAGTTGATCGAGGAAGAGATCAGCAGCCATCCGGGCCTCAAGTAGGAGTGTTGGTGCTGTTCAAGGGGGTTCGTTCGGTTCCCGCCTCTCCGTGCCGGCCCATTGTTTTCCGGTGCTGTTAGCTCCATCCTGCCTGTGCCGGCAAAAGATTCCATCCGTTAGGGCCCAAGAGTGAGACCAAATGGAGAAGAAAGTGATCAAAACAGGGCCGGGACAGGCGGTCAGGCGAGGGAAAGCCGCTCTCCTCGTGGCCTTTCTTGCGCTTCTGGCCGCTGGAGCATTGTCCATACCTTTTTTCTATGAGTCGCAGACCCTCTGGTACAAAGTGGGTTACGACAAGACCCTGCTGCGGGGTGGGCAGTTGGCGGGGCTCGTCGCTGCGATGTCGCTTTTTGTCCAGATGCTGCTCGGAGTGAGGGGCAGTTTTTTGGAGGAGATTTTCGGGGTGGTGCGCCTCTTGCGCTGGCACCGGACCAATGGTCTGATCCTCTTTGCCTTTGGTTTCCTCCACGTGACGCTGGTGCTGTCCGCCGAGGAGCTGACGAGTCTCATCAATATGAAATCATGGCCGGAACTGATCGGAGCCCTGATGCTCACGGTTATCTTTGCCATGGTCATTTCCGGGCTCTTTCGCCGGCAGATCGGCTTGGCCTACGCCGGCTGGCGTCTCATGCACCGGGTGCTGGCGTACACTGTGCCCGTACTGCTGGCGATCCATGTACTTTTTGTCAGCGATTCCTTCGCCCACGGACTGCCGATGGCCGGGCTGCTCACCGTCCTTGGGGCGCTGGCCGTGGCGATCCTCCGGATAAAGCGGCTTGCCCGGCTGCAGGAAAGGTGAAGATTCGATATCAAACTTGATTTCCGGCAAATGCACATTATGGCGTTGCAACCGGTAAAGGATGCCGGGAGGAAGAGGTTTACCCGGTTGCAACCTTAGATATCCCGAGGAGGATTCGATGCTTAGATACAAGAGTTTGTTTTTGGTTTTGATTATAATCACACTGGGCGCCCAGTCCGCGTTTGCGGCGGCACGCGGCTGGGATCTCGATGAGGCCCATTCCAACTTCTACTTCCGGATTGATCATATTTACTCGAAAGTTCAAGGACACTTTAATGAGTATAGCGGCAAGGTCGCCTTCGATCCGCAAAACCTGGCGGAAAGCCGGTTCTATTTCGAGATCAAGACGGCATCGATCGATACCGCGGTCGTCAAGCGCGACCGGCATCTGCAGTCTTCGGACTTTTTCGACTCGGGGCAATATCCACTCATGACCTTTACCTCGACCCGTATAACCGATGCCGGCAATGGCCGCTACGAGGTGCAGGGCATTTTCAAGGTTAAAGGGGTTGAATACGAACTGATGCTGCCCCTGGTGCTCGCCGGGATAAAGGATCACCCGGCCGTCAAGGATAAGGAGGTCATCGGTTTCAACGGCCAGCTGACTATTGACCGACTGGCCTACAAGATCGGTTCGGGGAAATTTTACGAGCTCGGGCTGGTGGGGAAGGATGTCGAGATCCTGGTGACCCTGGAGGCCTTGAGCGACAAAGAGGAGTAGCCGCCCGCAATGGCCGGAGCTGCGGCTGCCATTGACAACCGGGAGAGTTTGCTTAACGTCCAGATGACGGATGCTTCGACATTTCGAGGGAACGGGTGCTTTTTTGCGCGATAATTTTTCCTGTCGTTTTTGCCTCGAAGGCGGGCAAACCGGACTGAGCATCGATTATCCAGAATTTGACAAAAGGAGGCTTGTTATGGCCCATACCTGTAAAAATTGCGGTGCCGTCGCCGACGATCCGGGGCATCTCTGCAACCCGACCCTCGAAGTGCTGTCATGCTCGTACTGCGGGGCAAAGGATGTGGGGGCAACCCACGTGTGCAAGGCGAAACTTGAGGCGATGAAATATTCCTGTCAGTCGTGCGGCAGAGTGGCGGCAGAGAGCGACGAATTATGCAAGCCAGCTGAAATTACTTGAGAATTTTAACGAGTTGGCAAGAGGCGACAGCAAAGGCCGGTCCGGTGAGGACCGGCCTTTGTTGTTTTGGTACCTTAGAAATCAGAAGCAGAACCCCTGCATCGGCAAGCCCGCCAATTGAAAGGCCTGATGGATGCCTTTGGGGAAGAGATTGTAGAAGTAGCGCATGGTGCCTTTTTCCGGGCCCATTTCCTTGGCCATGTCGGCCGTCACCACTCTGACAAACGGATGTTTGTCACGTTCTTTAAACGACCTCCGGATCAATTCGATTACCTTGACATGGTCGTCGCTGAGCTTGAGATTCAGCTGCAGGGCCAGGTAATCCCGGATCTGATAGTCCCAGGATTTGAGATCCAGGAGGTGGTTCTCGTCGGACAGAAGATATCTTTTCCCATTCAGTTCCAGGTAATGGCTGATCGTTGTCATAGGTCACCTCCCTTTTGTGACGAAAATCTATGATCCCTTGGCAGTTTCATTTATAACAGGATCTTATTAAATAGTATCACGGGAGGCGGCGGTTGCCAAGGATTTTAATTGTGTAATTATTTGAAATACTTTGATAAATACTACAATGTAGGGTCCCACTGTGTGGCCTTTCGGGGTGTTAGAAATCGATGCCCGGCTGCGGTTCGATGTCTTTGCGCCAGGCATGTTTGATCTCCCGGACCTCGCTCACCGTATCGGCGAGTTCGATGAGGTCGGGATGGGCGTCCCGGCCGGTCAGGACCATGTGCATGTGAGGTGGACGCAGGGCGAGCAGGTGTTTCACCTGGGGCAGGTCGACGAGGTGGAGATGGATGGCGTTGTTGATTTCGTCGAGGATGAGGGTATCGCAGTTGTCGGTGCGGAGGATGGACTCCACCAGATCGATGGCATCCTGGGCATTCCGGCGATGTTCGGCATGTGGGTAGGGATTGCCCTGAATCCCGCAGAATCCCTTGCCGGTATGGTAGAGGGTCACGAGAGGGGCCAGCTGTTTTACCCCGTCCCACTCGCCGGAGTAGAGGTCGCCCTTCATGAACTGGACGATGGTGGTCTTCAGGCCGTGGCCGCAGCCGCGCAGGGCCATGCCCATGGCCGAGGTGGTTTTGCCCTTGCCGTTGCCGGTAATGATCACCACCAGGCCTCTCTTGACCTTGGGCTCGAATTTGCTGATTGTCACCTGATCGTCCATAGTTACCTCCAATATCTTAGGTTTCGCTATCAAGCACCATGATCATTTTTCGCGGGAAGTAAAGAGCGAC
>MGTI01000208.1:0-107 GCA_001799365.1 Desulfobacterales bacterium GWB2_56_26 | reverse complement strand
GGTGGAGCAGGGTCAGGATCATGCCGGTGGCCACGGGCAGGGCCTGTTTGAAAATCTGCGAGCCGCCGATGACAAAGACCTTTTCGGCCTCGCCGCACATATCGAGG
>MGTI01000207.1:8320-8460 GCA_001799365.1 Desulfobacterales bacterium GWB2_56_26 | reverse complement strand
GGTGTCGGTTTCGAGATAGGCGCCGCCATTGTCCGCCGCGTATTTGGTCAGCACCGGCCGGGCGTCGAAAAGCCGGACACCGTTCTCCCTGAGAGCTGCGGCAAAGAGCGGCCACGACCGGTTGGCAAGCGGCTGGTCCG
>MGTI01000207.1:7748-8234 GCA_001799365.1 Desulfobacterales bacterium GWB2_56_26 | reverse complement strand
ATGCCCCGCCGGGCCAGCTGGTCGTTGAAATCGACAATCGCCTTGACGGGATCGGCCTGGAGGGAGGGCTCCCAGAGTTCATGGGCTTTCGATCTTTTCTTCAGCTGATCGGGATCGAGAAACGGCGGACCGGTGAGGTATTCCAGGGCCGGGGCGAAATGGAGCCAGCCATCCCGGCCGGGAATCGCCTTTTCGTTGCCCTGTTCCAGGAGACGCAGCAGCACATACTGCAGCGGCGGCAGGAAGATCTTCCGCAGAAAGCTCCGTTCTTCAAGCGTATCTTCCAGGATGTCGATATCTTCGAGAATGGCGCTGTTCCGGCGTTCGACCTCCGCCACCAGGGATGCCGATTGGACACGATTCTCGCCGGCCGGATTCAGGGATACGGTATTGCCGTGCTTCCTGTCATACACGTACTGACCGACCGGCACCAGAAAAACGGCAGCAAGAAAGAAGACTGACAGCACGACGGCAAGCTGACGGCTG
>MGTI01000207.1:1766-7741 GCA_001799365.1 Desulfobacterales bacterium GWB2_56_26 | reverse complement strand
TCCGGCCGATCTCCCTTTTGGCGACTGCCTCCCTGTTCGGTATTTTTCCGGCCATACCTTAAAAGTTGAAATAGATAAAGGGGTTGTATGATTGCATACTGAGCACCGCAACCGAAACAATAAACACCGCCATGACTGTTGCAACCTTCACCATGCCCAGCTCTTTAGTCCAGTCCCAGGTCTGGGGCGACCGCCAGACAACGAGGGCGGCGACGGCCATGGCCAGAAGCGAATACGGGGTATAGAGCAGCCCGTCGAGGAGGAGCGAGGAGGCCGGCACCTCGATGAGCCCAAACATCGAACCAAGATAGTGCAGGGCGCCGCCGAAAGTCTCAGCCCGAAAAAAGACCCAGGCGATCAGCACCAGCACAAAGGTAACGCCAATCCGCCCGGCCTTCGGCAGCCTGAAATAGAAGGGTTTCCTGCCGATCAGCCGCTCACTGCCGAGCAAGAGGCCGTGGATCGCCCCCCACATCACGAAATTCCAGGACGCCCCGTGCCACAGCCCGCCGAGCAGCATAACGATGGCGAGATTGACGGCGGTCCGAACCGGCCCTTTACGGTTGCCGCCAAGCGGAATGTACAGATACTCCCGGAGCCAGGTGGACAGCGAGATATGCCAGCGCTGCCAGAACTCGGTGATCGAGGCCGACCGATAGGGTGAATCGAAATTCTTGGCAAAAACAAAACCGAACATCAGCCCGAGACCGATGGCCATGTCCGAGTAGCCGCTGAAATCGAAGTAAATCTGGAAACTGTAGGCGACGACGCCGAACCAGCTGTCAAGCCAGTGCAGACTGCCGGCACCGAAGGCGGTGTCGGCGATCTTGCCGCAAGGATTGGCGAGCAGTACCTTCTTTGCCATGCCGAGGCTGAAGAAGGCGACTCCGCGGGCGAACTTCTCCCACGAGTGGACCCGCGAGGCCAGCTGGTCTGCGACCTCCTGAAAGCGGATGATCGGTCCGGCCACCAGCTGCGGGAACATTGAAACAAAGCAGCAGAAGTCGAGGAAATTGCGAACGCATTCGCCGTCCTTCCGGTAAACATCGATGGTATAGCTCATCGACTGGAAGGTGTAGAAGCTGATGCCCAGCGGCAACAGGAAACTCAGCACCGGCACCGGATCAAAGCCGTCGACGCCGAGGAAGGTAAAAAACCGGTTGTAGTTCTCCATGGCAAAGCCGGTGTACTTGAAAAAACCGAGCAGGGAGAGGTTGCCGACAATCGAGATCGCAAGGCCGATCCTGCGGCGCCGCTGCTGATCGTCGCGGGCAAGGCCGATGACCAGGCCGCAGCAGTAGTCGATCAGCGTGGAATAGAACATCAGCAGGGTGAAGAGCGGATTCGACCAGCCGTAGAAAATGTAGCTGACCCCGGTCAACAACACGTTCCTGCCCCGTTTCGGCATGCTGTAATAGAGGAGCAGACTTAACGGCAGAAAATAAAAGAGAAAAATATGCGACGAGAAAACCATGGGAAAAACGATTGAAATTAAAAGAGTGCGCCGGCTATGGCGCAAATGGCTCCAAGCCTAAACGTTTTCCTCCGCCGACACAATATTTTTTGACATTATTGAGCCGTTCAGCCCGCTGCCGGCTCCCGGGGAATTCGACAATTCACCTTGACCGGGAAATTGCATTTGCACTAGCATTAAAGGAGAACCCTCAAGGATTTCCTGACCAACTTTCGAGTATAAAAGGAGCCCGCCATGTCCGGAAAGACAAATGATGTTCACATAACCCCAGGGATGCAAGCGTATATCGACAGGAACAACGTCTATCTGGCGGAAAGGGCCAGATACATCGAAGAGACGGTGAAGAAATGGAAGTTCGACACAATCGCCGTGCACGGCCTCTATTCGGTAACCGACGCTATTCGGGATTACCAGGGGGCGATCATCGAACCGATCTTCATGAGCACCTCCCAGGCTTATACGGATTCGGACGAGATGGCCGCAGCTCTTGCCTACAAGATCCCCACCTGGTGCTATTCCCGCATCGCCAACCCCTCCACCTACTACTACGAATGGACGCTGGCCCTGCTGGAGGGCTACGGTTTCGACGGCACCACCTCCTGCTGCTCGACCTCCTCCGGCATGGCCGCCATCATGACCGCGGTTCAGCCCTTTCTCCGGGTGGTGAAGAGCGCCGGCGAGCCGCGCAACTTCGTGGCCACGGCCCAATGCTACGGCGGTACCTTTCAACAGTTCACCGTTCGCCTCATGCAGGAGCGCGACATCGAATGCCGGTGGGTCAAAGACGCCACTAACCTTGAGGAATGGGCCGCAAAAATCGACAAGAACACCCGCTTTCTCTACGGCGAGCTGCCGAGCAACCCGCAGCTCGGCTTCTTCGACATTAAAGCAGTGGCGGACCTCGCCCACAGCCACAACCTGCCCCTCATCTGCGACTCGACGGTGGCGACCCCCGCGCTGCTGCGCCCCATCTGTCACGGCGCCGACATCGTGGTCCAGTCGGTGACCAAGAGTCTCACCAGCAGCGGTTTCGGCATCTGCGGCGCGGTCATCGCCCGGAAGAACCTCATCACCAACATCGACGACGACCAGCTCAAGGAAGATTTTTCCCTCTCGGTGAAATACCTGCAGAACCGCGACTTCGGACCCAACCTCCATCCGCTGCAGGCGGTGATGGCCCTAAACGACATGCGCACCATCCGCTCGAAGATGGACCTGATGAGCCGGTCGAGCGAGAAGGTCGCCGCGTTCCTCGCCGAACATCCGGGGGTGGAAAGCGTCCAGTATCTCGGCCTGCCGAGCCATCCGCTGCACGACCTGGCGAAAAAGTACATGTGGCTGGTGGACGCCGAATACGACGACCAGTACAATCGGCCGGTCAACCGCTACGGCCACCTCCTGTCGTTCTGCGTCAAGGGCGGGGTGGATAAAACCCGCAAAGTCTTCGACAGCCTGCAGCGCATCTGGCGGGCCACCGACCTCGGCCGGATCAAGAGCGTCGCCACCATCCCGGCCATCTCCACCCATCAGCAGCAGGGTGAGGAGGGCCGGGCCCTGGCCGGCATCCCCGGCAACATGATCCGGCTCTGCGTGGGCGCCGAACATCCGACCGACATTATCGCCGATCTCGACCAGGCCTTCCATGCCGCCAAATGACGGACATGGGACGGGCGGCAAGATCCCAACCGATCATTGCCGCCCTTCTTGCGTCCTCATCCTGCTATATCGAGATCGCCATGCAGAGCGAAGACGGCCTCGGCGTCGCCGTGCAGCTTGCTCTCGGCGATACCCGCCTTCATCGGTATAAGCTCGCCCTGCCCTGTTACCCCTTGCCGGGCATCCGCTCTTTCTGGTACATAGAGGCTCCCTGTCAACCTTACCGGAACTTCGCCCATGAGTACACTCGCCATCCTGGGAATCGCCGTGGCCCTGGCCATGGATGCCTTTGCCGTAGCCATTGCCACGGGCGTCAGCCTCAAGCAGGTCAGCTTCCGTCAGACCTTCCGCCTTTCCTGGCATTTCGGCCTCTTTCAGGCCATGATGCCGGTCATCGGCTGGGGGCTGGGGGCCACCGTGCAGAGTTACATGGCGGACTATGACCACTGGGTGGCCTTTATCCTGCTGGCCCTTGTCGGCGGCAATATGCTGAAAGAAGCGGTCCTGGCCGATGAAGACGAGGAAAATCCGAAACCCAGGAAGGATGCGACGAAAGGCATGACGCTCGTCATGTTGTCGGTGGCGACGAGCATCGATGCCCTGGCTATTGGTCTTTCGATGTCGATGCTCCAGGTGTCGATCGGCACGCCGGCTGTCATCATCGGCATCGTCGCCGGACTTTTCACCATCGCCGGACTCCACCTGGGAAAACGGGTCGCCCGGCTCACCTGGCTGAGTTCCTGGGCCGAGATCGTCGGCGGCCTGGTCCTCTGGCTTATCGGCCTGAACATCCTCCGGGAACACGGGGTGTTCCACGCCATTTTTTAGGACTCCGACCGCGCTATTGCTCTGCAGACACCGGTAACCAGACGACGCCCACTGCACCGGGACCTAGATGCGAGCCAACGGTCGGCCCGAAATAGGAGACGATATGCTCCTGATCCGGAAATGCCTGCTCGACCAGTTCCTGGACCGTCTCTGCTTTGGCCGCCGCATCGGCGTGACAGATACCGACGCGTATTTTTTTTATCGCCCTGTCACGAAGATCTTCTTTCAAGTAGTCGATCAATTTGCGTTGCCCCCTTGCTCCGCCAAAGCTACGGCTTCGCGCATCGACTCCTCCACCGGTCATGCCCAGGATGGGCTTGAAGCCGAAAAAATTGCCGAGCAGCGCGGCACCTCGCCCGATCCGGCCGCCACGAGCCAGGTAATCGAGGTTGTCGACCATGAAGAAAACCCTTACCTCATCAACGAGCTTTTCGATATGACTCTTGATTTTCGCAAGCGGCCAGCCCGCCCTGATTTTATCGGAAGCCTCCAGGACCAGCAGGGTTTCCCCCATGGAAACCTGCCGACTGTCAATGAGATCAATGCGGAAGTGATTGTCCATAGCCGTGTTGGTTCGGCGTTGCCGCAGGTAGGAATTGAAGTTGTTCCTCGTCGCCTGACTGGCAAGATCGAAGGTCTTGCTCATGGCTCTTGAAATAAAAATGGCCAGGATGTCCTGTTCGGCGATATGATCCAGGAAGAGCCGATGAAAATCCTCCCCGGAAGGCGGTGAAGTCACTGGAAATGTTTTGCTGTTTCGCAGCAGGCTGTAAAACTCCAGAGATGAAATATCGACACCGTCCCGGTACTCGCGTCCATCAACTTTAATGGTGAGCGGGACAACGGTAATATTTCTTTCCCGCGCCAGCTCTTGGGGAATATCGGAAGCACTGTCGGTGACGAGCATGATCCGATCGGCTCGACTTGCGCCGCCGACCGGCACGATGACCTTCTCATCCTTGAGCTTTTGCAGCAGCGTGGTGACAACCTGCGGTTCGAGGACACCGCTGCCGACAATCTCGTCGGCCGTCTTTTGTCGATCGATCAACGTCAAGATCAGGGCGATCTTTTCCTTGCCGACGAGATCTTCCAGATATCCGGGAATGGCACGTGCAACGACTCTCTGGTACTGGCTCATGAAGGTCTCCTTTCAGGTGAAACTGCACTTTCAATCAACCCACTTGTCCGGCAGACGGCTTGGACCAACCGCCGGTCTGTCCCCCGATCATTTTGCCGAACCTTAGCCCATACCGGTCCGTTTGAGCAACATTAATGTTTACGTAAACTGGAATTTCAGCACAATAAAAAAACCGCAGAACGGCAGGGAGTTGCGTTGCAGAATTTTATTGAGGAATAATGATCAGTTAATAGACTGCGGTAGCCTGTAATACATCTCCAGGTCAGGTTCAAAGACATCCATCATCTGGCGTTCTCCTTCCAGTTCAGGATGATCGATAAATTTCTCCAGAACCAGCCGCTCGGGTGGCCCGGCCGGGTCGTAGGTCTTGACCGGGGTCCGGTCGAGAATCGCCCATTCCGCTACCAGGACCCGGCCCTGCCCGTATTGGCCGCGTTCGACCCGGTCGATCGAATAGGTGTTGACCACCAGCGCCCGGCGGTAGGCACCAAGGGAATCGGGAGCCGGAATCTCCGTCGTCTGGTCGAGTTTCCCCTCGACCACCAGCCTGTCGACTGCTGCGGTGCGTGTGTTGCGGCGGTCTTCCGCCAACCGGCTGTTAGCGGCGATTTCAGGGTTCGGAAGCGGCCGGTCGTAGATGGCAAGACCTGCCAAGATGCCGTGCCAACCGCCGGCCGGATCGCCGAAGTGCAAGGTATCGATGGCCGCCTTGGCAGGGTCGAATTTTCCGGGCTTTTTACCGAGGCTTTTGCCACCGGCAAAAAGCTCCAGGCCATCCCCGGTCACATTGAGCACGAGGTGCAGCGGTTGCCCCGCCACCAGCAGCCCCGGCCAGCTGGCCGCCTCTCCACCTGCGATGTGCACCAGGAGATCACTGCC
>MGTI01000207.1:0-1751 GCA_001799365.1 Desulfobacterales bacterium GWB2_56_26 | reverse complement strand
AAGCCCCGGTTTTTCGCCTGCGGCAAAAAAGACAATCCGGCCCCGCTGGTCCTGCTGCGGGGTAAGCGTTACTTCCACTCCGACCTGGCCGCTCCGTGCCAGGGCCGCGCCGATTTTCCTGCCCGCCTCGCCGGTCTCGCCCCAGCCGCCGCCGGTTGACAGCGCAAAATCGCGGGTAAAGAGCGCCTGCCCCCGAAGATCAATATTACTCTGGAAGAAGCCAATCGGGCTGTTCTCGTCCAGTTGGTTGGCGGCCTTCATATCCTCCCAGACAAAGACCAGATGGTCCCGTGAGGCGGGCCACACGCCGGTTTCAGCCGCACCGCCCGCCTCAGCAACGCTGCCCGCAAGCGTCGCTTCGTTGCCGCCTTCGATCCACAGGTCGGGGAAAAAATCCGCCCGGCCATTGGCGGTCACCTTCAGCCACTCCTCGACCTTTTGCGCCCGTTCGTCGAAACGGCCTATATAGATCTCGACCTTTTCGCCGCCGCCGCCGATCTTGTTGCCACCCTCCCCTTTCACATAGGGGCCGGTGAGGACGAAGTAGCGGGGATGGTTGCTCCACCGCGGATGATAGACCTCATAGCCGCCGATGCCCGGGGCTCCGTTGATCTGCACATTCCAGCTTTTCCCGCCCGGAACGTCATGGATCTGCAGATTGCGGTGCAACCCGTCGAATATCCATAACAATTTCGAGTTATCGGGACTCAGTGAAGTCCAGCAGCCCTTGCCCAGCCGCTGGAACCGCTTGTCCTTCGTCCACAGCACCCCGCCGTCCGGCCAGGGAAAGAGGCCGCCCATCAGTTCGCCGTCGCGCGACAGCTGAATATTCGACCAGGCGAGATTGGTCTTGTTCCAGAGCAGCTCCTTTTTCTTCGGATTGTCGAGCGGAAAACGGTATAACGGCTGAGCCGACCCATATTTGTTTTCCGGCTGGGTTCCGGACAGACAGTAGACCCAGGTCGTCGTCCGGCGCAACAGAAGACTCGGCTTCGGGTCCTGCCAGACCGCCACGGCCACGCCCTCGCCCAACTCCCGGACCTTGCCGCTCTCCCACTCCACCAGAAACATTTGCCGCTTGGCCCTATTGCTGACGATTACCTGGCTGCCGTCGGGGGTAATGAGCGGCGTGAACCAGTTGTCGGCCTTCGGCAAGAGCGGCCGTTCGCCCCGGCCATCCCGGGAATCGTAGCCGTAGAGCATGAGATTCTTGCCATGTGCCAGGGCGTCCGCGCCGTTGCCCTGATCCTGCAGCCACACCAGCCGGGTATGTTTGCCGGTCCATTGCCCGATCCGGTCGTTTATTGTTTCAGCAATTGCCGCGCCGGCGGAAAATACCGCGACCAACATGACAATCCCTATCCGTAAGCTTTTCCAACATTTTTTCATATCTAAAACTTCTTTTCCTACGTAGTTTTTTTCTCCTCCCGGATGCGGAGGATTTTGGCCGGGACTCCGGCCACCACCGCATACTCGGGAACATCACGAGTCACCACCGAACCGGCGCCGACGATTGCCCCGCTGCCGATTTTTACCCCGTCCAGGATAACCGCGCCGGCCCCGATCCAGCTCTTCTCGCCGATCACGATTTCGCCGCGGGAATAGACACCCTGATCCATGATCGCCGGTTCAAGGCGGTCATGATAATACCGCCCCCCGCCGATATAGCAGTTACCGGCAATGATGGCCGCGGCGCCGACGGTCCCGCCGATATAGCAGTTACCGGCAATGATGGCCGCGGCGCCGACGGT
>MGTI01000206.1:5118-10835 GCA_001799365.1 Desulfobacterales bacterium GWB2_56_26 | reverse complement strand
AGGACAACGAGACGGTCGCGGTCAATATCCCGAAGGGCAAATCGACCAGGGAAATCGGCAGCATCCTGGCCGAGGCGGGCGTCATCGACGACGATATCAGGTTCTTAGTTCTGGCCAAGATCTCCGGCTATGCCGGCAGGCTCCAGGCCGGCGAGTTTCTATTCGAGACCGGCAAGCGGCCGCTGACCGTGCTGAGAACGCTGGCGACCGCCCGATCCATCCAATACTCCATCACGATCCCGGAGGGGTTGAACGCGGCCGAAATTGCCACGATCTTCGCCGAGGGCGGCTGGTGCCATCCCAACAGCTTTGCCAACAGGGTGATCGATAAGGAGTTTATTGCCGGATTAGGGCTGCCAGGGTTAGACAGCCTGGAAGGATACCTGTATCCCGATACCTATATGCTCACCAAGGATATGCGGGGCGAAGCCGACAAGATCATCGGCCTCATGGTCAGCCGCTTTGCCAAGGTCTGGTCGGAAATGACTGATGGTCTGGAGAAAAAGCCGGATCGTCAGAAAACGGTGATTCTGGCCTCGATCGTTGAAAAGGAGACGGGCACGGGAAGCGAACGGCCTCTCATTGCCGGGGTCTTTCGCAACAGACTGCAGCTCGGCATGAAGCTGCAGTCCGATCCGACGGTGGCTTTCGGCCTGCTGAATCACGAAGGCCCCCTCACCAAAGCAGATCTGCAGACGCCGACCCCTTACAACACCTACGTTATTCCCGCTTTGCCCGCCGGGCCCATCTGCAACCCCGGCAGGGAATCGATGATGGCAGTGCTCAATCCCTCATCCACCAAGGATCTCTACTTCGTCTCCAAGAATGACGGCACGCACCATTTCAGCGGTGACCTGGCCGAGCACAATAACGCCGTGCAAAAATATCAGAAGAGAAAAAGTGGCGAAAACGGTAAATAAGGGCAATCGATTGCAGGCAGGCTGCGTAGTATTCGGCAGGATAGCAGGATAAGGGAGAGAAGGCGTGAAGATTGCTCTGGTGCAGATAAACCCGGTTATCGGCGATTTCGCCAAGAATTGTGCAAAGATCCTGCAATGGGCCGGCAAGGCCGAGGCGCGGGGCTGCAGTCTGGTCGTCTTCCCCGAGCTGGTGGTGACCGGCTACCCGCCCCAGGATCTGCTCGAACGGCCGTCCTTTCTGGCCGCCCATGATGCGGCGGTCGCCCGGCTGCTTCCGCAACTGCCGGCGGGCATCGATGTTATGTTCGGCTGCCTCGAGCGCCGCGACGGCGAGCACGGCAAACCGCTGTACAATTGCCTGGCGGTGGCCCGTGAGGGAAAGATAGTCTACCGGGCGCGCAAGCAGCTGCTGCCTTCCTACGACGTTTTCGATGAAACTCGCTACTTCGAGCCTGGAAGCACGGCCGATATGTATGAGGTGGGCGGCTTGTCCTTCGGGATCACGGTCTGCGAGGACATGTGGAGCGAAGAGGTCAAGCTCTACGAGGTCGATCCGGTGGCGGACCTCTTTCACCAGGCGCGGACCAGAGGGGTGATCGTCAGCGGCATTATCAATATCTCCGCCTCGCCCTTCCAGCGCGACAAGGAGAAAATCAGGAAGGGGATCTTTTCCCGGATCTGCGGCAATTATAAAGTGCCTTTCCTCTACTGCAACCAGGTTGGCGGCCAGGATTCCCTGCTGTTCGACGGGCGGAGCATGGTGATGGACGGGGCTGGCGCGGTCGTCGCCCAGGCGAGAGGCTTTGGCGAGGACATGATTGTCGTCGACACCGACACCTGGAAGGGTGATCTCAACGAAGAGGTGGAGGTTGCCGAGCAGGCTGCAGTCTATCGGGGTCTTGTTATGGGAGTCACCGACTACGTGCAGAAGTGCGGCTTCTCCTCGGTGGTTTTGGGTCTTTCCGGCGGCATCGATTCGGCCCTCACGGCTGCGATTGCCGCCCGCGCCCTGGGACCGGAAAACGTGCTCGGGGTGGCCTTGCCGTCACCGTACAGCTCGCCCGATTCCCTGGAAGATGCCCGGCAGCTCGCCGCCAACCTCGGCTGCCGTTTCGAGGTGATTCCCATCGCCGAACTCTTCGACACCTTCCGGCGCAATTTGGCGGGGCTTTTTGCCGGACGGGGCGAGGATCTCACCGAGCAGAACCTCCAGGCCCGCATCCGCGGCAACCTGCTCATGGCGCTGTCCAATAAATTCGGCCACCTCTTGCTCACCACCGGCAACAAAAGCGAGATGGCGGTGGGCTACTGCACCCTCTACGGCGATATGAGCGGCGGCCTTGCCGTGATTTCCGACGTGCCGAAGCAGCTGGTCTACGAACTTGCCGCCTATGTCAATCGAGAGCGGGAGATCATCCCGGCCCGGACCATCAGCAAGGCGCCGACCGCCGAGCTGAAGCCGGATCAGAGGGATCAGGACGATCTGCCGCCCTATGAGGTGCTCGACCGGATTCTCGAACTGCACCTGGAACAGGGTCAAGGGATAGAAGAAATCGTCGCTCAGGGCTTTGCCGAGCCGATGGTCCGGGACATCCTGCGGCGGATCCGGGTGAATGAATACAAACGGAAACAGGCGCCGATGGGCCTCAAGGTGACCACCAAGGCCTTCGGCTACGGGCGCCGCTACCCCAATGTCCAGAATTTTCAGGGATGATATCGACTTGGCTGTGTTAAAGGTCTTCCGTAACTTTCGCCTGTCCCTGCCGAACATTCTGAAAATTCTCGTCTATTTGAGTCTTGCAGCAGGCGCGGTCTGGCTGGTCGCAAGCGAACACCTGCTCGATCGTCCCGACAAACTCTTCACCACCAGCAGCGGCCGGGTGGACATGTGCCTGAGCTGTCACAAAGACGAAAAGCTCGATCCGGCTCACGATTCCGCGGTCATCGGGTGTGCGTCCTGCCACCTCGGCAATCCTCTCGCCGTGGCGAAAAACGAAGCCCACCGGGGGATAGTGCTGAACCCCGGTGATCTGCGCCAGGTAGAAAAGACCTGTTCGGTGGAAGGCTGTCATCCCACCGATGCCCATAAGGTGAAAAACTCGCTCATGGCCACCAACCGGGGCATCCTCGGCACCCTGCTCTATTACTGGGGCGAAAGCGACAAACAGGATACCGACCTGACGGTCGAAGAGCTGCTGAAGAGCGGAGGAGAGAAAAAAAATTCCCTTGCCCTCGATTACTTCCGGAAACTCTGTGCCACCTGCCATCTCTGGAAACAAAAAAACGATCTTCCCGGTCTGCCGCAGTTTTTCAGCGAAAAAGGCGGCGGCTGTTCAGCCTGCCACTACCAGAAACCGGGCCGTACGGATCTTGCCGCAAGCCTTGCCGCCGACCATGAAGAGTCGGCCACCAGGGAAGAAAAAAAGATCCATCCCCTTATCACCAAAGGGGTATCGAGCGTCAACTGCATCAGATGCCATAACCGGTCCGGTCGGATCGGGCTATCCTATGCCGGGATCTTCGAGTCCGAGGGCTACGGCACGCCCTATGAGGACGGTCAGCCCAACCACCGGCAGCTGCCCGGCGCTCGCTTTTATCTGGAACTGGCCGATGATGTCCACCACCAAAAGGGCATGGAGTGTATCGACTGCCATACCCGGGGCGAAATCATGGGCGACGGCACGAGTTACGCCCACTACGAAGAGCAGCTGGAGATCTCCTGCGAGGTCTGCCATGGTCCGGATCCCGGCGTGACACGAAAGAACAACCGGCTGACCAATCTGGTCGCAGAAGAGGGCAAAGTCACTCTCACCGGCAAGGTTGATCGCAAGGAACATCCGGTCAAGCCCGTGAAAAATGGCGTCTGCGATTTTGCCGGCCATAAGCGTCTTACCTGCGAGGCCTGCCATTCGCCCTGGGTCGCTCAGTGCTACGGCTGCCATGCCAAGCGCGACGCCGCCGGGACCCACCTCGATAAGCTCAGCCTGAAAGAGACGCCCGGCCTGTGGGAGGAGGGGCGTTCCTACATCCGCTATGAACGGCCTATGCTCGGGGTCTGGCAGGACGAGATTGTGGTTGTCACCCCCGGCTGTCAGGATATAGTTACTGTAGTGGATGAGAAAGGCCAGCTCGACCGCAGCTTCGACCGATTCACCATGGCGGCCATCAATCCCCACACCACCCAGGCGAAAGGACGGGACTGCGCGGATTGCCATGCCTCCACCAAAACGGTGGGCCTCGGCGAAGGGACCATTGCCGAACGGGACGGAAAGCTTGTCTTCACCGGCATCGACCAGGGTGTTACAACGAGTGTCGGTAAGACGGTGCCCTTCGATGCCTATGTGACTCTCGAAGGCGAGCCGCTGCAGCACAGCTCGCGGCCGGAACTGCGGCCCTTCAACGGGCCGGAACTGCAGGCGATCCTGCGGGTCGGCCTTTGCGTCCAATGCCATAACCGTTACGACGATAAAGCCTGGCAGAACTACACAGCGTCGACTGTCTGTCGCCGGTCAGGGGCGGAGAATGAAAAAGATATATTCGGAAAAAAAGGAGTACAGTCATCGGAATAGTAACGGGAAATATAGAGGGATTAAAGACCAACCAGCTCAAGGTGCTGGAGCGTCTCGGTGCCAAACGGGTCCAGCGGGACCGCATCATCAATCCGGAAATGGCGAGGACCCTGTGCGAACTGTCGTTTGAATTGAACCGGCAGATCGGTCTTCTGGTCCACCGTTCCGGTAAGGTGGAAAACGTCATCGTCGGCAGCCATGCGCAGATCGTCATCCCGCCGCTCGGCAGCGTTCGGGCATCCGGCGGCAGACTGCGCGGCCTGCGCCTCATTCATACCCATCTGGCGGGGGAGGATATCAGCGACGAAGACTTGATGGATTTGCTCTTCCTGCGCCTGGATCTCATCACCGTCATCAAGGTCGCAGACGACGGCCTGCCGGAGCGGATGTATTCCGCCCATCTCCTGCCGGGCGCCAAGGACGGCAAGAACTGGGCCTTTCTGCCGCCCATTCATCCCGCGGGCCAGCAGGATTCGGTGGAGGAGCTGGTCGCCGCCGTCGAAGGGGAGCTGAGCGCCGGACGGAAGACCAGCCTGGTCGATCAGAAGGATGACCGGGCCATCCTCGTCAGCGTCACCACAGAGGCCAAACAGCAGGCGGAGGAGTCGCTCGCGGAACTCGCAGAGCTCGCCAAATCGGACGAGGTCACCGTACTCGATGCGGTGCTGCAGCGGCGGAGCAAGGTCAATCCGCGGCTCATCCTCGGCAAAGGCAAACTCGCCGAAATCATGGTTACCGCCCTGCAGCTGGATGCCAACCTCCTCATTTTCGACCAAGAGCTCAATCCCTCGCAGATCAGATCGATCACCGACTTCACCGATCTGCGGGTCATCGACCGCACTCAGCTCATTCTCGATATATTCGCCAACCGGGCGATGAGCCGCGAGGGCAAGCTGCAGGTCGAAATGGCCCAGCTGAAATACATGCTGCCGCGGCTCTCCTCGCGGGACGACGCGTTATCCCGATTGACCGGCGGCATCGGCGCCCGGGGTCCGGGCGAAACCAAGCTCGAAATCGACCGGCGGCGGATCAACGACCGGTTGACCAGGCTTACCAAGGAGCTGGAGCAGGTGAGCCAGGAGAGGTACCGGCGGCGGGCAAAACGGCGCAAGAAGGAACTGCCGGTCCTGTCGCTGGTCGGCTACACCAATGCCGGCAAATCGACCCTGTTGAATACGCTCACCCACAGCGATATCGTTGCCGAGGACAAGCTCTTCGCCACCCTCGA
>MGTI01000206.1:0-5050 GCA_001799365.1 Desulfobacterales bacterium GWB2_56_26 | reverse complement strand
CTTATCCATGTGGTCGACGTGGCGAACCCCGGCTACCGGGAAAAGATGGCGGTGGTCGAGCAGCTGCTGCACAAATTGGAATTGGGCGATCTGCCCAGGATGACGCTCTTCAACAAGATCGATCAAGTCGAGGACCGGGCGGAGATGGAACGAGCGGTCGGGAAGGAAGGTTTTCTTGTGAGTGCCCTGGAGCCTGAGACCCTGCGGGAATTTTTAATTCAGGCCGAGCGGATGATCGGCAAGGTGATAAGCGACAGATCACACTCGCAGATAGAACCCTAAGTCCTTGTCGAAGGCCCGGTCTTCGACAAATTCACTGCCGATCCGGTTGCCGTTGACGGATCGGATGAGAACCCTTTTGCTCAGGACGGTTTCCTTGCGGTTGTCCAGCTTGAAAACCAGCAGCCCTTTCTGGCCGATCTTCAGGTCATGCAGGCCCTTTACCTCGAAACAGACGCCGCTCAAGGAGATATTGATAATCTTGGCGACCGCCCCGCCTGCAGCCGGATAGAGGAGGTCAAAGGTGCCGGCCAGGTCGGCGGCTTTCCGGTAGTGGTGACGGAATTCGAGCTGCACCCGGAAAGAATGGCCGCACTTGCATTTGACTTTCAGCATATGCAGGCGGTGCCGGAACTGGCGCACGGAGATTTCCTTGACCGTGTTGCAGGCCGGACAGATGATGGTGGTTTCGTCCCCGTCTTTTACGAAGGCTTTCTGGTCCGGTGCTGGTGCTGTATCTGGCATATTGCTTTTCCCGTAAGTTCTCCGTGAGTGGCAAACGAACACGTCATATTATACGGGCCGGAATCAAAAAAACAATGAGAAGATCCCGATTTTATGATAAATTTGCACAAAATCGGCTGGAGCCGCCGAAATTACGACGTTTTGTCGGGACCATCACCGGTCCCGGAGCGAACGCCGTCGGCACAACCGGTTGAGGCAAATGCCCTGTTTTCAGGAGAAAACAGGGCTGAAACAGGCCGGATGGATCAGTCGTAGATGATGGCGGTGTAGCGCTCCAGGATCTCTTCGGTTTCCCGGTCCATTTCGCTTGCCACTTCATGGATCTGGTATTCCTGACCGCAGACGGTGCAGCGCATGCGTACCCGCCGGCACATACGATGGACTTCCAGCTTACCTGAGCATTTTTTGCAGTTCATAGTCTGAATGGTTGCAGCGTTATTGAAGCAGTTCGGTCCGAGTGAAAAGGGCCTCCAGCCGGTAGCCGGCCTTGGCCAGTGCCTCGGTCCCACCTTCCTGCCGTTCGACAATGGTCACGATCAAACCTACCTTGAAGCCGGCCGCCTCCACCCGGTCGATCACCTTGATGAGCGTGCCGCCGGTGGTCACCACATCTTCCAGCAGGGCCACGGTACAGCCGGGAGGCATGTTCTTCAACCCTTCGATATAGTTACCGGTTCCGTGGCCCTTGGCCTCCTTGCGGACGATGAAGGCCGGAATCGGCTGTCCGGCCAGGAAGCTCGCGATGGAGACGGCTGTCACCAGGGGATCGGCCCCGAGGGTCATGCCGCCCACGGCCTGAACCGGAGTGGGTGATTTTTGCAACAGTTCGAACAGCAATTTACCACAAAGATAGGCGCCCTCGGCCGAGAGGGTGGTCTGTTTGCCGTCGATATAAAAATCGGAGGTCTTCCCGGAAGTGAGGGTGAAGGTGCCCTTACGGTATGATTTTTCGAGGAGAATCTCCTTGAGTCGTTGTCTGTCGTCCATGGGCTTGTCGCTCGCAGTCGTTGAAAAGGCTTGATAAATGAGGTGTTGATGAATTGCAGGCGATACTACCTTTTTTTTTCGTCGGGTGAAACAAAAAACTGGTAAATGCTCCATTTTAGATGTTAGGCTATCCACTGATTTTAATCGTAACGTCCATGCTCCCACGGAACGATTCTTGCTTTGCTTGACGCTGTTGGGTATGTTGACGCTCTCTCCGAGTGTCATGCCGACGTTCTTCGTAGGGTGCGCTGCGCGCACCAGATATGATGGTGCACGAAGTGCACCCTACCAGGAAAACGTCATGGTGTAAGAGAGAAGATCACGAGAAGAAGGATAAAGCATTCTAACGAGCACAGCTCATCAGAAAGGAGTGATATATGTGTGGCATTGTCGGGTATTGCGGACCTCGCCGGGTTGTCCCGGTTATCCTTGAAGGGCTACGGCGGCTTGAGTATCGCGGTTACGACTCCGCCGGGATCGTCTATCTGGAAGGAGAACGGCTGGTCAAATATCGCTCGGAAGGCAAGCTGTCGCGGCTGGAAGCGATCATCGACGAGGCGATCATCGCCCCGGCCCATATCGGTCTCGGGCACACCCGCTGGGCCACCCACGGCGCCCCGACCACGACCAACGCGCATCCCCACAGCGATTGCACCGGCAATCTGGTGGTCATCCATAACGGCATCATCGAAAACTATCATTCGCTCCGCGAGGAATTGAAAAACAAGGGCCATGTCTTCGCCTCCCAGACCGACACCGAGGTGCTCGCCCATCTCATCGAAGAATACCTCAATAAGGATCTGGTAGCCGCGGTGAAGAAGGCCGTCGCCCGCCTTGAGGGATCCTTTGCGGTAGGTGTGCTGTGGGCGGGCATGCCCGACACATTGATCGCCATCCGCAACCAGAGCCCCTTGGTGCTGGGCGTCAGCGAAAATGATGGGACCTTTCTCGCCTCCGACATCCCGGCCCTGCTGCCCTATACCAAGCAGGTTGTCTTCATGGACGACATGGAGATGGCTATCTTGAAAGCCGATGGTTTCGAGGTTTTCTCCCTCGTCACCGGCGAACCCGTGAAAAAAGAGGTGAAGACCATCGACTGGAATGCGGCGATGGCCGAAAAATCCGGCTTCAAGCACTTCATGCAGAAGGAGATCTTCGAGCAGCCCCAGGCGATCACGAATACCGTCAGCGGCCGGATCAACCCGGAGTCAGGCGAAATTGTTCTGCCCGAGATGCATCTGACCGAGGACGATGTGCAGAACATCGACCGGATCTTCCTGGTAGCCTGCGGCACCTCCTGGCACGCCGCCCTGGTGGCCAAATACTGGTTGGAAAAGTATGCCAACATCCCGGTCGAGGTGGATATCGCCTCGGAATTCCGCTACCGGCATCTGCTTATCAACGAGCGGGTGCTGACCGTCGCCATCTCCCAGTCGGGGGAAACCGCCGACACCCTGGCCGGCATCCGCATCGCCAAGGAGATGGGGGCGAAAATCATCACCATCTGCAATGTGGTGGGCTCGACCATGACGAGAGAATCTCATGGCACCGTCTACACCCATGCGGGTCCCGAGATCGGCGTCGCCTCGACCAAAGCTTTCACGGCTCAGCTGGCGGCACTCTTTCTCTTTACCCTGTATCTTGCCCAGAAAAAAACGACCATCAGCGCCGAGCAGAGCATGGAACTCGGCCGGGATTTGATCGGGATTTCAACGGTTGTGGAACGGGAATTACCGCGCATCCAGCAGGAGGTCCAGGCGCTGGTGGAAAGATACTACGATTGCCGGGATTTTCTTTTTATCGGCCGGGGTCTCAATTACCCGATCGCCCTGGAGGGCGCGCTGAAGCTGAAGGAAATTTCCTATATCCACGCCGAAGGTTATGCCTCGGGCGAACTGAAACACGGCCCCATCGCCTTGATCGACAAAGACATGCCGGTGCTGGCGCTAGTACCCCAGGACGAGGTGTATCAAAAGTCCATTTCCAATGTGGAGGAAATCAAGGCGCGGCAGGGCCGCATCATCCTCATCGGCACCGACGGCGACAGCCATCTGCGGAACATCACCGACGACATCATCTACATGCCGAAGGTGGCGAACGCGATGAACCCAATCCTCTACACCATTCCGGCCCAGTTGCTGGCCTACGAGATCGCCACCAAGCGCGGCTGCGATGTCGATCAGCCGCGCAATCTGGCCAAGAGCGTGACGGTTGAATAACGATTGGGTTGTGTGAAGTAAAGCCCGGGTAGGGTGCGCCGTGCGCACCGCTCTTCATTATCGTCCCGTGGGACAGAATTGAATTCTGTCCCCGGCTGATCGGATGTTGGTGCGCACGGCGCACCCTACAGCTGTTCTATCGCCCGGGGTTGAGCCATCTCGGCGACCTCAGGCTTCAGGATCACCTCCTGTCTCTTGCCGTCCTCGATATAGACCAGAATATCCTGCCTGGTGATATCGAGGGCAAAAACTGTCCCGCCTCCCAAGGATTTATCCTGCCAGCGCGAGAGGAACCAGGCGGCCTCTTCCCGGCTGACCGTCCAGCAGAGGCCTTTGGGGTTATCGATTACCGATCCGTGGTAGGCCGTCACCCGGTCGTAGGGAAAGCGTTTGCCTTCAGCCGTAAGACGCTCCCTGTCGCACGCCGCAAAGAGCGACTTCCACACCTCATAATCACCGGCCGCGGCAAAGGGGGTGTTCTTGCGGAAATACAACGAAAGTACCGCCTTCTCCAGACGCTGGGCCCGACGGAACTGCTCCAGATTGTTCTGCAGAAACTGCAGGTGATCGAGAGGATGAAGCCCCAGCATGGCCTCCAGGGGGTCGGTATGCTTTTCCAGATGGTCGACCAGCTCCTTAACCTTTTCCTGCTGCATCGCCTCGTGCCGTTCCTGCATCCTGGCGTTGGCGAAACTCCCGGTGAAGTCGTCGGGAGGGAAGAGAAAACGGATGTGATCCAGCTTCCATATCAAATTTTTGTCGCGTTTATAGACGATCATCGGCAAACCTTCGGAGAGTGTGAGTGGCAGGGAAAACAGCCGGGCGATACGATAATGTATCAATACATCATATCATGATCCTTACCCCAGGGAAAGCCAGTGGTTGGCCACATCGAGCATGCGGCTGGCAAAGCCCCATTCGTTGTCGAACCAGGAGAGCATCTTGATCAGCCTGCCGCCGCAGACCCGGCTCTGGGTGCCGTCGACGACGGCGGAACGGGGATCGGTGTTGAAGTCCACCGAGGCGTGGGGTTCTTCGGTATAGCCGACGAGGCCCTTCAGCCGCCCGCCCGCTTCCCGCTGCATGATGGCGTTGATCTC
>MGTI01000205.1 GCA_001799365.1 Desulfobacterales bacterium GWB2_56_26 | reverse complement strand
GGAAGGGCGTTTGCGAGAATTTCCAGATGGCAGATGGCACCTTCTGGCCGGTACCCATTACTCTCGACGTCACTACTGCCGACGCTGCAGCCATCAAAATTGGCGACGAGATTGCCCTGGTTCGCAAAAATGAAGTCTATGCAACCATGAAGGTAACCGAGAAGTACGAGATGACCGAGGCCGATAAGCGTTGGGAATGTGAGAAAGTATTCAGAGGCGAAGGCGAAGAGTCGATTGGTGATAAATTCTGGGAGATCGCACCGAAAGATCATCCTGGTGTCATCATGGTATTTGCTCAGAAAGAGGTTAACCTCGCCGGTCCTGTAAAGGTTCTGTCCCAAGGCGAATACCCGGTAGAATACCCCGGTGTATATCTCACCCCCGCTCAGACCCGTGCAATGTTCGAAGAGCGCGGTTGGGCAAACGTTGCTGCCCTGCAGCTCCGTAACCCGATGCATCGTTCCCATGAGTTCCTCGCCAAGATCGCCATCGAAGTGTGTGACGGCGTTCTGATTCACTCTCTGATTGGTAACCTCAAGGCTGGCGATATTCCTGCTCCGGTACGTGTTAAGGCTATCGACATTCTGATCGAGAACTACTTTGTAAAACAGCATGTAATTTCTGCCGGATATCCCCTGGATATGCGTTATGCCGGACCGCGTGAGGGACTGCTCCATGCAACCTTCCGTCAGAACTATGGCGTAAACAATATGCTGATCGGTCGTGACCATGCTGGTGTTGGTGACTTCTATGGTCTCTTTGAGGCTCAGACCATTTTCGATCGTATCCCGAAAACCGGTGATGCCGGCAAGGATCTGCAGTGCAAACCGATGAAAATCGACTGGACCTTCTACTGCCATAAGTGTGATGGTATGGCTTCTCTGCGTACCTGTAATCATAGCAAGGAAAGCCGTGTCATTCTGTCCGGCACCAAGCTCCGTAAGGCTCTTTCTGACGGCGCAGAGGTTGTTGATCATTTTGGTCGTGACGAGGTTCTTGTACACCTGCGTAAGTACTACGAGGGATTGACCGAGAAAGTTGAGGTTAAAATGCAAGGTGCTGCTTCCGGCGCTGCCATGTAATCTCTGACTTCATCCGAGTCATTCGGGGGATGTCGCCTAAGGCGACATCCCCCTTTTTTTTTGCAATGAATTCGGGTATGTTGAAGAAGTTGCAGATGACATCGCTATCTGTACGATAACTCTATGTATTTACGAGGAACATATGCCGGAATTGCATGTTGGACTGGGGAAACGAAGTTATCCCTTAATTATTGAAAGTGGCTGTCTGCAAAACGTTGGCCAAGATCTGCAGTCAAGAAGGGTGGGGAAGAGGTACGGTATCATTGCCGATGATCGAGTAGCCGGTCTTTTGGGCGATATGTTGATGGAATCGCTCAAAAAAGCAGGAATAGCAGCAGAACTTGTCACTTTCCCCCACGGTGAGGCCAATAAGACCTTAAGGACTATAGAACACCTCGCCGGTGTTTTAACTCGACTGGGATTTGATCGTAAAGACGCCCTCATCGCTCTTGGTGGCGGAGTAACCGGAGATGTAACGGGATTTTTGGCATCTGCTTTCATGCGGGGTATTTCTTTTATCCAGATCCCGACGACGCTTCTCGCCCAGGTGGACAGTTCTGTAGGCGGCAAGACTGGTGTGGATATCCCGGAAGGCAAGAATCTGGTCGGCGCTTTTTACCAGCCCAAGGTTGTTTATATCGATATCTCTGTGTTAAAAAGCTTGCCAGAAGAGGAATTGCTGGGCGGCCTCGCCGAAGTTATCAAGTACGGAGTGATTCGTGACCCCGAGTTTTTTAAGTTTTTAGCCGATAACCGAGCAGGAATCCTTGGGCTCGATGAGAAACTCATCACCCAGACGGTCTTTACCTGCTGCCGGATTAAAGCCGAGGTGGTATCCGAGGATGAACGGGAAGGCGATGCGAGGAGAATCCTCAACTACGGCCATACCATCGGCCATGCGGTGGAAGGAGCGTCGGATTATTCTCTAATACACGGGTTGGCGGTCTCGATCGGCATGGCTGCGGCGGCCCGTTTAGCGGTATTGACCGGCCATTTGTCAGAAAAAGATGCGGCACGAATTACTGAACTGTTGCGCGCCTACGGCATGCCTGTGGATATTCCGCGAAACCTCGACCGCCAAAAACTGAAAAAATATCTGCAGGCCGATAAGAAGGTCGTTGGCGGGAAGGTTCATTATGTGCTGCCGACAGCGATCGGCAATACCTGCATAACCGCAGATGTAAGCGAAGATCTGGTGGATCGGATCCTTGCCGGAGAGTAAGATCAGAAAGCTACCAAATGAGATAAATCAACCATTCAGGTATACCAATCATGCCCATCTATGAATTTTACTGCGATACATGCAATGTGATTTTCAATTTTTTCTCATCCCGGGTGAATACCACGAAAACCCCGAGTTGCCCGCGCTGCGGCAAGAAAGAACTGGAAAAGCAGATATCCACTTTTGCAACCATCGGCAAGGCCAAAGAAGAAGGTGGCGATGACCCACTGTCCGGCCTGGACGAGGCGAAAATGGAGCGCGCCTTTGAGTCGTTGATGCGGGAGGCCGAGCATATCAATGAAGATGATCCGAAACAGATGGCGGCAATGATGAGAAAATTTACCTCCCAGACCGGGATCCAGCTTGGCGAGTCGATGGAAGAGGCTTTATCCAGGATGGAAGCGGGGGAGGATCCCGAACAGGTCGAGAAAGAAATGGGCGACCTGCTGAGCGGTGAAGATTTTCAGCTCGAAGCGATGAAGAAAGCGGCAGGTTCAAGGCGTCGGCCGCCTGCCCATGACGATAAGCTCTACGAACTGTAACTTCCGGCGGTGCCTGCCGCGCCATTTCTGCCGCAAGGAATGGACGAGGTCAGTGCACCGATCCGTCTTCGGGGTCATCTCCGAAATGCAGCTTGCCGTGTTCCGCTTCTTTCTGCATGAGAATTTCTTTAGCTTCTTTCTCATCCATCTGCAGCGCCTTTGCCAGATCTTCAAGATTGTAGCAGGGTTGACCATTGATGGTGAAACTGCTTGGCTTCAGTTCCGGGAAAGAACTTTTGGTTGCAGTCATCGAGGACTCAAGAAGCAGTTGCTTGATTTCCGCCGGACCATTAAGCATCAGCCATTCAACCGCCTCGGCCCAGAGCTTGCCATCCACCGTTTTATGGGTGAGCACCTTCATGGCACTTTCGATATCCCAGAGGTCTTTGAATTCCATACTTATTTTTCTCCTGCAAAAGTCGGTATTATTTGTGCTATGATAACGGTACTAACGCGGGCGAAAAATTTTTCGCCCCTACGGCACTGCCGCGCATCGTAATGTATATTTTTTGTTTCTTGGGGCAGAAATCAATTTATAAGGCACCAATATAAATGCTTTTCGCAGATCCGCAATCATGGCGGCAATAAAAGGCAAAGGAAGAGTTTATGAATACCTTCGATGGAATTTTTCTCGAAAATCTTGAATGGTTCGACGAAACCGGCAACGAACTGGTGCACCGGTTGCCGGAGAGTGGCTCGGGAGAGATAAAATTCGGTGCTCAACTGACGGTTCGGGAGAGCCAGGCTGCGGTACTTTTTTACCAAGGCAAGGCCTGCGACTGTTTTGGCCCCGGCCGCCATACGCTGAAAACCGCAAATCTCCCCCTGCTGACCAAATTGCTCTCCATTCCCTGGCGGGGCGACAGTCCTCTGCGGGCCGAAGTGTATTTCATTAATCTCAAGTTCTTCCCCAATCTCAAATGGGGCACCCAGAATCCCGTGGCCTTCAGGGATAAGGAACTTGGCTTGATCAGGATCCGAGCTCATGGTCTGTATACGATTCAGGTGGTGCAGCCGGTGCTCTTTATCAATTCGCTCGTCGGCACCATGAAGAAAATCGATACCGATAATGTTTCCGCGTATCTCAAGCAGATCATTGTCTCGCGATTTAACGACTATCTCGGCCAGACGCTCGATTCGATCTTCAACCTTCCCGGCAAGTTCGATGAACTGAGCGACGAACTCCAGAAACGGTTGACGGACGATTTTTCTTTCTTCGGCCTTCATCTCAGTCAGCTCTATATCACCTCGATTACTCCGCCCGACGAGGTGCAGCGCGCCATCGACGATCGCAGTAGAATGGGGGTGATCGACGACATGGACAAGTTTATGCAGCTCAAGGCAGCGATGGCCATGGAGAAGGCTGCGGAAACCCAGGGCGAAGCAGCAAGCGGTTTGGGCCTGGGCCTGGGGATGATGCTGCCGAACATCTTCGCCCTGAGGCCAGCGGCTGCGGGAACGGCTTCGGGAAATCAGGAAAGTACGGCACAAGTTGTGTGTCCCGACTGCAGCAATCCAATTCCCGGCGATTCGAGATTCTGTCCCCGATGCGGGCATCAGCTATTGCAGCTGATCAGATGCAACAACTGCGGCAAGAACCTCACACCGAAGGCCAAGTTCTGTTCCCAGTGCGGGCAATCGACCGCACGGAAAACGGAACCGAAGATATGCGGGCAATGCGGTACGGAAAACTTGTTTAACGCCATTTTTTGCAATGAATGCGGCCAGCGTCTGGGGTAGTCGATGGAGTTGACCATTGACCAGAACTGCCCTTCCTGCGGAGCATCGATTGTTCTTCAGGAGGATGACAGACTGATCAGGTGCACCTACTGCGACGTCAGGAACTACCGGCTTGAAAGTGCGGCCGGAAGATATCTGCTGCCCGGCAGGTTTCCTGCCAACCTCGATGAATCGGCAATGTTTTATACCCCTTACCTGCGCTTTAAAGGCTCCATTTTCTATGTTCATGGGGCCGAAGTCAAACACAAGATCGTCGATACTTCGCGGCTTGGCATCGAAGCCGACAATATTCCGATATCACTTGGTCTTCGTCCGCAGGCCATGCGTCTTTCACCCGTCGTGTCGACAGTCGCAGGCAGCTTCATTCGTCAAACGGTGCCGACAAAATCTGTTTTTGCCCAGGCCGCAATGGTGACGGAACTGTTCGGCGAAAGACGGGACAGGAGTGTCTATCATCGTGCCTTTATAGGTGAAACCATCAGCCTGATCTACCAGCCCTGTTACGTGAGAGCAGGAAGCATTTTTGATGCGGTGGATTATCAGCTTTTGTGCAACGAAAAGTTGTTCGAGAACCATCTGGCAGTGGCGGGTCCCGGCAAGGCTTCCTGGGAGCCGCGGTTCATTTCTACCCTCTGCCCGAAGTGCGGCGGTCCTCTCGCCGGCGAAAGGGACAGCAGGGTCCTCGATTGCCCGAATTGTGAGACGTATTGGCAGGAAAGCGAAGGAAGGTTTCAGTCGCTTGCATGGCAGACGGTGGAATCGGCGGAATCCACCGCCAGATACCTGCCTTTCTGGCGGATCACCTTCGAGACGAAGGGATGGAGCTTAAAGAGTTATGGCGATTATCTTCGCTTGGTCAATCCGCCCATTGTTTTCGGCGATCGTTTTGATGCCACGCCGCTTTCTTTTTTGATACCGGCCTTCAAAATCAATCCCAAGGCTTTTCTGCAGGTCGCTGCCCAACTCACCGTTTCGCAATGGAAACTGCCGGAAGGGAAGAAATGTCGCGTTGGAAATGGTTATCCGGTAAACCTTGGGCAAAACGAGGCAATCGAGGCCATCAAGAGCGTGCTGGCGGCTACCATCGCAAATAAAAAGGAGAGGTTGCCGATGTTGCCCGAAATGGTGGTCGAGGCGGAACAGTGCAAGCTCCTCTACCTGCCGTTTATCGAGCAGCCGCACGATCTTATCCAAGAACACACCATGGCGACCATCCTGTCCGCGGCTCTTCGCTACGGACGGTCGCTTTGACCGGGAGCCTCTTTAATGCTTTTATGAGAAAAATGACTATAATTCAGCACGAAAAATACATGGAAATGGCGCTTAGCCAAGCCCGGGAGGCACTTACCGCCGGTGAGTTTCCGGTAGGTTGTGTCATTGAATACAATGGTGAGGTTATCGCCACCGGCAGACGAAGCAACAGTTGCGGCCGGGCCAATGAAATAGATCACGCCGAGATCCTGGCTCTCCGGGCACTTCTCGCCGGCGACCGGAAATTTGACATCAGCCGGGTAACAGTCTATTCGACCATGGAACCCTGCCTCATGTGCTATGCCACCATGCTGGTCAACGGCATCCGAAGATTTGTTTTCAGTTACGAGGATGCCATGGGTGGGGGAACCAATTTGCCGCTTGCGATGTTGTCTCCGCTGTACCGTGGGATGAGCGTTACCATCGTGGGGGAGGTCTTGCGGAACGAAAGCCTGATGTTATTTAAGGAATTTTTCTCCTCACCCAATTGCGAATATCTGCAGAGCAGTCTGCTCGCCACCTATACCCTGAGCCAGCAATTATGAGGATGTTGGAATTTCAGCCGATATTGACAAGCTTATGAAAAATATTGCCAGAACAGTAGGTTTCCGGAGAGGCGAACGAAACGTCTTCTTTCATATTCTCACGGCCTGCAACCTTTCCTGCCGTCATTGCTATATCAATAAAACCCAACATGGATCGATTACCTTAGCCAAAGAGACCATCCACAGGTGGATCGAACTCTTTGCCGATAAAGGGAAAAGAACCAATCTCATCTTCTTGGGCGGCGAGCCGACCTTGCATCCCGATCTTCCTTCAGCTATTCAAAAGGCCAAGGAATGCGGATATTTCGTTACCGTCGATTCCAATGGCTATCTCTTCAACGATCTGCTCGACAAAACCACCCCGGAGCTTCTCGATTACCTCAGTTTCAGCCTCGACGGGCCGGATGCCGCGACCAACGACCCCATTCGTGGCCAGGGAGTGTTCGATATCTGCACCGCAAACATCAAAAGGGCGGTACAAAAAGGTTTCAGGGTAAGCGTTATTTACACGGTTAGCCGAAAGAACCTTCAGGCGCTGGCGAGGATGGTCCCGTTGCTCATGGAGTTGCAGGTGAAGAAGTTTTTTATTCAGGT
>MGTI01000204.1:8304-18464 GCA_001799365.1 Desulfobacterales bacterium GWB2_56_26 | reverse complement strand
GGGGCCAGGATGCCGCCGGCATGGCCACCTGTCATCTGCACAAGATGTTTTTCCACAAGGAAAACGGCCTGGTGCGGGATGTCTTTCAGCCTCGCGACCTCACGCGGCTGATCGGCGCCATGGGCATCGGCCATGTGCGCTATCCCACGGCCGGCAGCCATTCTGCCCTGGAGGCCCAACCCTTCTATGTCAACTCGCCCTACGGAATTGCTCTCGCCCACAACGGCAACCTGACCAACGCCCATCAGCTGAAACGGGAACTGTTCCAGGTGGATCGGCGCCACATCAACACCGACTCGGACTCGGAGGTCCTGCTCAACATCTTCGCCCATGAACTGCACAAAACGAGCGGCACGCCGTTCACCGCCGAGACCGTCTTCCAGGCGGTCAGCGGCGTGCATCGCCGCTGCCGGGGTGGCTATGCGGTGGTCGCCATGATCAACGGCCACGGCCTGGTGGCCTTCCGCGATCCCCATGGCATCCGCCCGGTGGTGATCGGGGAGAGGCGCGTCACGGCAGGACCGGAGTATATGATCGCCTCGGAGAGTTGCGTGCTCGATGTGCTGGGGTATCAATTGGTCGGCGATCTGGAGGCAGGCGAAGCGGTCTTCATCGATATGCACAACATCCTGCACCGCCGCCGGTGCAGCGAAGAGGCCCGGCTGTCGCCCTGCATCTTTGAATATGTCTATCTGGCCCGGCCGGATTCGATCATCGACGGCACCTCTGTCTACCAGGCGAGGCTCCGAATGGGTCGGCAGCTGGCGGCCAAAATAGGGCGGGAATGGCCGGATCACGACATCGAGGTGGTCATTCCCGTACCAGATACCAGCCTGACCGCGGCCTTCGAACTGGCCAGCCGGCTGCAGGTTTCCTACCGGGAGGCCTTTGTCAAAAACCGCTACGTCAACCGGACCTTCATCATGCCCAGTCAAGAGGAACGGGAAATCTCGGTCCGGCGAAAGCTGAATCCCATTGCCCAGGAGTTCCATGGCAAAAAGGTGCTGCTGGTCGACGATTCCATCGTCCGGGGAACGACCAGCCGGCAGATCATCCAGCTGGCCCGGGCCGCCGGCGCCGCCAGGGTCTATTTTGCCTCCGCCGCGCCGCCGGTGCGCTATCCGAACGTGTACGGCATCGATATGCCCCGGCCGGAGGACCTGATCGCCCATGGCCGGAGCGAGACGGAAGTGGCGGCGCTGATCGGCGCCGATCGGTTGATCTACCAGGATCTCGACGATCTCATCGCCAGCGTCCGGGAAGACAACACCAGGTTGCAGGACTTCGACTGCTCGATCTTCAATGGAGAGTATATCGCCGGCCGGATTGAGGAGCCGGAAGAAGGAGGCGTGCCTCTCGCCGGAACCCGCCTGACATGATTCTGGTCTAAAACTTGCACTTTCATTCTGAAAAAGCGGTCACGGCCGGACGAGAGTCTCCCTTGTGGACCATGGCTTGTCCTGCAGCATTGGACAGGATGCCGGAGAGCGAGTCATCATGGAGGCGAAGGTTTCCCGGCGTGAAACGGCTTCTTTTCACCAAACAACGGAAATCAGCATGCCGGCGGACGACAGGATCCATATCGGGACCTCGGGCTGGTCTTATGAACATTGGCTGGGGCCGTTTTATCCGCAGGAACTGGGTTCCGCCCGGATGTTGGCCTATTATGCCGACCGGTTCCGGACCGTCGAGATCAACAATTCCTTCTACCATCTGCCCTCGGAGAAAAGCCTGAGAGGATGGGGCGAGACGGTGGGAGAGGATTTCATTTTTGCCGTCAAGGCCAGCCGGTACATTACCCATATGAAAAAGCTGAAGGATCCGGAGATACCGGTGACAACCTTCCTGGAACGGATAGAGACGCTCGGCCCGCGCCGGCTCGGTCCGATACTCTTTCAGCTGCCGCCCAAATGGCGCTGCAATACCGACCGGCTGAGACATTTCCTCGATTATCTGCCGAAGGCGCACCGGTACGCCTTCGAGTTCCGCAACCCGAGCTGGTTTATCGAAGAAGTCTATGACCTGCTGATGGGCGCAGGGGCCGCCTTCTGCATCTACGAGATCGGCGGTCTGTTGTCGCCGAAGGCGGTGACGGCGGACTTTGTCTACATCCGGCTGCACGGTCCGGACGGGGCCTATCAGGGGTCATACCCGGCGGAGACCCTGGCCGACTGGGCGGCGGCAATCGCCGCCTGGGTTGCCGAGGGGAAAGAGGTCTTCTGTTATTTCGACAACGACCAGCTGGGCTTTGCGGCGCAGAATGCGGCGCAGTTGCAGGAGATGTTTTCATAGGAGCCTGTCGGATTATGCCCTTTTTCCCCATCTCTTCGTTAAACTCAAAAAAATTATCCTCGGAATATTAATTATATACCTCCGGTAATTTTTTCGAGTTTGCCTCGATCTGAGAAAAAATTACTATAATCCGACAGACTCCTAGAATCGGCCTTGCCTGGCACGAAAAATGCTCATTATCTTCCGATTGCGTCCGATCAGGCCTAAGATTCTAATCATTTCCTTTTCCTCACCGAACATATGAGGTGCCGATAATGGAAGATCCGTCTCCCCGGTCCATGATAACCGTCGACGCCAATGAAGCGGCTGCGGCGGTGGCGTATCGTTGCAGCGAAGTGATCGCCATCTATCCCATTACCCCTTCGTCGCCCATGGCGGAGCAGGCCGACGAATGGACGGTCAAGGGCAAGAAGAACCTGTGGGGCCATCTCCCGCTGGTTGTGGAGATGCAGTCGGAAGCGGGAGTGGCCGCGGCCACTCACGGCAGCCTGCAGGCCGGTTCCCTGTGCACCACCTTTACCGCCTCCCAAGGTCTGTTGCTGATGATCCCGAACATGTATAAAATCGCCGGCGAGCTGCTGCCTTTTGCCATGCATGTTACCGCCAGGACCGTCGCCACCCATGCCCTGTCCATCTTCGGCGATCACTCCGATGTCATGGCCTGCCGGCAGACCGGTTTTGCCATGCTCGCCGCGAATTCGGTCCAGGAGGCCCAGGATCTGGCGGCGATCGCCCACAGCGCCACGCTGCGGACGCGGGTGCCGTTTCTCAACTTTTTCGACGGCTTCCGGACCTCGCACGAGATCAACAAGATCGAGGAACTCTCCGTCCCGCAGCTTCGCCGGCTGATCGACGATAACGAGGTTCGCGCCCATCAGGACCGGGCCCTCAATACGGATCGGCCGGTAATACGGGGAACGGCCCAGAATCCGGATGTCTACTTCCAGGGGCGCGAAGCCGTCAACACGTTTTATCACGACTGTCCGGATATAGTCCGCAAGACCATGAAGGAGTTCGGCAGCATAACCGGCCGGCACTACGATCTGTTCGAATTTTCCGGCAATCCGGATGCCGAACGGGTGATTGTGATCATGGGGTCCGGCGCCGAAACCGTCGAGCAGACGGTTGCGAAAATGAATGCCGGCGGCGAGAAAGTCGGCATGATCAAGGTCAGGCTCTACCGGCCCTTCTCGGCCCTGCGCTTTGCCCACGTCCTGCCAGTGTCGGTCATGGCCATCGCCGTTCTCGACCGGACCAAAGAACCCGGCGCGGTCGGCGAACCGCTCTACATGGACGTTATCGCCGCACTCAGCGAGACCGGCCGGCTGGGATCCCTGCCGCTTAAGGTGATAGGCGGCCGCTACGGTCTATCCTCCAAGGAGTTCACCCCCGCCATGGTCAAGGCCGTCTTCGACGAACTGGCCGGCGAGGAGCCGCGCCAGCATTTCACCGTCGGCATCGATGACGATGTCACCGGCCTGTCGCTGCCCTACGACCACGCCTTCGAACTGGAAGAACGGGACACGGTACGGGCGGTGTTCTTCGGCCTCGGGTCGGATGGCACCGTCGGCGCCAACAAGAATTCGATCAAGATCATCGGCGAAGGCACGTCCCATTACGGCCAGGGCTATTTCCTCTACGACTCGAAAAAATCGGGCAGCGTTACAGTGAGTCACCTGCGGTTCGGCCCCCGGCCGATTCGCGCCCCGTATCTCATCCAGAAGGCGAGTTTCGTCGCCTGTCACCAGTTCAGTTTTCTCGAACGCATCAATATGCTCGATATCGCCGAACCGGGCGGGGTCTTTCTCCTCAACAGCCCCTACGGGCCGGATACGGTCTGGGATAAACTCCCGCGGGAGGTGCAGGCCGACATCATTGGCAAAAAGCTGCGGTTCTTCGTCATCGACGCCTTTGCCGTGGCCCGGCAGACCGGCATGGGCATCCGGATCAATACCGTCATGCAAACCTGTTTCTTCGCCATCTCGGGTGTCTTGCCGCGGGAGGAGGCAATTGCCGCAATCAAGGATACCATCCGCAAGACTTACCGCAAAAAAGGCGATGAGATCATCGAACGGAATTTTCGGGCGGTGGATGAGACGCTTGCCCACCTGCATCAGGTCCGGGTGCCCGATAAACCAACCTCCGACCTCCGCCGGCGGCCGGTGGTGCCGGAGGAGGCCCCGGAATTCGTTCAGCGGGTCACTGCCTTTCTCATGGCCGGCAAGGGGGACATGCTGCCGGTTTCGGCCTTTCCGCCGGACGGCACCTGGCCGGCCGGCACCGCCAAATGGGAAAAAAGGGACATCGCCCAGGAGATCCCTATCTGGGACCCGGCGGTCTGCATCCAGTGCGGCAGATGCGCCTTTGTCTGTCCGCATGCCACCATCCGCACCAAGGTCTACGATCCGACTCTTCTGTCCGGGGCGCCGGAAGGTTTCCGCCATGCCGAGGCAAAGGGGGGCGAATTCAAGGGGATGATGTATACGGTTCAGGTGGCGCCGGAAGACTGCACCGGCTGCCGCCTGTGCGTCATGTCCTGCCCGGGCAAAAGTAAGACAGATCCCCGGCACCGGGCCATCAACATGGCCGACAAGCTCGAATGGCGGGACAAGGAAAAGCCGGCTTACGCCTTTTTCCTGACCCTGCCGGAGGCCGACCGGGGGCTCAGGATGAATGTCAAGACCTGCCAGCTGTTCGATCCGCTGTTCGAGTATTCCGGCTGCTGCGTCGGCTGCGGCGAAACGCAGTACATCAAGCTCCTCACCCAGATGTTCGGCGAGCGGGCGTATATCGCCAATGCCACCGGCTGTTCTTCCATCTACGGCGGCAATCTGCCCACTACACCCTACACGACCGGCAAGAACGGCCGCGGGCCGGCCTGGGCCAACTCGCTCTTCGAGGACAACGCCGAATTCGGTTTCGGCTTCCGCCTCAGCCTCGATCACCAGCGGGAGCAGGCGAGAGAGCTGCTTGCCGCACTCGCCGGGCAACTCGGTGGCGGCAGAGATGGGGAAGAGGGCCTGGCCGAACGGATTCTCGGCGCCTTCCAGACCGACGCCCGGCAGCTGGCCGAACAGCGCGAGCGGGTCGACGAACTGCGGGACCGGCTGAGGAAAATGGACTCGACCGAATCCCGCCGACTTTGGCAGCTGGCCGATGCCCTGGTCGAAAAGTCGGTATGGATCGTGGGCGGCGACGGCTGGGCCTACGATATCGGCTACGGCGGTCTCGACCACGTTCTCGCCATGGACAGGGATGTCAACGTCCTGGTCCTCGATACGGAGATGTATTCCAACACCGGCGGCCAGCAGTCCAAGGCGACCCCGCTCGGCGCCACCGCCAAGTTCGCCGCCGTCGGTAAGGCCATGGCCAAGAAGGAACTGGGGCTCATGGCCATGACCTACGGCAGCGTCTATGTCGGGCGGGTCGCCTTCGGCGCCAACGACAATCATACGGTCAAGGTCTTTCAGGAGGCGGAATCCTATCCCGGCCCTTCGCTCATCATCGCCTACAGCCACTGCATCGGCCAGGGCTACGATCTCGCCTACGGTGTGGCCCAGCAGAAGCTGGCGGTGGAATGCGGCTACTGGCCGCTCTACCGGTTCGACCCGCGCAGGATCCGGGCCGGGGAAAACCCGTTTGTGCTCGATTCGGGGCCGCCGAAGATTGCCCTGCGGGATTACATTGCCAACGAAGCCCGTTTTCGGATGCTGGAAAAAATCGATCCGGCCCGGGCACGACACCTGGCCGATCTGGCCCAGCAGGCCGTGAACCAGCGCTATGCCCTCTACTCCCAGCTGGCCGCACTCAAACCGCAGGCAGTGGGATAACAACGACTTTTGAGGTTTACCGGAAGGAGATTGCCATGGATTTATCCACCACCTATCTCGGCTTTACCCTGCCCCATCCCATCATGCCCGGAGCTTCCCCCTTCGCCGAAAATCTCGATACGGTGAAACGGCTCGAAGATGCCGGGGCGGCAGCCATCGTCATGGATTCGCTGTTCGAGGAACAGATTATCGCCGAACATGAGCGGGAGATCCGGGAAATCCAGGTGCCGGAGAATTCCTATGCCGAGGCTTTATCCTACCACCCGTTGACCGATGAGGTGCGTCTCGGCTCGGAACTCTACCTGGAAAAGCTGTCGGCCATCAAGCAGGCCGTGGCGGTCCCGGTGATCGGGTCGCTGAACGGGGCGAGCGAGGGCGGCTGGATGCGGTATGCCCGCCTGATCGAACAGGCCGGGGCCGACGCCCTGGAGCTCAATATCTATACCCTGGCCGACGATCCCTTGGTGAGCGGGGCGGCGGTAGAGGAACGTCTCCTCAGCGTGGTGAGGCAGGTAAAACAGCAGGTGACTATTCCGGTGGCGGTGAAGATATCGCCGTTTTTTTCCTCGCTGCCGAACTTTTGCATGCAGCTTGCGGAGGCGGGGGCCGATGGCATTTTACTGTTCAACCGCTTCTATCAGCCGGATATCGATCCGGAAAATTTGGAGGTCATCTCGAAACTGAAGCTGTCGACCCGGGACGAACTGCTGCTCCGCCTCCGGTGGATGGCGATCATGTCGGGCAGTCTCCAGGTGTCGCTGGGCGTCACCGGCGGGGTGCACACCGGGGTCGACGTGGTGAAGGCGGTGATGTGCGGAGCCCATGCGGTCCAGATGGTCTCGGCCCTGCTCAGGAACCGGCCGGAATACCTGGCCACGGTGCGGGAAGAACTGAAGATCTGGCTGGAAAAACACCAGTACGAATCACTCCGCCAGATGCGTGGCAGCATGGCCAAGGAACGGACTCCCGACCGCGCCATGCTCGAACGGGTCAATTACATCAGGGTCCTGCTGGGCGGCCCGGGTTGATTCAGGTCCCGGCGCCGCACCTGCAAGGTCTCTGCCGTTTGCGCTGAAGGTGTCCATGTTGTCAGGATTTTTCCTGCAGGATCGGATTTTTTCCTTCCTCCCCAAACCTCAGTAAAAATGAAACACCGCATCGAGTTCCCTCGCCGCCAGACCTGCAGGCGGCGAGCCGGCCTCGCAGGAATAGATTTCATGGGCGATGCGCCTGATGCCCGTAAAGCCTGCCGAGCGCAGCAGTGCTTCGACACCGGCATGATTGGCCGCCCACCAGTTGGTGGGATCGCCGGCGAATCGGTGCTCGATAAAGGCCATCTTCGGCCAGCCCGGCTGGTTCATCGCCTCACGCTGCTGCAGCGGGTAATCCGCCTCGACCGGAAAGACCTCGTCGCCGGGCAGGGTCATGGTCTGAAAAATCATCTGCCGGCCACAGCACTGGCGGACGATATCGAGAGCCAGCAGCGGGTAGCGCAGGTGGTAGAGAACGCCCATGAACCACACCAGGTCGTACATTTCCGATTCCCGTGCCAGCTCATAAACCGAGAGCAGCCGGAATTCGATGCAGTGATTGACGCCGATGATTTTCGCGGCCCAGCGGGCCTGTTTCAGATAGCGTTCGTCAGTGTCTATGGCTGTCACCTCCGCACCCCTTCTCGCCAGTTCGAAGCTGTAGTAGCCCGCATTGCAGCCGATGTCCAGCGCCCGGATGCCGGTCAGGTCCTCCGGCAGGAAGGGTAAAATCTCCAGCCATTTGTATGCGGGGAAGTCACCCAGGAAATGATCGGGAGCGGTCTGCGTACCATCCGGCAGATGCAGGTTGTGAAACCACGGCCCCAGTTGTTCGATTTGGCTTTCGATGAGCGCTGACGGCATATAACATTTTCTCCTAAGCGTGTATGTATTCTTCCAATTTCCCATGACAGATTCATGCTGCCGCATCCCTGTCACCCCAGTCATCCCAGTCCTTCCTAAGGCCTGCCGAGTATTCCCGCAGATACTGCTCCACCTGCAGGGCGCGGTGGCCGGCGGTATGGGCGCCCAGGACCTTATGGCGAAAGTGCTCGGCGATTTTCCGGCGCTCTTCTTCGCCCATGGCAAGATACCCGAGCACATCGCGGCTGGTGCGGGCCACCAGGATCTCCTCGCCGACTTTGAAGAATGAATCGAGGCCCGGCCAGGAGTCGCTGATCACGGGAGTGCCGCAGGCCCCGGCCTCGAACAGTCGGACGCTCGGCGAAAAGCCGGCACTGATCATATCGCGGCGGGTGACGTTCAGGGTAAAGCGCTGTGAATTGTAAAATCCGCGGTGCTGCCAGGGTGGGATGTGGCTGATTGCTTCCACATTGTCGGGCCGCTGGATATCCACCGGATACTGGGCTCCAGCCATACAAAACCGGGCATCTGGCGCGGCGCGGGCGGTTTTGATCAGCAGTTCGTCCACCGTCGGCTGCCGGTCGGCGCTGTAGGTGCCCAGATAGCCCAGGGTAACGGACCGGCCGCCGCTTCCGGTCTCGCTCGTTTCGGGATAATAGAGATCGGGATCTACCGAACAATAGAGCGGCAGGGCCCGCCGGGCCCTGTACCTGGTCTCGAGCAGTACCAGGATGGGCCCGCCGGTAAACGACCAGTACATGTCGAAGAGCGGTATCAGCCGCGGGTGGAGATATTCATAATCCCCCCGGGCAAGCTTTTCGAGGGTCACCGGCGTGTCGATGTCGTAATAGGCGAAGCAGGCCGGCGTCAGGCGCTTGACGAATGCGGCAATTTGTTCGGCGCACCCGACATACGAGCCGAGAACGACCAGATCTGCCTCGGCGATGGTCTTTTCCAGATCCGCCAGTTCCCCGATCGACCGGTACAGCACGGTCCGGCAGTAAGGCGGCTCAGCGAGATCGCGGTTGGCGGCATACCACGGTACATCTTTTTCGCAAAAGGTAAGCCGGTGCCCGCGATGAGCCAGGGCCTTCACCAGACTCCGGTAGGTGGTGGCATGGCCGTTGCCCCAGGAGGAGGTGATGGACAGGCCGAAGATGACTATATTGAGATTGTTCATCGGCTCGCCTCCGACAGGATCCCGGCACGCGTGTGCATCCCGAGATGGATGGGAAAGTGGGCGGCAAGCAGCTCCTCGAACTGCAGGGCCCGGTGCCGGTAGGTATGTTTGGCCAGCACTCTTCGCCTCGCCGCCTCGCCGATCCGTCGTGCCGTCTCGGGCGTCAAGTCACGCAGGCAGGCGATCACCTCGTCGCCGTTGTCGGCCGTCAGCACCTCTTCGCCCGGCTGAAGAAAATGCGCGAGGCCTTCCCAGCGGTCGGTGATCAGGCAGGCGCCCGCCCCGGCTGCCTCGAATACCCGCGTCGGGGGGGAGAAGCCGATGCGGGCCATGCTGTCGCGGTTGATATTCAACACGGCCAGCGGCGTACAGTTGAAGGCGTTGTGATCGTCGGTATAGACATGGCCGAGATACTTCAGGTTGTCAAAGCGCGGGGCGTGTTCCTGCCAGCCGCTGCCGCCGAGGATAAAGCTTGCCGTAGGCATTGCCGCGACCGTCTTGAAGAAAAACTCGTGCACCCGTCCCTCCCGGTCCGGCAGCCTGTTGCCGAGAAAACCGAGGGTGGCGTGGAACCGCGGATCGGGAGGCGCCGGATTATGGGTCTCCGGATCGAGTCCGTTGTAAATGGGCTGGCAGAGTCGGGCGTCGAGTGCCCGGTAGGCGTCGACAACTGGCCTTCCCCCGCCGTAGGTGAGGATGGCGTCGTAGCGGGGGATCAATTCGCGGAAGGGATCGGTTGGGTCCCGCTGCACCCGGGCAAGGGTGGCGGGCGCGTCGACGTCCCAGAAGATCCTGAGGGGTTTCTTGCCATGGCCGGCGCGGTTTTCGAGCACCTCCCGTTCCAGCCAGTCGTCCAGGACTCCGACTCCGCTGGCCTTGATCAGAACATCCGCGTTCGCAGCCGATTGCAGGGCTCGGCCTGCCTCGTGCCGGTTGGCGGCATAGACCACGACTCTTGCCCAT
>MGTI01000204.1:0-8246 GCA_001799365.1 Desulfobacterales bacterium GWB2_56_26 | reverse complement strand
GAGCCGAAAAAGGCAATGTTAAGACTTGGCAATGGCATTATTCGGTCTCCTTTCCCTGGGATTGTGCGTGAGCTGTTGAGGACCGGCGGCAGGCATCTTCGGCATACTGTCGCGGTCACCGAGCGCAGTGAGGATCTCCAGCAGCTGGTCGACCCGGTGGGCACAGGTGTGATGGACACGGATGGTGGCCAAGGCATGGGCCGCGAGATGTCGGGCAAAATGACGGTCATTGAGGATTGTCGTGAGATGCTTCTGCATTTCCGCCGAGTCGCGGGCGATGAGATAGTCCTTGCCGGCCTGAAATAATCCCTCGCTGTCCTGCCAGGGGGAGGTGATAAGCGGGATCCCGCAGGCCATGGCCTCGAAGGGACGGATAGTCGGGATGCCGGGCAGCGTCTCGGCATAGTACCGCCGCGGCACGTGGACAGTGACGGCGTGACTGGCATAGACTTCGGGTACCCGGTAATTCGGCAGCCAGCCGCAGTAGCGGATGGCTCTTTTTTTCAGGTTGTGCAGCACATCTTCGGGATAGCGGACGCCGTAGAGATGACATTTCAGCTTGAGGGCCTGCACCGGTTTGAAGATGAATTCCTCCAGTTCCAGTCTGCGCTCATCGTCCCCCCAGTTACCGATCCAAACCAGATCGCCCATGGGATATTCCTGACCGAGTTCTCGCGGGCGGAATCGGCGGGTGTCGGCCGCCTCATGCCAGGTCCAGACCGAATCGTTCCAGCCGTGCCGGCGGTAGACCTCGGAGAGGACTTGGCCGAAGACCAGGATGCCGTCGAAACAGTCGAGCCGGAAGCGATTCAGCCAGGCGGGATCGCTGACCGAGCGGTGGTGGGTGTCGTGGAACAGCAGCCTGAACTGATGTTTTGAGGCACTTCTCCGCCACCGGTCGTGCAGTTCCGCGAGGCCGTTGACCAGCCAGGGTTCGTTCCATTCATGGACGAGGATGACATCCGCCTCGGCAGCCACCTTTTCCAGCTTCAAGTTTTCGCGCACGTAACAGATGCTGCTCAGCTCCGGATACCTTTCCTGAAACTGTCGGAGGGCGGAGGGACCGCATTCCCGGAGCAGGTTTTGACGGCTCCAGCCGTCGGCGGGTTCATAGACCCGCACCCGATGCCCCCGCGCCTGCAGTTCGCTGACCACTCCGCGCAGGAAATGGGCGTTGCCGTGGTTCCAGTCGGAGACCAGGGAATGGTAGAACAAGCAGAAATTCATGACCCACCTCCTTGATCCTTGCCTGCCGGCATTTCCGCACCGGCTTTCGCCCGAAGTTTTTGATAGCAGTGCATGTAGCCGGCAGCCATCCGACTGCCGGTAAACCACAGCGCCCGACGGCGGGCCCGCGTTGCCAGCTGGTGCCGCCGGACAGGGTCGTCGATCAGGCCGGAAAGCGCCAGGCGCAGCTCTTCCGGTCGGTCGGGATCGACGTAGACTGCGGCATCGTCCCAGATCTCCCTGAGGCTGGCGATGCCGCCCAGGACCAAGGCGCAGCCGGCGCGGGCGGCCTCCTGGATGGAGAGGCCGAAGGGTTCATAGCGAGCCGGGGCCGCGAAGATGGCGGTGCGGGTAAGCCACTCCGAGAGTACCTCCCGACGCAGGAAGCCGAGGTGATGCAGGCCTGTGTCGGCCGTGGCACCGCCTTCTGCATTTGCCATTTCGCCCGCCACAAAAACCGGCCAGTCGAGTTGTTCCGCGACTGCTGCGAGCAGCGCGATATTTTTGGCCATATCCCATAGTCTGCCCGCAGCCAGGATCAGGCTTTCTGCGTTTGCGGCCTTTGCCCCCGGCGACACCACGGCGGGGAAATCCAGGCCGTTGGCGACCGTCTGGGCATCTCGCAGCGGGCCGTAATGGTGCAGCAGGGCGGAGAGCATGGCGGATGACGGCGCCACCACCAGATCTGCCCGCTGCACGCTCTTCTGGACCACGTCCCGGTAGCGCTGCCAGCTTGTGGGGGCGGGCTCGCCGTGGACTGCCTGCCACCACGACAGGACGCAGGAATGACCGGCCAGCAGCACCGGGACCTGCCAGTCCAGACCGCCGTGGGCGAGATCGTTGAGATGGACCACATCCGGGTGAAATTCGTCCGCCACCGCCAGCAGCCAGTCGCCGGCCCTGGTCACATCGTCCCAGGGGTCCTCCATCCAGCACAACCGGTAACGGCTCTCAAAGAGCCGGACATGCGGCAGTCTTTTCACCGCCCGGTGTTGATCGACCGACAGTTCGCGGCCCATGGTGGCAAGGGCGATCCGCACGCCATAGTGCTGCAGGTTGCGGCACAGCTCGATGGCGAATGTCCAGATCCCGCCGATGGGATCCGCTGTCAGCAGGAGTCTCATCGGCGATACATCCGGTCGATGACCTCGGCTACCTGCACCGCCTGCGCAACCTCGGGATCGAAGGTGTTGTCCGCAGCCAGCCTGGTAACCCAATCGATCAATGCCCGGCCGCCCCAGGCATCGGGGTAGCCGGCCAGCTGAGTACGCGAGGTGCCGGTGAACCGGGAGATCTCGAAGTCGTAGAAGGAGCCGGCCACGTTTGTTATCGCAGCGCCGCCGCGGGTGCCGTGGAAATGGGCTTCGATCACCGCATCGCGACCGGCATGGAGATTCCACGAGCAGCACAGACGCAGGTGGCAACCGTTCAAGAGAAACTCGGCCGTGGCATAGTCTTCCGCCGCGACATACGTCGGCTGGAGCAATATACCTCCGGCAAAAAGCCGGCTCGTCACCTGTTCGACCTCTCCCGGCCCGAGCAGCCACAGTGCCAGGTCGACCAGATGGATGCCCAGATCCATGACACAGCCGCCGCCGGCGGAGGAGACATCATAGAACCAGGCCTTGTCCGGGCCGTAGGCGTTGTGGAAGATCAGATCGGCGGCAAAGATCTCGCCCAGGGCGCCTGCTTTCATCTCCGCCTGCAACCGGGCCATGCCCGCCAGATGGCGGTAGGAAAAATCGACCCCCAGCAGCCTGTCGGCGGCACGGGCCGCCTCTACAACCCGCAGGGTCTCCGCCCGGGTTCGGGCCAGCGGTTTCTGGCAGAATACCGCCTTGCCGCGGGCAAGGGCCATAAGACACTGCTCGGCGTGGAGGGCGCTGGGGGTGGCGATGACCAGCCCGTCGAGATCCGCCTCCAGCAGCTCGGCAAAGGAGCCGGCGACGGTTACACCCTTGGCGAGTGTTGCTGCGGCGGCCGCGGCTTCGGGTGACGTATCGTAGACGGCGGAACATTCCGCGATTCCGGCCTCCAGGAGGGACTGCAGCCGCATCCGGCCGATCCAGCCGGTGCCCACGAAGCCCAGCCGGGGCAGGCGGTCGAGTGATTGGTCTACCGGGCGGTGTTCGACCACTGGAGCGAGAATGGGGACGTTGTTTCTCATAGCTGCACCCATCCCTTGATAAAACCGTCGGGACGTTCGGCCATCGTTCGAAAACCGTCGTTCAATCGGTCGAGGTGAAAGCGGTGGGTCAACAGCTCCCGAACCTGAAGGCGGCCTTTTTCGGTCGCGGCGATGCCTTCGGCAATGCCCTGGACGACGCGGCGCCGGTCGCGCTCATGGGCGTTGACCACCTCGATGGCCCGCCAGTTCCATTTCTGCATATTGACCTGGCGGGGGCCGTCCTGATGGTAGCCGGCAATGACCAGCCTGCCGTATTCGGCGACGATCTCGGTAGCCAGATCGAGGGCGAACTGCAGGCCGGTCGCCTCAACCACCCTGGGACAGCCGCGTCCGCCGGTCATTTCCATAACCCGTTGGCCGTTGCCCCACCAGTCATCGGTATCGAAGGCCGCTTCGGCGCCGTAGCCGCGGGCCAGGTCGCGGGCGCTTTTCCGCCTGGTCAGGACCAGCACCCGGGCTCCGGCGGCCACCGCCAGCTGCACCAGAAGGAGACCCAGGAAACCGGCGCCGATAATGGCCACGAACTGTCCCTCGCGGATGTCGGTCCGGCGAAAGATATTCATGGCACAGCCGACGGCCTCGCCGGGGAATGGTTCACCGTTGAGCGAGGCCGGCAGCGGCACCACATCCCGCACCGAAAGCGCCGCGTAGCCGGCAAATGCCCGGTCGTGCAGGACGGTGACCTGCTGTCCGGGACGCAGCTCGGGCAGCAGGCGGCGCAACCGGTGACCGACCTCGACGATCTCGCCCCAGCCCTCATGGCCGGGGGCGCCTGTCGGAAGCGGATAGTGAAACCAGGGCCGGCCCTGCCAGACCGGTAGATTGGAGGCGCAGATGCCGCACCCTGCCATCCGGACCAGCAGCTCCGACGGCTTGATGACGGGCGGCGATTGTTCTTCCAACTCGAAACCTTGCGGCTGGCGGAGAACGGCGGCCATGGCCGGGAGCGATGCCGCCCGGGGACGGTCCACCGATATGGGGCTAACGGATATTGGCATTGGGCAGGCCTCCTTTGGTGACGGATATCGGGGAAAAGCGAGCGGCCTCCTGATCGCACAGGTGCATGACCACCCACTCGTAGAGCTGGAGCAGACCCGCATCGATGGCGGTGGCGGGCTGCCAGCCGGTCAGTTGCCGGAACAGGCCGGTGTCGGTGATATAGTATTTCTGGTCCCCCTGTCGCCAGTCGGCCAAAGAGTACCGGCAGGGCCTGCCGGCCATCGACTCGATACGTGGCAGCAGCTCGAGCAGGCTGATGCTGTTGGCGGCGCCGCCGCCAATATTGAAGGCCCGTCCGGTCAGGCGGCTGATGTTGCCGAAGGCGGTAAACATAGCTTCGACCAGATCCCCGACAAACAGGATATCGCGGACCTGCCGGCCGTCGCCGTAGAGGGTGAGCGGTTGGTTCTGCAGGGCCTGAATCAGAAAATGGGCGACCCAGCCCTGATCCTCAGTGCCGAATTGATGGGGGCCGTAGATACAGCTCATGCGGAAAACCACCGCCCGGATGCCGTAGGTGCGGGCATAATCCAGCACGTACTGGTCCGCCGAGCCCTTGGAACACCCGTAAGGGCTGTGAAAATCCAGCCGGTGACTCTCGTCGATGCCTTCGGCGTAGCGGCGTTTGACCGGGTGATAACGGCTGGTGTTCGATTTCAGCGTCACTTCTTCCAGGGCACCGTATACCTTGTTGGTGGAGGTGAAGAGCAGGGGCGGTGGGGCCGGCATTTGGCGCAGGGCCTCCAGGATGTTCAGAGTGCCGCGGGCGTTGGTGTTGAAATCGAGTTGAGGAAAATCGATGCTGGTGGTCACGGCCACCTGGGCGGCAAGATGGAAGATGCGCGAGGCCCGGGAGACCGCATCCCGCACCAGATGACTGTTGCGCACATCGGCGATCTCCACCTGCACTTTACTGCCGTATGTGTCGCAGAGGTACGCTAGGTTGCGCTCAACCCCGGGGCGGCCGAGGTTGTCGAAGATCAGCACCGTCTCGCCCAGCCGGAGCAGCCGGTCGGCGACATTGGTGCCGATAAAGCCGGCCCCGCCGGTGATCAGCACCACCTTCTTCTCTGCTTTTCGGGTTGTCGTCGCGGAGGTGGAAGCTCTCTCCCGGCCGCCTACTACCACGAGAGGCTTCCTGCTCAGCTCGGCGCCGCTCAGGGCGACGCTTGCCACCAGCTCGTGCAGACCGGCAAGGCCGCTCTCCTGCCACACCCGGCAGATGAGTTTGGGGGTACCGTCGGCCGTCTTCAGGCCGAAATGGTAGTGGCGCTCGTCCTCGTGAAAACCATCCTGGTGATTCTCATGGGGGTGCAGATCGAAGGCCGAATACCAGTAGAGCCGGTCGAGCGGCGCCGCCATGGCCTCGATCAGCACCTTGACCTGATTGATTTCGTCGTGCCGCCAGGTGGAATAGCCCACCTCGGTCAGCCACAGCTCCGGGGAAAGGTTATGGGCATCCAGCACCATCCTGATCTTATCGATCTTGTCGTTCCAGCTTTCGCCGCTGAATTCCCAGGTGCCGGGAAAGCCGTGCAGCGCCAGGGCGTCGATCCAGTCGACGGTGCCTCGCGAGCACATCAGGTTGAGCCAGTTGGGGTCGGTCGGGCACATCCCTCCCAGCACCGTTTTCTTGCCGCGCTGCTTCGCCCAGTGGGCGGCCATGCCGATCATTTCGGCGAAAATCTGCCAGTCCGGATCGAGAATCCAGTCCCAGTCGTTGAGGTTGTTGGGTTCGTTCCACAACTCCAGCCACTCGAAATGGCGGCCGTAGTCGGTGATCATGACATCTATGAAGTCGGCGTAATCCTTCGGGTTGCGGGGCGGCGACGAGGTCTTGGGCTCTCTCCCCAAGGAAGGCGGGGTGTAGGTGAAGCAGGGCAGCAGTTCGACCTCCCGGGCTACCGTGGGAATCAGCCAGTCAAACCACTTCCGGCCTTCCGGCGTATGCCAGTCGGCCCAGGAGAGACCGGTCCGCAGGTTCTCAACCTTCAGTGTGCGCAGCAGCTGCAGGGTCTCTTCGGCGTGTTCGTACTCCCCGGGTCTCAGCCATTCCAGGATGCCGAGCCGCAGCTCTGCCGACCGACCCGATTGCCCCTGGTGCCCCGGATGCCACTTGCGGTTGTTTCGTTCCGTCATAAGCTCAACCCCCTGCTCGAAAGTTCCCGGCGCATGATCTCGACCCGGTCGACGGCCTGTTGGCTCTGCAGCCACTGTGCCAATTCCTCCAGGCCGTCGGCGAGGCTGACCCGGGGGCGGTAGCCGAGCAGGTCCCTGGCCTTGCCGATATCGGCGAAACAGTGGCGGACATCTCCGACCCGGTATTCGCCGATAATCTGCGGCGGCACATCCGGACAGGCCAGAACGTCCGCCACCTTGGCGGCGATCTCCGCGATGCTGTAGTTGTTGCCGCTGCCGATGTTGAAGACTTCGCCGTCCGACTGATCGCTTTCCAGGGCCAGCAGGCAGGCCTCACAGACATCGTGGACGCTGACGAAATCGCGGCGCTGCCGGCCGTCTTCGAAGATCAATGGCGGTCGCCCGTTCAAGAGACGTGAGGAAAAGATCGCCAGCACCCCGGTGTAGGGATTCGACAGGGACTGGTAAGGACCGTAGATATTGAAAAACCGCAGGGCGGTGGTGGGAATGGCGTAGGCGGCGCCGATCATCAGGCCCATGCGTTCCTGATCGAATTTGGACAGGGCGTAGATCGAGGATGGAGACAGCGCCTTGTTCTCCGGAGTCGGCATCGGCTGTAATTCTTCCTGGTCATGGTACAGCTCGAAGAGGCCGGCCCGGAGCATGTCGCTGTTGCGTTCGGCCGGACAGCGGATGTTGCCCCGGCTGTCTCGGTAGCAGCCCTCGCCATAGACGCTCATGCTCGACGCAATAATCAGCTTTTTGACCGGCTGTTTGGTTAAACTTTCCAACAGGACGGCGGTTCCACGGTTATTGACATCGGTGTAGTGGTTGATTTTGTACATGCTCTGGCCGACGCCCACCGCCGCGGCAAAATGAAAGACCGCATCGACACCCTGCAGCGCTTCCCTGACCTGACCGAAGTTGCGGATATCGCCATGGACCTTCTCGACGCTCTCAGGCAGATATGGCGGCCATCCGGTCTGGCCGTGCACCTGCTCGGCCAGACTGTCGATCACTTTGACCCGATAGCCCTCCCGCACCAGCCGGACCGCCAGATGGGATCCGATAAAACCGGCGCCGCCGGTGATGAGAATACAATCGCTCATAAAGGCACCTCCGTTTCAGAGGACAGAATTCAGAAGACAGATGCTGGCCTATTAGGCCTTTGCTTTTCGGTCCTCTGGAATCATTTTTAAGATAGGCAATTTATCGGTATGCTAGTCTGCGAAAGACAGCCCCCGAATATCTGCGACGGTGGTTTCCTGTTATATTTTCTTTTCTTCCAACGGGATGATTTCCTGAATCTCCGCCAGGGTCAGAGTTTCCCGGCTGATCAACTCCTGGGCGAGCAGGTCGAGTTTTTCCCGGTTGTCCGCGAGAATTGCCCTCGCCTTTTCGTAACATCCTTCAAGAATGGCTTTGATCTCCGCATCGATCGTTTCCGCCGTCGCCTCGCCGTAATCCTTTTCTTCCGTCAGCTCCCGCCCCAGGAACGGATGCGGTTCGCCCCGGCGAAAGACCATCAGCCCCAGCTTTTCGCTCATGCCCCACTGGCAGACCATCCGTCTCGCCATCTGCGTGGCTTTTTTCAGGTCGTCGCCCGCGCCGGAGGTGATCTCGCCGAAGACCACATGTTCCGCCGCACGGCCGCCGACCATGACGGCGATACGGTTCATCAGATAGCTTTTGC
>MGTI01000203.1:103-25657 GCA_001799365.1 Desulfobacterales bacterium GWB2_56_26 | reverse complement strand
GTCCACCTGGACCAGCACCTTGCCGGCCTGATGCCCGCATTTTTTCACCCCCGGTTTCTGATCCTCGATATGGTAGCCCGGGACGCCGACTTCGACGAAGCGACGGATCAGATTGCGCACATGGGCATCGCCGCCGTGGCCGGTGTCGGCATCGGCGATGATGAACGGCCGATAATCGATCTCCGGGTTCTCGGCACGCTGGGTCTCCGTCATCTGCAGCCGCAGGTAATACTGGTTGCGGTCCGCCGCGAGCAGCGCCCTGACTAAGGGGGCGGCTTCGTCCGGCACCTGACTTAAGGGGTAGCTGGCCAGATCGGGGCCGGGATCTTCGCCCGCCGAGCCCTTGGCCGAGGTCGCCCAGCCGCCAAGGTAGATCCCCTCGATCCCCATTCGCTTGATGGTTACGGCCTGACCGGGAGAGTACGGTCCAAAGGTGGTGATCGATCTGCCTGCCGCGAACAGTTCGCGCAGGCGGGCATAAAAGGCTGCCGCGGCATCGCGGGCGACAGAATACTCGGTGTTGATCGTGCCCCGTTGTTCGACCACCTGGGCCGGGGTGTGCAGGCGGAGAATATCGGCAAAGCGCTGGTCGGCGAACCATTGCCGCATTTTTTCGAGCTCTTCGCTGTAATTTTTCATCGTTTCCTCCACGTTACTCAGAGCGGCCTTCGGCCGGTTTAAAATCGAGATTTTCGGTGATACGTAATCCCTCATTCCTGAAGGCATCCACATAGAGATCGATACGGTGTCGGGCGGTTGCCGTATCGTAGTTGTCCAAATTGATGTTGAGCAGATCGATATACCAGGGGGGCTTAGCCGGCGCCTGGATATAGGTCTCCACGATGGCCCGGGCGATGGGCAGGGTGGTGTTCTTCGAGTTGTCGTGGACATCGCGGTTGCCGGCGGCGAGAAGCTTGGCATACTCCTCTGCCAGCAGCCGGTTGAAGAGCTCTTGGGTGAATGCATCACCCGATGCGAGGCCGGTTTCCGGATCGTTTTCGGTCAGCACCGCACCCTTGTGAACCCACTCCCACAGGATGGAAAGCCGAATCTCGCCCGTCGCCATGTCTTCCATCAAGTAGAGGATGTCGTCGTTGCCGAAAAAATCGGCGGGCTTGAGCGCCGCCGCCTGAAAGCCCTGGCTGAAGGCGTTGCCGTACTGCAGGGCCACGCTCAACAGGTTGCGGGCGCCGCGAACGGTGCGCGGAGCGGGTTCCAGCCGGGTCAAGCCTGCCGCGTCTTCCTCGGTATAGGTGAGCGGCGGCAATTTTCGGCCCAGCTGGTTGTCCTCACCGATTTCTTCCCACACCGGCCGGATGATATGGACCATCTTCCAGTGGGCGATCCATTTGCCGCTCGCACCCTCCTGCTGCTCGCGGACGGCGCCGGCTTTGGCCTTGGCCATGCCGTCTTCGACGCCCTTTTTCGAGCCGACCGGAATGTTCGGTTCCATGCCGCCCTGCCAGAGGGCGAAATTACCGCTTGCGTCGGGGGTGTTGACGGCCCGCCGCACCCGATCCTCATAGTGACGCATGTAGCCGTAGGTCATGACGATCGACTCGATGTTCGGGTGGATGAATCCCTCGTCCCAGCAGCAGGCGTCGGCGACGCTGTTGATATAGTCCCAACGGCCGGTGTTGAAGCCGACGAAATGGCGGCCGAGGGCGGCGCGGATCTCCATCAGCTGGAAGGTCGCCTCCAGCTGTTCCACCAGCACGTAGACCTTGATGGTACCCGGCCCGAGGTCCAGGTGCTCTTCCAGACCATTCAGCAGCCGGCTCCAGAAGCCGGCCTCCTCGGCGGTCTGGATCTTGGGCAGGTAGAGGACGATCGAACGGTTGTCGGCGCGCAGCGCCTGAAGATTATTCACCACATAGAGCGTGGTGTCGACGATCGAGGCGGAGAGCGCCGCGACGCCTGCCCTGATATGGCGGTCGTCGAGGTGCAGCCCGCGGGGACGGAAGATCCTGGTGGTGAAATCCAGCTGGCCGCGCCAGTCGGCGACGATCTTCCGGCCGAGGAAATCCTTGGCCCAGTTGTTCATTTCCCCGGCGACCTCGCTTGCGACCTTTAAGAAGAAAGGGTCGGAGGCGAACGCCAGTTTCAGGCTGCGCTGGTTGTCGAGCGACATGGTACCGACCTGGCCGAGGGCGTCTTCGCCGTCGAACATCCAGCCGTCAGCTCCGGACAGCAGGGCGTGGGCGACATTGCGCAGGCTGGAAGCGACCGGGGCTCCCGGTTTGGCGGCCGGACCTGTCCCCTGCAGCCACTGGCGCCGCAGATCATGGGGGATTTCCGAGCCGACGAATTTGCCATCCCGGGCATCCTGGATGCGGATATCGGTCCCCGGGATAACCCCTGCGGTATCTAGGAAAGTAAGCGGCCGTCTGTTGCGGATCCGGTCCAGGCGACGCGCTATCCGCTCATTCATCAATCGTTTCCGCTCGGGGTCGAATTGCGCCATGAACCCCAGCGCGGCAAGGACCTCCGGCGTATACACGTCGGGATATCGCTGTGCCAGGTTATCTCTGATCTGCAGGCCGGCGTCTGCGGTGCGGGTGCGGGTTTTGCTCATCGGAGCCTCCTCCTGCTATTCTTTTCTCAACTTGGCCTCAAGCTGGGACATGACGTTTTTGTAGCCTTTATTATACTCAAGCTCATCCGGAATGAGGGTCGCGGGATGGATAAAGCCCTGTGCCCGCATCATTTCCGACTTTTCCACGGCCAGCCGGCGGAAATAATCCCAATCGCTGGTTTCGAAGGCATCGACCGACTGCCCGAGCTTCCCGTCTTTGATACTGAACAGGCTGACCGAGACGATGGGAATGCAGTAGTTTGCCGATGCCGAGGTGTTTCTCTTCACCGGCATGAGCGGCATGTGGTGGCTCCCCCTGGTGTTGCCTGCGACAAAATGGCAATACTTGAACATCGCGCAGGCTTCTTCGGTGGCGGGGAAGTCTTTTTGCATGCGTATCAGGGCGGCCGGGTCGTCTTTGCCGACATAGGTGCCGGCGATGTTGTGCAGCCGGTCGGTGGTGGCACTGACAATCGGCTGGCCGTCCCTGGTCCGGATCGATTCGATAACGTATCTGCCCGGATACATGAGCGCCGCGGCAATGACAAAAATCTCTTCGGGGGTGCGCAGCGAAGCTGTTTTGCCGGTCTCCACATCCATGATGATGAACTCGACCCCCCGGGTCAGGCTGGGATTGAGCAATAAGCCGGTATTCGCTCCTGGATCGCAGAACAATCGGTAGAAAGGATGATTGAAGGCGCCAGGTTCGGTTTTATCCGCGGTGATGAGCGCCACGGCTTCCGCCGGCCGCTCCTCGATTTCCATCTCGGCCACAGCGGGTCCCATTCCCCTGACATTGCCGGAAAATGCTGTCTTGAGAAGATCCTGGCCCGCCCCGTACATGCCTTCCGCCTTGGCCGTTTCCGTGCCCTGCATGAAGGCATCGAAGGCCAGCTTATGGACGGATTCGTTACCGACTCCACGGGTGTGGGTCATGAGAATATGGATGTCGTCCCCGGTATAGCCAAGATAACGATCGATCAGTAACCCGGAAGAAATCCCGCGTTCTTCGATGACCTTACCGACTTCTTTCATCATCCTGTCGCTTGGACGAGTGTGTCCGCCAATCGAGCCGACATCGGCCTTTATTGCTGTCATGGTAATCTTCATGGGCTGCCCTCCTGGGAGAGATTGCTGAATTTTGGCACCTTCGATCACTGGGGGGTTGCCCGAGAATGCCCTTTTTACCCATATCTTTGTTAAACTCGAAAAAATTATCCTCGGAATATTAGCTATATGCCTCCGGTAATTTTTTCGAGTTTGCCTCGATCTGAGAAAAAATTGCTATTCTCGGACGACCTCCTAGGAAAAATGCGTAATCGACGATGCCGATATGGGATCATGTTCCCATCGGTTTGCATTCGGTGAGAGTCACCTCGTGGCTGTGCAGTTCAATCTCAAAGTGTGTTTTAATGTTAGGTTTGTCAAGGTGGGAGGGGTGGAATCGTGCCGGTGTGAAATGCTTCAAGGACCGATGGGCAGGGAAGGAAAGGGGTGACGGGGTGGGCTCGAGAGGGGCGGGCCCACCCGTTGTCAGTTAGTGTACATCACTTACGCAAGCCGCTCTACCCGGTTGATATGCGAGTCGCGCTGCACCGTCCGGCGGTAAGCGACATCGGGACGGCCGAAGACCAGCATATAGCCGACATGGTGGGAGTCGGGCACGCCGAGGCCGGCCAGGATTTCGGGAGTGAGCGCGGTCAAGGTCCATTTGGCCAGGCCCGACCAGAGCGTGCCGAGCCCCATGGAGGCGGCCAGAAGCTCGAAATAATTGAGGGCGATGAAACAATCGGCCTCGGGGGACGGACCGATTTTGGGCGATGAAACGATCAACAGGTGCGGGGCGCCGCGGAACAGGTGGTCGCGGCCCGTCTCCAGGGCGTCGAGTACGTACCCTTTCAAATAGTCCATACCGTCCGGAAAGCGGTTGTCGCGGCAGATTTTCGTGAGAGCCGCATATACCTTGGCGCGCAGGTCCTCCATCACTTCCGGGTCCTCCACCACCGTCAGCAGGACCTGCCGGTTGTTGACGCCGGTGGGGGCGTAGCCGACGGTATCGAGCAGGAAGTCGATCTCCTCCCGCGACACCGGCTCCTTTTTATAGCGGCGCACGGAGCGCCGGCCTTTCATCAGGGTGGCGAGCTGCTGCACCGGCACCTCACCGCCCGTAAGCGGAATCGAGTCGGCCGGATTTTTGCCGAGAATGCTCAAGGCGCCGGTGCTGCAGACCGCGAGGCAGTGCTGGCACTGCACGCAGTTCGCCTCGTTTTCCTTGGTCAACATCGGGATATCCTCGTTCATTTCGATGAGCTGAAAGGGACAGTCCTTGGCACATTCGCCGCAGCCGATACAGAGATTTTCATCCACTTGAAATTGCACATCCATGTTCTTCTCCTGATTTATTGTGATTGCCAAAGAAGGCGGTATGCGCCGCCGGAGTAACTTTACAATGGTATCCATACCACATGTATGGTAGACAATGAAAGTAGGCACCTTTTTGTATTGTAGTATCAAACATCATACCTTGGGAGCGACCGCATGACCGAATGTAACCGGAAAGAAATTCATGGACGGGAGTATTATTGCACCGTCGAATTGACCCTGAACGTTATCGGCGGCAAATGGAAACCCATCATCCTCTACCACCTCGGCAGCGAGGGGACCAAGCGGTTCGGCGAACTGAAACAGATGATGCCCAATATTACCCAAAAGATGCTGACCCAGCAGCTGAGAGAGTTGGAGCACGATGGCCTGGTGCATCGCAAGGTGTACGCCGAGGTGCCCCCCAAGGTGGAATATTCCTTGACCGGTTTCGGCCTGACCATCATCCCGGTGATGCAGAACCTCTGCCAATGGGGGCAGAGCTATGAGGAGAAATTCCGCCCGGCAACGTCCTGTGCGGTTGAGATGGTACAACCGGCCATAATCTGCCAAAAATGTGGATTCCACGACAGCCAACCGGAGGGAGGTAATCCATGAAACCCCGTCGTTCGATTCTGTCCGTTCCCGGACATGTCGCGAAAATGCACGGCAAGGCCGCCGAAAGCGAGGCCGACGTGATCATGCTCGATCTGGAAGACAGCGTCCCGCCGGAGGCAAAAGAGGCCGCCCGCCGCCAGGTCATCGAATCGCTTACGGCGATCGACTGGCACGATAAAACGGTCACCGTCCGCATCAACAGCCTGGATACGCCCTTTGCCTATCGCGATCTGGTTGACGTCGTCGAAGCGGCGGGGGCGAAGATCGACGCCGTCGTGGTGCCCAAGGTCAACCATCCGGGCGACATCCACTGCGTCGACCGGCTTCTGGACGGGATCGAACAGGCCTGCGGTTACTCGATCATCGGCATCGAGGCCTCGATCGAGACCGCCGAGGGCCTCTCCGATGTCACCGCCATCGCCCGGGCCAGCAAACGGCTGCGGAGTCTGGTATTTGGCATCGCCGACTATTCCGCGTCGGTCGGCGCCCGGCTGGTCTCGCTTTCCGGTCACGGGGAGAACGAGGCGGAGATCTATCCCGGCCACCGCTGGCATTTTGCCGTAAGCCGTATGGTCATGGCTGCCAAAGCGAATGGCCTCTTGGCCATCGATGCTCCCTACGGTCATTTCAAGGACAGCGAGGGACTGCAGCGGTCGGCGGTGATGGCCGGCGCCCTGGGCTGCGACGGCAAATGGGCGATCCATCCGAGCCAGCTTGCGACCATCAACCGGGTTTTCTCCCCCACGGAGGAGGACATTCGGCGGGCGATCACCATCCTCGAAGCGGCTGAGGCCGCCGCCAGGAACCGGCGCGGGGCAGTGGCGGTGGAAGGCCGGATGGTTGATCAGGCCACGGTCCGGCTGGCCCGCCGGCTCTACGACCAGGCTCGCCATCTCGGTTTGATAAGCCAAGAGGGTGCGCCCAAACAATAGCTTTAGGTCAGTTTCACTCTTTGGTTTTCAGGGGCAGGCGCACCAGGGCTTCCGCGCCTTGGCCCGGCCGGCTGGTCAGAACGAGTTCGCCGCCATGGGCCTCTACGATGGTCCTGCACAGGCTGAGCCCGAGCCCGAAACCTGATTTCTCCCGGCTCCGCGATTTATCCGCCCGGTAAAAAGGTTCCATGAGATGGGGCAGGTCCTGCTCGGCGATTCCTGGCCCGCTGTCGGTTACGGCGAGGAGCACGCTGCCGTTCTCCTCGGCCACCCGTACCCTTACCGGCCCATCGGCGGGTTGCCCGTGGGTTAAGGCGTTGACGAGCAGATTGTCGATCACCCGGGTAAAGAGATGACGGTCGAGTCGGACTCTCACCGAGCCTTCCGGTCCGGCCAGCTCAACCTCCTGTGCCCTGATCCCCTGGCGGTCGATCACCTCGGCCACAAGTTCCCGCAGATCCACTTCCTCCATCTTCAGGCGGTCAAGATTATGGACATCGCGGGCGGTTTCGAGGATGCCTGTGATCAGTTCCTCCAGCTCCCGGATATCGCTTGCGATCTGTTCCGCCCGTTCCCGGGGCTCGACCATCTCCAGCAGCACCTTGATGCGGGTGAGCGGCGAACGCAGTTCGTGGCTGACATCGCGCAGCAGCTGCTCTTTTGCGGCAATCATCTCCCGCAGGCGGCGAACCATATCGTTGAAGCTGTCGGCCAGTTTGGCCAGTTCGCCGTTGCCCGAAACCTGCACCGCATGGCCGAGGTCGCCCTGAGCAATTTTGCGCGTAGCGTCGTGCAGGGTGGCAAGCGGCGCGAGAATCCGGCGGATGAGGAAATAGGCTCCGGTAAAGATCACGGCGATGATGATCAGGGCGAGAAGATGGAGGTGGGACTGCAGCCAATCCTTCGGCTCTTGATTCTTAGGCAGAGTGAATAGATAGGTGCCGGTCGGGTGCTGGTAACGGATGAACATGATATCGTGACGAAAGGCGTAGGCAATCATGTCGTTGTTCGGCGCCGGGAAAAAGTGCAGCCGCTTCGGAGGCTCTTGCCTGCCCTTCGACCAGTGTACCTCCGAATTCCGGTAGTCGATCCCGATGCCCAGCCGGGCGGCGAGCCGGGCGGCCTCTTCCGGTTGTCCGGCAATGTCGGGGAGCAGGTATTCGAGGTAATGCTCGACCAGCGGATTGTAGGGCACGCCGGCTAACAGTCGGTGCACGATAAAGAGGGCGCTCACCGCCACGGTGATCAGCAGCCAGGCAGCCAGGCAGACCAGCAGGAGCTTGACGAAGACCGAAGAAAACAGCCTCCGGATCTTACACATCGATTTCGATCGGTTCACCGTTCCCTCCGACAAAAGTATAACCCGCGCCCCACACAGTCTTGATCAGCTGCGGAAAGCGTGGATCGTCGCCCAGTTTCTGGCGTATCCGGCTGACGGTGATATCGACGGTGCGGTTGAAGGCGTCGCAGTCCATGCCGCGCAGCTCCTGGAGGATGTCGTCGCGGGAGAAGACCCGGCCGGGCTGACCGACGAGGATGGCCAGCAGGTTATATTCATTGGTGGAGAGGTCAATGGCCCGATTGTCGAGATAAGCGGTGCGGGTCAACGTATCGATCCGCACCCGACCGGCCACGATGCTGTCCTGGACCGGCGACTGGCGGCAGCGGCGCAGCACAGACTGGATCCGGGCTACAAGTTCCCGCGGTTCGAAGGGCTTGGCCAGATAATCGTCGGCCCCGAGTTCGAGGCCGACGATCCGGTCGGCCACCTCGCCGCGGGCGGTGAGCATGATGATCGGAACCTTCGAGGTGCGGCGGATCTCCCGGCAGACCGTAAAGCCGTCCATCTCCGGCAGCATCAGGTCGAGGATCACCAGATCGGGCTGATGCTCCTTCATGAGCCGCAGGCCGACCGACGGCCGGACGGCACTGCTCACCGCCATGTTGAACCCGGCGAGGAAGGTCGTAAGCAGACCGTTCAGTTTGCCGTCGTCGTCGATGATCAGGATCCTGGTGTTCATGCTCTCACGCTCATTGTGGCAACATCTAAAGATTTGACGATTCCAGTATACGCCACCGGGATGCGGTTGCAACCCTTCTCACCCCGGTGGCGCCGCGGCCTGTTACTCGCTTAACGGGCAACCGTGCCTCTTTTCCATCTTGTCGAGTCGCTCGATCAGCTTCTGCCGCTGCTCCGGGGTTAAAGTCGCGTGAAATTCAACCAAACGGTCGACGGCCAGATCGACGATCCGGTCGAGCTGCCGGCGGTGCTCGCCGATGGCCTGCTTCACTACGGCGGTGTCGATTTGGGCAGCGGCAAGCTGCTCCTTGAGTTTCGGACGCATCTCTTTTTTCGAAACCTGCAGACCCTGCAATTCGGTCAGCAGTTCCTGTTTGATCCCGTCAAGCTTCGCCTGCTGGGTGGCATCGAGATCCAGCACCGCATCGAGATAATCGATGACAAAATCGAGATGGGCTTCTTTGTCGCCCTGTCCGTGTTTGCAGCCGCCGAATAGCAGCAGAGTGCCGCCGAGGAGAAAGGTTGTGACGAGTAAAGCGGTTTTTTTCATGGAGGGACCTCCTTCAAGGAAATGGTGATGGAAGCTGGTTTGCTCCCGTTGTTCCCATGAAGGTAGCACCGATCGCCGCAATCTTCCTTTCGCGGAGGTAACGAATTGTAACAGGTTGTAACGGTTGATAAGCTCCTAAAGACGCAGCAGTTCTGCCAGTTGGCTGCGGTCCAGCTGCTTGATAATCCCGGCCTCGTCTTCCTGGATCAGCGAGGCGGCCAGTTCGCGCTTTCTCATGATCAGGCGATGAATCTTCTCTTCCAGAGTGCCCTTGGTGATCAGGCGGAAGACCTGGACCACGTTCTTCTGGCCCATCCGGTGGACCCGGGCGGTGGCCTGTTCTTCCCGGGCGGGATTCCACCAGCGGTCGTAGTGGATGACCGCGCCGGCGGCGGTCAGGTCGATGCCGATCCCGCCCGCGAGCAGGCTGGCGCAGAAGACCCGGCAATCGGCATCGGTGTTGAACCGCTCGATCATCTTCTGCCGTTTGGTCGCCGGCATATCTCCTTTCAGGATCCCGTAGGGGATGCCGAGGCCATTGAGGTGGTGCTCGATGAGGTCAAGCATGCCGGTGTACTGGCTGAAAACAACGAACTTCATGTCGGCTTCGATCAGCTCCGAGACCAGTTCGACAAAAAGATCCCACTTGCCGCTCTGATATTCCCCCGGGTTGTCGCAGCCCTGAACCAGGCATGGATGGCAGCAGATCTGCTTGAGTCGGGTGATGACGGCGAGAATGTTCATATACGGGATCGCACCCGTACCTTCTTCAAGTTCTTCCAGTTCTCGCCCGCTTTCGTCGATCACTTCCCGGTAGAGGGCGATCTGGTCGTCACTCAGCTCGCAGATCCGGTCGTCGTCGATGACGGGTGGGAGTTCTGTCAGGACTTGGCTCCGGCTTCTCCGGAGGATAAAGGGATGGATCAGGCGGCCGAGCTGGTCGCGCACTTCCTGGTTGTTGCCCTCGACGATCGGCTGGACATAGAGCCGCTCGAACTGGCGCTCGTTGCCCAACAGACCCGGCAGACAGATGTCGAAGAGGGACCTGAGATCCTGCAGGGAGTTTTCCACGGGAGTGCCGGTGAGGCCGATCTTTATCCGGCCGTTCAGATCCCGCACCGCCTGATGGGTGGCGGTTGTACGGTTTTTCAGGTACTGAATCTCGTCGAGGAGGACGATATCGAAGGCCTGCGGTCGCAGCAGGTTAAGATCCTGCCGGACGATGCCGTAGGTGGTGAGGAGGAGACGATGCTCCTTTGCCGTTTGCAGATCCCGCTGTGGACCGTAGTAGACGGCGTAGTCCAGGCCCGGGTAAAAACTGTCGATTTTTTCCGCCCAGTTCAAGAGGACCGAGGCAGGGCAGATCACCAGCAGGCTTTTCTTGTCACCATGTTGCAAGGCATTCTGTAGCAGGGCGAGTCCCTGATGGGTTTTGCCGAGGCCCATATCGTCAGCGAGAAGACCGCCGATCCCGAGCCGGTTCAGACGGCTCAGCCAGGCCAGACCGTTGCGCTGATAGGGCCGCAGATGGGCCGGGATCTCGCCCGGCGGCTGCTCCTCGGGCCAGCAGGACACATCGAGCAGTCCGGCAAGCCTCTGCTGCAGTGCTTTGTTGTGGTCCGGGGTTTCAACAGTGGGGACGATTGCGGCCAGGGCGAGCATCTCCCGGTAACTGAGGCGAATCCGGCCGGAACCGTCTGCGGCGAAGCGATCCTCGGGCAGGTCGTAGAGCCAGGATAGCGGGCTTGCCTCTATCTTCAACCACAGCCTGCCGGGCAGGCAAGAGAGCTTTTCCTTTCTGGCGGCGGCGATATCCGCAAGACTGACACTGGTATTGCCGAGGCCGTATCGGCAGGAAAGGTAGCACCAGCCTTCGTCGTCCTCCTCGAAGGAATCGATGAGCAACCGGTCGGGGAGTTCGGCAACATGGAGATCAAGTAACTCCGGCTGCACGATATTGTCCGGAAAATGCAGGGCCGAGCGGTTGGCGGCAAGAAATGCCGGGATATCGTTTGCAGCCACGGTAAACGTGGCATTTTGGGTCTTCTCGTTCTGCAAGAAACCGAGCAGGGGCATCGCCGCCTGCGGTGCGGCGGGATTTTTGAAAACGCCCTCGGCGGCAAGCATGGTTACCGGTAAAAAACCTTCGTCCTCCAGATAGTAGGCGGTCGAAAACCGTCTTCCGGCCAATTCCTGCCGGGACAGGATCCGGCCGTCGGCGAGACGCAGGCTCGGACTGACCTCGAGCAGGTTGTCGGTATTGAATGAGGCCCGGTAGCATTCCCGGGCGGACGGGAGGATGGCGGGCGCTGAAGGGAAAGCGATATTTTTGACCAGCTCCCAGGTCTTTTCGGGTGGCAGCACGACCGTCAGGGATCCGGCCTCATGGCCTGTGCCGAGCTGCAGGGAAAAACGCGATGTGGCCTGGTTCCAGTGCAGCTCCGGGAGGGTATCGCCGTGGAAAATGTAGAGCATCCGCGCGAGCCACATCCAAAAGGAGCTATCCTTTTGCCAGCCGATACTGCTATTGCCAGATCTTGCCAGGGTTGCTTCGCCATCGGTCATGGTCAACAGCTGCAGCTGGTTGTCGAGCAGGGCAAAACCTTTGAGTTGTTCCCGGCCGCTGGAATCTTTACGGGAGAGCAGCAGTTTTCCGGCAGCCGTCCAGGACTCGGGGACAGCCACTCGTACCAGTCCCTCGGCGGGAGTGACTTCAACAAGGGTATGCCCCTCGGTTTCGGTGTGCCGAATCGCAGACCTCGTCCGGCTGAGCCATTCAAATAGAAATATTCCGAGTTTCAGCCAGTTACTTTGCTCAAAGCCAAGCGGGATGGGTGCAGTTTTAGCCTGGGCCGTCGGCTGGATCAGGCTGAGAATGGCCAGGGCAGCGACATGGATACAGCTCTCGCGATCGGACTTCCGTCGGCACAGGCTGCAGTGGCTATTTTTTATGGCAAAACCCTGGTGCAGTGTCGGGTTCTTTTCGAACTGCAGCATGACCGGGGCCTCCCGGTCGACGAGAGCCCCGACCGCATTGCGGATGCAGTGAAAATCGCCGATTCTCTGCTCGCGGATCAGTCCTAGGCCCTGATCGAGCCGGTCGAGGGAAAACCACGGCTTCAGCAGGGCGCCTTCGGTAACCGGAAACAGCAAGGGAATGGGAATATGCGGGAAATTGTACATGGGCTGAGACTGGAGAGGGAGATTACAATTGAACTTTTAACAGCCGGATATCGTCGATCCAGACGGTTGCCTTGCCGTTGATGACCAGGTTGAGTTTCACCGAGCTCGGATTTTCACCCTTTTGCAGAAAAAAGGGAGTCTCTTCCGTCGTCCAGTCGGTCGTGCCGGTGAGGATCTGAACCTGTGACAAACCGAATATCGATTGCAATCAGGTCATTAAGACTGCGTTTTATAGGACACGTTGCCGTTGCCCGTTCGAGCTTTTTCAGCATGGCCGCCGTACTCCGGCGGCAGATCCGTGACGATTTCCGCACCGGCCGACTCATGCCTGATCCGGCATCGTCCTTTGTCGTGTAATGTAATGGAAAATCTGGACAAGATGGCCTCCCTGTGCTCTTCACGGTTTTTCGCCGGGGCGAATCATCTTATTGGCAAAGACTGGTAAGCCATTGTAGGAAGTTTCGAATTCCTCCACTACCTCAAAACCATACTGCATATAGAGGTTCTTGGCCGGACCATTGGATCGGGCAACATAGAGGTTGGCGGGGCCTGGAATCCTGGCCAGCAAAAACTCCAGCATGCATCTGCCGAATCCTTTGCCACGGCTCTCGGGATGAACAAACAACGCCCGTATTTCGGCACCGTGTTTTGCACAATAGCCAACGATGTCGTCCTCTTCACAGATGTAAATTTCCGATTCCAGAAGCAGACCGAGGCGCTTCGGGTCGTTCTCAAGCGGCAGAAGCGTAAACCTGGCCTCTTCGTAGCGAAGTTCATCAAGCTTGGATGCTGCGTAAACCGCCAAGACCGCCGGATAATCGCTGGTATTGTACGATCGTATCTTCATCACAGGGAAATGGTGGATCAGCCCATCAATGCCGCTCAAGGTGAAAGGAGCATAATTGCTCGGCAAAGGCAAGAGCGGAAATCGTGAAACGGCAATGAAAATGCTTTTGGCAGCGACCGAGATGAAACGAGTGCTTAACCGGCGGAAATTTTGTAGGGTGAGGGGGCACAGCAGAAGTGCATCCTCCTGATGTGGGATGCGGAACTACTCGACAGAAAATGGTGGCATGATGAGGCAGCAAAGCAGAAAACAGATAACGGTGAGAGGCAAGGTTGTCGGCGGCACACGGCCGCTGATCTGTCTGCCGCTGGTGGCAAGGGAAATGGCGGCGCTCTGCCATGAGGCCAGCGAACTCGCGGCACTGCAGCCGGACATGCTGGAATGGCGAGTCGATGCCTTCTCCGGGGCTGAGGATGTCGCGCTGTGCTTGTCGGTCCTGCACGAGCTGCGGGCGATCATCGGTGAGATCCCGCTCATCTTCACCTGCCGCCTCGACCGGGAAGGCGGTCTGCAGCACCTGAGGCAGGAAAGCCGGCTGACGCTGCTGCTCCGGGCGATGGAGTCGGGCTATGTAGATCTGGTCGATATCGAGCTCTGCAATGAAAGAGAATTTATTGAGAAGATAGGGGCCAGGGCAAAAGCGCTGGGTGTGAAGCTCATCTTCTCCTACCACAATTTTCATGAAACCCCCGGGAAGGAATTTCTCGCGGCGAAACTGGCCGAGGCGGAAAAAACGGGCGCGGATATCGCCAAGATAGCCGTCATGCCAAAGGATTACCACGATGTCCTGACTTTGCTGTCAGCAACCAATACGGCGAGAAACGGGCAGGTCGGTATCCCGATCATCACCATCTCCATGGGAGAGGCGGGCAGGATCAGCAGACTGGCGGGCGGCCTGTTCGGTTCGGACATCACCTTCGGCGCCGGCAGGGAGTCTTCCGCGCCGGGACAGATGGCCTTTCACGAGCTGAAAACGGGGATGGCGCTGCTGTACGGCAAGGAATACCAGCGGTGAAGTGGTTTACCGGCTTTCAAACCGGGCAAGGATATCGTTCATCACCGCCCGGGGGCTTTTGCCCGAAGTGCTGATTTGGGGGAACCGGGCGTAGCTTGCCTCCCTTTCCCGCGTCAGTTCGACAATGCGGGCCATGGGATCGGGTGTGTCGAGCAGCGGGCGCACGACCTGGGTGGACCTTGAAACGCGCTGGAGGATCTCCTCGGGCCTGGCCGCAAGACAAAAGACCGCCCCGCTCATCTCGAGGGCTCGGGCGTTGTCGGGGTCGAGCATCAGCCTGCCGCCGGTGGCGATGACCATGCCTTCCCCGGCGCCCAGTTCCCGGGCGACTGTCGTTTCCAGGCTGCGGAATGCCTCTTCACCGCTGGTCCTGAAGATTTCCGGAATAGACATGCCCGAGCGTTCTTCGATCAGATGATCGGTATCGACGAATGCATAATGCAACTGCCGGGCCAACAGCTTGCCGACGGTCGTTTTACCGCACCCCATGAAGCCGGTAAGGATAATGTTTGGTCTGCCCATGCTGGAATGTTGAAAAGGAATGTTCTGGAAAATGGCCTGAGATCAACATTGTACCAGAACGCCGGACATTGTCATATCGGTAATCCGGCCTGCCGGTTATGTGATCTGCGAATATTTCGGAGCGAAGGTCTACCTTGCCGAATTCAAGGATAATATCGGCAGCTACCATGGCAAACTCCAGGAGCACCTCAAATCCCTGCAACGCACGGAAAACCCTGTCGCTGTAAGAGTCAACCCCGAAAAAACCAGCTATACGACGCTTGGATCTGGCCAATCAGTTCAAGGAGTATCTCTGGCAGATTGTTCGTGCTGTTTGATAATAAGGCGGGGTTCGCATACCCCCTCCTCTACCCCTGTTCCTCGATGAAATTCTGGACTGCTTTGCTGATGCCCAGTGCTGCCGCCAGCTGATCGAGCCAGCCCCGTTCGGCCTCGGTGTCGATGGCGATGGTGTTTGCCGCCAGGAGATACATGGTTTTGGCCATCGACGGATCGGTCATGCCTGCGGTCAGTTCGGCGACGGACTTCGGTTTATGCAGTTCGTCCAGGAGAAACATTCTCTCCTCCTGGGACAGCCCCGCCTTTCCGGCTCGTTCAAGAATAGCCTGTTCCTCAGTCGCATCGAGTGTGCCGTCGGCATGGGCGGCGGCGATCATCACCTGGATCAAGCGGATGGCCAGCTCTTCGGTGTTTCCCTGGACGGCTGCGACGGCAGGGGGACCCTGCGGCGGAACTGCATTTGAAGAAGGCATCTGCGGCGGTGGCGGCGGTGGCGCCTGCTGGGCCGGAGTGGACCAGTTGGGTGCGGGGGCCGACCAGTTGGGATGAGAATCGGGCTGACGAGGCTGAGGTGGAGGCTGATGGGGCGGTTGCGGATAAGACTGCGGCTGTTGGCCTCCGGCCGATGCTTGGCGCTGCTTATCCTTGAATATTTCCATGGCGCCGACGCCGAGACCGATGACGGTCATCAGTCCGGCACCCGAGGAGAGACTGCCGAGCAGGGAGCTTTTGTGTTTCTTTTTGTGGTGCCCCGTTCCGATTACTTCATGAAGGACTTTTCCCAACAATTTTTCGGCATTGAACATGATGTCATCTACAGGTTGAAGGAGGGGAAAGGATGCTGTCCAAGACTGCAAACGCGGGCAGCGGTATTCGAATCACGTGAAAAACTATAACAGCCTTTTCCGGAAAGGCAAATCGAATTGGCGGTCTCCGAGGTTGCCGGACGGCGGCAAACAATTACCTTGATAAAAAATCCCACATTGTGGTATTTTTAAGAAACCTCATTTTCAGGATCACGGGATTGCATCGTTCATTCATTTCTTATCTGTTGTTTTTTCTCTTCTTTTTTGCCATCGCCCAAGCGGAAGCCTGCGAGCGTCCGGCCGCCGTGCCGGACCCTGCCCCGGCCCATGCCTGCTGCGCCGTAGCTGATGAAGAAGGGAATATGCCGGCTGCGAAGATCGCAACCTGGTCGGGCACCTTGCATTGTCACGGCAGTCTTTGCTGTGGCGATTCCGGCGAGTCCCAGGCTGTTCCGGCAATTCGGTCGGTCGTGAGCGATGACCATCTGGTGCGGCCTCTCTGTGCAGCTCAGTACTCTGTCCCGTCCTTTCCCCCCGTTGTTGTATCCGTCCTCGACAAACCTCCGCTTATCCCGCTCCCTCCGCTGTACCTCCGTAACTGCGCCTTCCTCATTTGATATCGCCGCTTTCTGTTGACCTTTGAAAGTTAAAAGCGTGCCGGTTATTTTCGGCATCGGCCGTTTCGCGGGTCTCTCTGCCGCGAAGCGCAATTCATCCGTTATGAGGAAAATTATGCAGAAGAAGAGTATGTTGCTGGCTTTTTTAGTGGTTGTGGCGGCCGTTACGGTTACCGGCATGCTGTATCCGGTGGACGGCAGTTCCTTTGGTCTTTTGTCCCGGCATAAAGCGGTCAAAGAAGTAAACGGCGAGATACGCCTTGCCCTCGGCGAGGTAAGCGACGGTAAGGCCCACTACTATTCCTATGAGGACGGCGGCAAGACCATCAAGTTTTTTGTTGTCAAAAGCCCCGACGGGGTGGTCAGGGCGGCATTCGATGCCTGCGACGTCTGTTTCCCGGCGAAGAAAGGCTACAGCCAGGAGGGCGACTTCATGCTCTGCATCAACTGCGGCCGCAAATTTCATTCTACCCAGGTCAACGAGGTGGCCGGCGGCTGCAACCCGGCCCCTTTGGCGAGACAGACGGCCGGCGAAGATCTGGTGATACTGGCCGCGGATATCAAGTCGGGCGGGCGGTTTTTTTAGGAGGCGGCCATGAATATCTTAACGATTCCGGCCCGGAACATCCGCAGAAAACCGGCCAAGACCCTGCTTTTGCTCCTGGTTTTCACGCTCGGCGTGATGTCCATCGTGACGCTCTATCAGGTGTCGCTGGTAGTCGGGCACAATTTCGAGAAAAAACTCACGGCCTTCGGTGCCAACATCGTCATCTCGCCGGTGCGGGAGACCCTCAACATCGGTTACGGCGGTTTTCAGATGGGTGAGATGCTGGTCGATTTCACATACCTGCCGGAAGAGGAGACGGTGGCGGCGATTCGCGCCATCGGGCTCAAGGACCGCATCAGCGCCGTGGCTCCGAAGCTGGTGACCATGGCCAGGGTTGGTGCCGAGGCTGTCGCCGTGGTCGGCGTCCGCTGGCCGGAGGAGCGGGGCATAAAGAGTTACTGGGCGGCGGTCGGCAGGTTTCCCGAGCACGAGGGCGAGGTGCTGGTCGGCAGCAAGGTTTCCGCCCGGATGGGTTTGGCCGAAGGCAGCAAGACAACCTTGCTCGGCCGGGAATTTACCGTCTCGGGCACCCTCTATGAAACCGGCAGCGACGACGATACGGTGATCCTCATGGATCTTACTGCCCTGCAGCAGCTGATGGACAAGCCGGGGGCGACCAGCTTCATTGAGGTTGCCGCACTCTGTGCCGGTTGTCCGATCGAAGATATCGTGGCGCAGCTCCGCGGCCAGTTGCCGGGCACCGAGGTGAAGGCCCTGCAGCATATCGTCAACCAGCGGATGGCCTCGGTTCATTTCATCCGCAATCTGGCGCTCGCCGTCAGTCTTGTCATCCTGGTGACCGCCGGGGCGATGGTCGGGCTCTCCATGCTGTCGGCAGTGAACGAACGCAAGAAGGATATCGGCATCCTCAGGTCTCTCGGTTTCGGCAAGGGGCAGGTCTTCGCCATCTTCTGCCTGGAAGCCGGATTTATCGGAATGCTGGCCGGATTGATTGGCTATCTTGCTGGTTTTGCGGCAAGTTTCAAAGTGCTCGAGCTGCTTGCCCTGGGGGAAGGAATAACGCCCAGCTTTTCGTTTGTCCAGCTGCTGGCGGTCAGCCTCTTTTTCGGCCTGGTGACTGTCGCTGCCGCCCTCTACCCGTCCTGGAAGGGCGCCGGCATCGAACCGTCGGCCGCTCTCGTCGCCCTATAATGTTGAGGAAAATATGTTGACTGCCAAAAATATCGTCAAGAACTATGCCGTCGACGGCAAGGTGGTACCGGTGCTGAAAGGGGTGTCGCTCTCCATTGCCGAAGGCGAATTCGTCTCCGTGGTCGGGCGATCGGGGTCCGGCAAGACGACCCTCCTCCATGTTCTCGCCACCCTCATTCAGCCGGATGGCGGAGAGCTGCATTTCGGCGACCATGATCTGCGCCGCCTGCCGGAGAAAAAACTTAACATACTCCGCCAGGCGGACTTTTCGGTAATTTTTCAATTTCACCATCTCCTGCCCTACCTGACCGTGCTGGAAAACAGCCTTCTGTCCTGTATGCATCGGATGAAACCGGTGCCGAAGGAGGCGGTGGAGAGAGCCTACCACTGCCTTGGGCGGGTCGGTCTGGCGGATAAGGCCGACCGGCTGCCGGGCAATCTGTCCGGCGGGGAACAGCAGCGGGTGGCGATCGCCAGGGCTCTGGTGAAATCGTCGAAGGTGATCTTCGCCGACGAGCCGACCGGCAGCCTCGACAAGGCCACCGGCGAACAGATCATGGAGCTTTTGGCCGGCCTGCACCAGGATGGCATGTCCCTGGTGATGGTCACCCATGAACCCGAATATGCAAAACTTTCAGAGCGGACTGTGGTGATCGAAGACGGTATGACAAAGCGATGAGGACTGAGCTATGAGGACTGAGTAGTTTCGCGCTGTTCCCTGCAGGGCGAAAGATTTTCGCCCTACTCAGTCCCCAGTCCTTAGCCCTCAGTCCTCAATTTCAGGACGCGCCTGGCATTTTCGGTGGTATAACTCGCCACCAGTTCGCGCGGCTCACCGCGCAAAGCAGCCAGGGCGTCCAATACCTCGGGCAGGAACTCCGGCAGGTTGCTTTCCCCTTTATGACCGGCCGGAGGGATGTCCGGGGCATCCGTCTCCAGCACGAGGGTTTCCCGCGGCAGTTCCGCCGCAATTTTCCTGATTTTCCTGGCCCTATCGTAGGTGAGGGTGCCGCAGACGCTGATGCAGAAGCCCATCTGCATGAAGCGCTCGGCCTGCTGCAGGCTGCCGTTGTAGGCATGGACGATCCCGCCGTACGGGAAGCGTTTCCGCCTCAGGGTCGCCAGGACCTGATCGTGGGCCTTGCGGATGTGCAGAAGAACCGGCAGCCGGGCGGCAAGAGCGATCTGCAGCTGGGCTTCGAAGAGCTGCTGCTGGACATTCCGATCAAGGTTTTCAACATAGTAATCGAGACCGATCTCGCCGATGGCGACAACCCCGCCTTGTCCGGCAAGTACTTTCAATTCCTCCAGATGTTCGGGACGGTGCCGGGCAAGATACATGGGATGGAGGCCCGGAGCAGCGTGCAGGCCTTCCAACCGGCCGCTGAGATCCATCATGCGCTGCCATCCCGCCTGAGTGACGCCGGGAAAAATCAGGGTCCGCACGCCCGCCGCCTTCGCCCGGCCCAGCACTTCTTCGAACGGGGGAAAACATTCCTCGATATCCAGATGACAATGCGTGTCAACCAATTCCATTAGAAATTCAATTTATTATATGATATGTGCGAAAGTTTTGGATGAGGCCAATCCAACCGTCATTATACCATCTTCCGCTGTTCGAGCGAGTAGTGATCGGCAGGGCCGGCATCCGTTTTCCGGATTTTTTTGTATCTATTTGATATGCTATTTGTTTCCTGTCGAAAAAAGTATTGTCGAGGTTCGGGAAACAGGCTAGGGTTTTCCCTGTCGCAAATTGAGTACCTTAGAAATTCATTTTGTTTTTTAAAAAGAATTTCGTCGAGGTATTTATCCCCCTTATGGGGGTAACGTGGATTCAAGATCCTGTTACGGAGAGTTATGGTTGCGACACCCTCACAATCACCCGGAGGAAGGCGTGTGACCGGAACTGTTCAAGCACTGCATGCGGAGAATTTTTCCATTCTGGTAGTCGATGACAATGCGACCAACCTGTTGTGCCTCCAGCAGATTCTTCTGGTGAACGGCTACCGGGTTATCGCCGCCACCGACGGATATCAGGCCACCTTGGCGGCCGAACAGCAGCAACCGGATCTCATCCTGCTCGACGTCATGATGCCGGGCATCGACGGTTTCGAGACCTGCCGCCGGCTGAAAGCAAACCCGGTCACTGCCCATATCCCCGTCATCTTCGTCACAGCCCTGTCCAATACCGGCGACAGGGTCACCGGCCTGGAACTGGGTGGGGTGGATTACGTGACCAAGCCCTATGAGAACGCCGAGGTGCTGGCACGGATCAAGACCCAGCTGAAGGTGGTGCTCCTGAACCGCCGGATGCGGCAGGCCTTCGACTTTCAGGAAAGCGAAGTGGCGAGAAGAACGGCCGAACTGGAAGCAGCCAACCAGGCTCTGCGGGCGTCGCGCAATCTCTTTCAGAACGTGCTCGATGCGGTTCCCGAGCTGCTCTTTGTCGTAGACTTGGAGCTGCGTGTGCTCTTCAGCAACGACCCGTCCTGGCGGATGGCGGTCACCGGCGGCGATCCGGCCGGTTGTCCAACCTGTTCCAGCCGTTTGCGAAAATTTGCCGGGCCCTGCCCAAGGTGTTCGGTGCTGGAGGTTTTCCGGTCGGGGAAAAGCGTGGAGCAGGAGGTGACCTGCGGGAACGACGGCCGCGTCTGGGAGATCCGGGCCTTTCCCATTTGCGACGAAAATGGCAATATTGCAAAAGTCGTCGAATACTTGCGTGATATAACCGCATTTCGTCAGGCCCAGCGGGAAATCGCAACCCGACGTCAGTTTCTGGAAGCCGTACTGGAAAATGTCCCAGATGCCATCGTCACCCTCGATGAAAGGCACCATGTCATCGACTGGAATCCGGGAGCGGTTAAAATGTTCGGCTACAGCCCGGCGGAAGCGAGGGGACAACATCTGGACAACCTGGTCGCCCAGGGAAGAAGCCTGGCCGAGGCAGGGCGGAAGACCCGGCAGCTCATGAGCGGCCAGTGGGTTGAGCCCTTCGAAACGATCCGCCAGCGCCGCGATTCCACCTCCTTACATGTCATCGCCGCCGCCTCGCCCATCATGATCAACCAGCTGTTGGCCGGGGCGGTCGCCGTCTATACCGACATCTCGACGCTGAAGCTGACCGAGGAGGAGCTTCGCCGGTCCCACGAACGTTTCCTGACCGTCATGGAATCGATCGATGCCACCATCTATGTCGCGGACATGACGACCCATGAGATCCTCTTCATGAATCAGCAGATGATGAAGGAATTCGGCAGCGACCTCACCGGCGGCGTCTGCTGGCGGGATCTGCGCGGGCTGAGCGGCCCGTGTCCTTCCTGCACCAGTTCGCGGCTGCTCGACAGTCAGGGCAACCCTAAGGGTGGCTGCAGCTGGGAGGAGTACGATGCCCGGGCCAACCGCTGGTACCGCCACCATGATCGGGCGATAAAATGGGTCGACCAGCGACTGGTAAGGCTGCAGATGGCAACCGACATCACCGACCAGAAGCGGATCGAGCAGGAGCGTAAGGAGTACGAACGACGCATCCAGCAGCTGCAGAAGATGGAGGCCATCGGCACGCTCGCCGGCGGCATCGCCCACGATTTCAACAACATCCTCTCGGCGGTCTTCGGCTATGCCGAACTCGCCGTCCTCCGCGCGGGCGGCAATCAAATCCTGCACCGTAACCTGGCCGGTATCATCGAGGCGGCCAAGCGGGCCAAGGAGCTGGTGCAGCAGATCCTTTTATTCAGCCGGCAGGGCGAGCAGGAGTTGAAACCGCTGCAGATCCGGCCGCTGATCAAGGAATCGCTGAAAATGCTCCGCTCGTCGCTGCCCACCACGATCAAGATCCGGCCGCAGTTGCAGGGCGATTTCGAGAACGTCCTGGCCAATCCCACCCAGATTCACCAGATCGTCATGAACCTCTGCGCCAATGCAGCCCAAGCCATGGAGGAGGACGGCGGTGTGCTGACGGTCAGCCTTGTCCAGGTCGAACTGACGGAGGAAGATGTCCGGCATCATCCGGGCCGCGAGGCGGGGACCTACCTGAAGCTGCGGGTGCAGGATACCGGCCGGGGTATTCCCGCCGAACTGCTCGACAAGATCTACAATCCCTATTTTACCACCAAGGCCAAAGGCCAGGGGACCGGTCTCGGGCTGTCGGTGGTCCACGGTATTGTCCAGAGCTACGCAGGCATCATCGAAGTGGGCAGCGAGCCGGGCCGCGGCACGGTCTTCGAGGTGTTCCTGCCGGCCATCGAGATGGAAGCCGTCCGGGAAGAACTGCCGGTGATCGATCTGCCGGGCGGCAGCGAGCACATCCTTCTGGTCGACGATGAAGAGGCGCTGATTGAGGTGCTGGGCGATATGCTGCGCCTGCTCGGGTATCGGGTGACGGCCACCGCCAGCAGCGTCGGAGCCCTGAGTCTGTTCCTGACGAATCCGCAAGGCTTCGACCTGCTCATCACCGACATGACTATGCCGGGGCTGACCGGCGACCGGCTGACCGCAGAGGTCCGGGCAAAACGGCCGGACCTGCCGGTCATTATCTGTACCGGCTATAACCGGCGGCTGAGCGACAACGATCCCAAGACCCTTGCGGTGCAGGCCATTCTGATGAAACCCGTCGAGCAGCGCGAATTCGCCAGCACCGTGCGGGCCGTGCTGGACGGAGAAGACGGCAGCAAAACGGCCGCTTAGCGCGGGTTCCGGCAGATATTTGAACCACCGAAAGCGCCTTGCATGGCGGCTGGTAATGGGATACTATTGCCGATCACTATTACGCATTTTTCTTTCGAAAAAACGGAGGCACGGCATGAACAGACCACACCAGTTGCGCATCGGATTACTGCTCCTTCTGCTCTTTTCTTTCATTGTTCCTCACCATGTTCAGGCCGGCCAGAAAGTGACCATCGGGCTGAATCTGCCGCTCACCGGCGCAAGGCAGGCGACGGGCGTCAGCAGCAAGGAAGGCGCGGAACTGCTCCGGGAGCAGATCAACGGTGCCGGCGGCCTCAAGATCGGCGACAGCCGCTACGAGGTCGAATTCGTCTATGCCGACAACGAGTCCAATCCCCAGAAAGCGGTTGCCGCCACCCTCGAACTCATCACCAAACACAATGTCTTAGGGATCGTCGGCCCAAACGCCAGCTCCAACGCCATCCCGGCCGGCAATATCTGCGAATCCTTCAAGACGCCGATGATTTCGCCCACATCCACCAATCCGAAAACCACCGAAGGCCGGCCCTTCGTCTTCCGCGCCTGCTTCCTCGACCCCTTTCAGGGCGATGTGATGGCCAATTTCGCCATCAAGGAGTTTAAAGCCACCAAGGCCGCAGTCCTCTACGATATTGCCAGTGCCTACCCGAAGGGCCTGGCCGAATTTTTCAAGACTGCCTTCGAGGCCAAACAGGGACCGAATTCGGTGGTTGCTTTCGAGAACTTCCTGTCGAATGAAAAGGACCTGACCCTCCATCTTGATCGGATCGTCGCTTCCGGTGCGGACGTGCTGTTTCTGCCCCAGTATGCCCATGAAATTCCTTCAATCATCGAACAGGCCAAGGCCCGGGGATGGACCAAACCGATCCTGGGCGGAGATGCCTGGGAGTCCTCCGATCTGATGGCCAAATGTGGCGATCAGTGCAAGGGATTGTTCTTCAGCTCCCATTTCGGCGCGGTCGGTGCCAAAGGCAAGACCCTTACCTTTGTCGAACAGTATAAAGCCAAATACAACCAGCTGCCGATCGGCTATGCGGCGCTTGGCTACGATGCCGCAAGCCTCATGCTTACGGCGATCGGCAAGCTGGACGGTCTTTCGCCGAATCTGCTCGAAACACGGGCTGCCATCAAGGAACGGATCGCCGCGATCAAAGGTTTCGAAGGGGTCTCCGGGACGCTTGACATGAATGCCAGCGGCGACCCGGCCAAGAGCGCGGTGATCATCAAGATTAACGACAAGGGCGAGTTCGAATCGTATAAGATCGAAAATCCCTGATTGTGAGTAAAAAAAGAGGTGTACATGACAACCGGTGCGTCTGTAGGGGCGAAAAATCTTTCGTCCACACAGAGTTTTCTCGAAGGCAACGAGGCGATCGCCAGGGGCGCCATGGCTGCCGGCTGCCGGTTTTTTGCCGGCTACCCCATCACTCCTGCCACCTCGATCTATCATCAGATGCTGCAGCTGCTGCCGCCGGTCGGCGGGGTATGCATGCAGGGCGAGGATGAGATTGCCTCCATCGGCTTTTGCCTCGGAGCCTCGATGGCGGGGCTGAAGGCCATGACCGCCACCTCGGGGCCCGGCATCAGCCTGTACAGCGAGCAGCTTTCCTTTGCCGTCGGCGGCGAAATCCCGCTGGTCGTGATCGATGTCCAGCGGCTTGGCCCCTCCACCGGCTCGGCCACCAAAGGGGCCGACGGCGACATCCAATTCTTGCGCTGGGGCAACAGCGGCGGCCTGCCGGTGATCGTCCTTGCGCCGGTCGACGTGCGGGACTGCTTTTTGCTCACAGTGCATGCCTTCAACCTGGCTGAGCAGTTCCGCTGTCCGGTGTTTATCGCCTCGAACAAGGAGATCGGCATGACTAAAGAGAGCGTCGATCTGGAGGGTCTCATCCTCCCCGAGCCGATCGACCGCAAGCCCTGTCCGGTCGACCATTCCGGCAAGCCTTTTGCAGTACTCCCCGGCGAGTCGGTGCCGCCCTTTCTGCCCATTGGCGGCGACCGGCTGTCGCGCCAGACCTCGTCCAGCCACGGCGAGGACGGCTATATCACCACCGATCCCGGCACGCTTGAGGCGGGCATCCTCCGCCTGCAGGACAAGCTCCTTGCCGCCGTCCCCGACTTCACCTTCCATGAATACGACGGCACTCCTGAGGATACAACCCTCCTCGTGGTCTACGGGGTGACGGCGCGGGCGGCGCGCGCTGCAGTGCGGGAACTGCGATGTAAGGGAATGCAGGTTGGACTCCTGATCCTGAAGACTCTCTATCCGGTGCCGGAGGCGTGTATCCGCCGTCACCTCCACGGCAAGACGGAAATTATCGTGATCGAAATGAATCTCGGCCAATACGTGCGGGAGATCGAGCGGTTGGCCGGCACGGTCCCGGTGCGGTTTTACGGCCGGATGAACGGCGAGCTGATCAGCCCGAAAAGCATAATCGAGCAGGTGATGTCATGACGAGTCTCTTGAACAGGGAGCGGCCGCCGGTATTCTGTCCCGGTTGCGGGCATGAGGCGGTGGTGCGCAGCCTGGACCAGGCCTTTGAGACTCTGGGACTTACCGGCGAACAGGTGGCGATCGTCAGCGATATCGGCTGCTCCGGACTCTTCGATACCTTCTTCAATACTCACGCCTTTCACGGCCTGCACGGCCGGGCGCTGACCTACGCCGCCGGCATCAAGATGGCCCGGCCGGAACTGACAGTCATAGTCGTAATGGGCGACGGGGGTTTAGGTATCGGCGGAGCCCATGTTCTCAGCAGCTGTCGG
>MGTI01000202.1:190-41457 GCA_001799365.1 Desulfobacterales bacterium GWB2_56_26 | reverse complement strand
GTTCCGCCTCCTGCAGTGCCCGGGCGGAGAGGACGATATTGCGGCCGTTCTCGTCGTATCGGGTGATCTGGAATTTCATGTGGGTTTCGAGATAGGTCCCCGCCGGATCGTCGATGCGGCGAAGACCCATCTGGGAATAGGGGCAGAAGGCCCGGACATTGCCGCCGAGGGTGACTTCGAAGCCGCCTTTGATCTCTGCCTTGACAAACCCATCGACCGGAATGCCGCTTTGAAAGGCCTCCTCCAGGTGACTGTTGCCGGCACCCGATCCGATGGAGGTGGTAAAGAGCTGCTCGGAGGTTTTGGAGCGGAGAAAGTAGACGTCGATTGTGTCGCCGACCTTTTTGCTGAAATTCCCCTCGTTGTCTTTCAGTTCGGCACTGTTGAGGACCCCCTCGCTCTTGCTGCCGACATCAAGAAAGGCCGACTCCCCGGTGATCCCGACGATGATGGCTGTAATCTTTTGACCTGGAGTCAGGTGTCTGATTTTTTTGGTCTCTTCAGCCTTGAACAAGTCTTCGAAATTGTCGCTGGTCGTGTCTGTCATGTCTGTTTTCAGGAAACTGTGGGTTACGGGTATTGTCCGGCATGAGCTGATGTCGGGCGTGAATGGTGTACAGTCGTGATTCTCTTGATCTCTCAGTGTCGATTCCCGAGATACCCTGTATCTTGAACGGGATAATGTCAAGATCGGTCAAAGCGGCGGTCATGTCCCTCGCGGTTTAGTTCGGAAGTCGATGATATTGTCATGCTATTCAACCCGAAGACGAAGGGAAAGTCCACAGCAGATCTTGGAGTTTCTCCGGCAAGTCCTTACCTTCCGGATCGCACTTACCGCCGAACAGCCCGGACTGCAAGCGACAGGGCCAGGTCGCCTTCGATAAACATGAGCCGTTTGGTGCTCATCTCGGCGAAAAAATTTTCCAGGTTCCTCGCGGAGACAGCGGGAAACTCGCGGGAGATGTCCGCTCTTTTCTGCGGTCTCCGGCAAAAGAGGTAGACATCCCGGGAAAGACCGCGCAACCGGTGCAAAAGCGGCGCGCCGGCCGGTCGTTCCTGCCGGATGATCAAAAAGGTGCGGCCGTCTTCATACGAGAGAGGATACGGCTGATCTTTGTTCCTTTGCCGGTGGTATTCTTGCCACGCTCTGATCTTTTCGTGAACCGGCCGCCAGAGCCGCTGCTGTGTTCGCCGATCGCCCCTGTAGCCGCAGGTCAAGAGGGTCATCGACCGCAGCAGGTTGCGGGGGAAAAGCCTGCGGTTTTTGGCGTGGGGCAGTACGGCCCGGATGGAGAATTCTTTTGCCCTGGCATGGATGGGGGAGCCGTAGCCCAGAAAAAAACGGGCGGCCTGCAGCGGGGGGAAAGGAAAGAGGTAGTCGAGATGGGCAAGCGTCTCGGCAATCTCCGTTTCGGTCGTGGTCGGGAATTCGGTGATGATGTTGCCTTCGAGGCGGATCCCGGTTTCGCTGCACGTTTTCATTGTCGCCATGATCCCGATAACTGTCGTGCCTTTGGCCATTTTCTGCAGCAGGGACGTCGACAGGGCTTCGATGCCGACCTGGATCGTTTTCAGTCCCCCCCGCCGGTAGAGCTGCAGCCTTTCCGGTTCGGCAATCGCCCTGATCTCGGCGAAAAACTGCAGATCGAGGCCTGCTGCTGCAATTTTGCTGAAAAAAAGATCCGCTTCCCGGAGGGGAAGGGCGTTGTCGGCGAAGGTGAAATGCAGGGATTCATGGGTCCGGGCGAGATGCAGGATCTCCGCCGCCATCTTTTCTCCTGTTTTGCACCGGTAGTCCAGCCACTGCAGATTCAGATTGCAGAAGGTGCAGGTATTCCACCAGCAGCCGCGGGAAAACTCGACCGGCAACATCGGGATGAACGGCAGTTCCGGGAAAAACTTACGCATCTCCTGGAAATAGGGAGAGTAGTCGGGGCAGGGCAGGTCGTCCGGTTCAAGACCTGCCGCAGGGTTTTGTGCACGGGCAATGGGGCGTTGCGACCTCACATTTGTCGGCAGCGAGGTCGCGTCGCCGGCAATAAAGCGGCAGAGCCGGCAGAGCGCTTCCTCGCCTTCGCCGTCGACGAGGTAATCGATTTCCGGAAAATGTTCGATAAGCGAGGCGCCAACCGCTCCGGTGCAGGACGACCCGCCGAACACGATCGGCAGCTCAGGCCTGGTTTTTTTGAGCAGTTTTGCCAGATAGAGCGAGGGCAGGAGTTGAAAAAAGCAGACGGAAAAACCGAACAAGTGGTAGTCCTCCGTCGGAAGCGATGAGAGCCAGGTAGTGCAGCTCTCTTCGACTCGCTCGACCAGTTCGGAAAAACTGGCCAATGACCGCTTCTCCCCGGCAAGACTTGTGTAAAAGAGCTTTTCGGCCGGCACTCTCATTTCGGGGAACAACAGCGGGGCAAAAAGAGCCTCGCCTGCCCAGCCGGAACGGGCGATCCGGGCATAACGGTCGACACCGATGGCAGCCGTAACGGGCAAAGAGAGGTGAAAGGTATCCACCCGGGCGTCGAGCCTTTCTTCCACATAGCTCTTCAGGACACCCAACTGCAGTGAAGGCCGGTTGAAAATCGACCAGGGCGTCGCCGCAAGACCGATCCTGAACCCGGATGCCGGCACAGTCATGCTATTGCCTGATGATCTCCGTCCCTTCCGGCGGCGTGAAGGTAAATATTTTGTCGATCTCCGTCGAACTCTTGTTGGCCAGGGTTTCCGTTTCGATGTCGCTCAGGTTGAGGACGGTGATAGTGCCGAAATGATCCTGGAGCTTGATCCGGCGAATCAGCGACTCGGGCGTGACCCAGACATGGATATCCTGGACCTGGGACTGCGGGGTCTTGGGGATCAGTTTGATCACCTTGAATTCCGTTTCGTTTTCCGGCTGCTCGTCCTCATTGGCTGGCCGGATATGGAAATCCCTCTGCAAAAGACCTTTGCCGGTGAAAAAGGAGTAGGTCAGGTCGGCATCGAGATTTTCCGCCGGGGTGATGATCAGCTGCTGCTGGTTGGCCACATACATGGAAAACAGCACGCCGTCGCTGATCAGCACTTGGCGGTCCGGGCTGGTGTAGTCCCAGCGCATCCGGGCGAGGCCGTCATGCTTGTAAAAGACCGCCTGGCCCGAGCCCTGCCGGGGACGGCCGCTCATTTCGCCGCGGATATCCTGGTAGAAGTTGAAGGTGAGGCTCTGCATGGCATCGTAGCGGCGTTGCAGCCGGGCGGCGATGTCCTCCGGATATTCCACCGCGGTTTCGGCGGCGTGGGCGGTTGCGGCAAAAAACGACAATACCAGCAATATAAGAAGAAGGTTGCGTGAGATATGCATCGGTTACTCGACAGGTTGAAGATCGATTGGCCGGGCGAATATCTTCTCGGCCATAGATCGGGTGGATTCGGTAAGGTCGGTGACAAAGTATCTGTTTTTACCCGGCTCATGCTGCGTGGACGGCGTAAAATCAGGATTATCCTGCAGGTATTGCCGGAGATATTCGGCGGCGGCCAGCGACGAATCGATCAGGGTGACCCTTTTGCCGATGCGGGGCTGGATCAGGTGTTTCAACAGCGGATAGTGGGTGCAGCCCAGTACCAGGGTATCGACCTGGGATTCCTTCAGGCTATGGAGATACCGCCGGAGAATCATCTTGGTTTCCCTCTTGTTCGTCCAGCCCTCTTCGACCAGCGGCACGAGCAGCGGACACGGGGTCGAAACGACCCGGCATTCGGGTCTTTCCGCCAGGATCTTCCGCTCATAAATGTTGCTGCGGATGGTCGCCTTGGTGCCGATCACGCCTATCCTGCAGCTCCGGGTCTGCCGCAGGGCCTGCTCGACCGCAGGGGTAATGACCTCGATGATGGGAATGCTGAACTCCTGGCGAAGGCGGTCGGTGGCGACGCTCGAAGCCGAATTGCAGGCGATGACGATGACCTGCGCTCCTCTTTCGATGAGGAATTTCGTATTCTCAATCGAGTACTCGACAATCGTGCGGTCGCTTTTGGTGCCGTAAGGAGATCTGGCGATATCGCCAAGATAGAGCAGGGGAAAGCGCGGCAGCAGCAGTTCAACAGCCCTGGCCACGGTCATGCCGCCAACGCCTGAATCAAAAATACCGATCATGGGTGATTAAGAGAGCAGAGAGTGTAAAAGATAAGTGTAAATGTCGCGCTACTCTACCAGAAAACTCTTCCTTCAACAAGCCGGCAACTTCAGGTTCATGTCATGATAATTTTTATCCCGGTCGATTGCCGATATTGACAGATGGAAGCGCGAGAATTATTCTGCTGTTGCTTCTTGGGTGAAAGTCCGGGGTAATCAGTATTTACAAATTTGTCTTATTATTGAACGAGATAGCTGTCCCTCCGTAAGATCGGTTTTTGGCAGGGACGGAGAAAAATCATTTCAACTCAAACAGCAACAGTTTTAACAATTTATAATGTGGTGCAAGAGGTGACGAGCAATGCCAGTGTATGAGTATGAGTGCAAAGAGTGTGACAGGGTTTTTGAAGTTCAGCAGAAAATGGCCGATAAGCCATTGACCAATTGCCCTGAATGCCAGGCTCCGGTTAAAAAGCTGATGTCGATGTCTTCCTTTCAGTTGAAAGGCGGCGGCTGGTATGCGGACGGCTATTCGAGCACCTCCGGTGCAGCCGCGAAACCGGCGGCCTCTCCCTGTCAATCGGGCGGGAGTTGTGCCGGTTGTCCGGCAGCCGCGTCAGCGACAGCAACAGCTTGATCCATCGCCGCTCTTCTTCCGCCACTCATTCGGACCGGCCGGTTATCACGGTCATTGCATCCCCGTAGGAAAAGAAACGATAACCCTCCCTGATTGCCGTATTATAGCAGTCAAGGAGGGTTTCCCGGCCGCACAGGGCCGAGACCAGGAACATCAGCGATGAATCCGGCAGGTGGAAATTGGTAATAAGATTATCGACGACCTGAAAGGCGAAGCCGGGATAGATATAGAGATCGCACCAGCCGTCCATGGCCCGCAGGTTCCCCGTTTCTTTTGCCGCAAATTCCAGGGCCCGCACCGTAGTAGTTCCGACCGCCCAGATTTTTCCGCCTCTTTCTTTTGTTCTGACAATTGCATCCACCGTATCCTGCGAAATACTGAGGTATTCATGATGGATCCGGTGGCGGGTGATATCTTCCTCTCTCACCGGGGCAAACGTCCCGTAGCCAACGTGCAGGGTGACTTGGCCGAATAGGGTTCCCCGTTCGGTTATGGTCCTGAGTAACTCATCGGTAAAGTGCAGGCCCGCCGTCGGGGCGGCCACGGCTCCGGGCGTGCTGGCATAGACCGTCTGATAGCGCTGCACATCCTCCGCGGTGCAACCTTCCCGTCTTTCGATATACGGCGGCAGGGGAACCTGGCCTGAGCACCTGAGCGTCTCCGCAAGGCCCACCGCCCGGTCGAAATGCAGTTGCAGTTTTACCTTGCCGTCGCCCTGGTCTGCCATGACCGTCCCATAAAACGTTTCGGTGATATGGATTTTCGTGCCAGGTTTCGGCCGCTTCGAGGCCTTGATCAGGGCGCTGGCGACGGCGGTGTTCCCCGCGGCATGGTCGATGATGGGGAATTCCAGTAAAAAGACTTCCGCCTTGCCGCCGCTCTCCTTTTTGCCGAGGAGTCTTGCCGGGAAAACCCTGGTGTTATTCACTACCAGCATATCTTTTTTGCCGATGAAGGCCGCGATGTCGCTGAAGCGGTGATGGTGCGGTTGGCTGGATTGGTTATCGGCCATGTTCACCACCATCAGTCGGGAATCGTCCCGCTTGTCCGCCGGATGCTGGGCGATGAGTTCGGCCGGAAGATGGTAGGAATAGGCGCTGAGGAGATGGTCGTGGGGCATGGTACTTCTTGTCGATGAAAAGTGAACTGCTGCTCGCGGTAAGCGATGCAGAAAAAAACCGAATACGTTAAGGTATTTTGCCGGCTGCGGGAGAATGGCGCAGTTGGCAAGGGAAAGATAACCTCACCCCCCACAAGGGGGGTACTAAAAAACGACGATAATCTGTAAAGTTGATGTAGATACCATGATCCTGGCCGTTGCCGCAACCGAAATAGAGATGCAGCCGTTCCTGGCAGAGTTCGCGGGCGATGCTTCCTCCTGCCTGACCCTGGTGACCGGCGTCGGATCGGTGGAGACCGCGGTGTGCCTGACCAGGTTTCTCTGCCTGCTGGAGCAACCGGTTGAGGCGGTCGTCAATTTTGGGATTGGCGGCGCCTACCTGCAGCCGGCCGGCAGCAAACAGCCGGCTTTGCTCGACCTCTGTCTGGCCGAACAGGAAGTGTTGGGCGATTTCGGCATCTCACTGCCGGATGAGATAGTTCCCCTTGATCGGTCGCTGACCGGAGAAATCATGTGTTCTCTGGGTGGCGAACTGCTCGAAGCGGGACAACGGCTGCTTGAATCGCACGGCCTTGTCTGCCATACCGGCGTTTTCATCACGGTCAATGGTGTTTCCGGTACCCTGTGCCGCGGCGAGATGCTGCGGGCTCGGTGGCAGGGGATCTGTGAAAATATGGAGGGTGCGGCGGTGGCCCGGGTCTGTCGGGAATTCTCCCTGCCGTGCCTTGAACTGCGCGCTGTCTCCAACTATGTCGAAGACCGGCAGCCGGCCAGCTGGCGCCTGGTTGATGCCTGCCGTCAGGCCGGCCGGGCCGCAGCTTTGATCACGAAAGGACTGTTCCAATGAGCAATGATCTCTCCTTAGGCTTTTCGCCCTGTCCCAACGACACCTTCATCTTCTACGCCCTCGTTCACGGCAGGATCGCCATGGGCGACCTGGTCTTCCGGGAGCCTCTTCTGGAAGACGTGGAAAAACTCAATCTGTGGGCGCTGGCCGCAAACCTCGATGTTACCAAACTCTCCTGCCATGCCCTGGGGCATGTTCTCGATGAGTACTGTGTCCTCTCTGCCGGCAGTGCCCTGGGAAGGGGGTGCGGCCCCTTGCTGGTAGCCAGGACAGACAGCGAGACCGTCCAGCTTACCGGCAAGCGGATTGCCATTCCCGGCAGACTGACCACCGCGGCGCTTCTCCTGCAGATGTTTCTCCCCGAGCGTTGCGAGCTGGTGGAGATGCGCTTCGACCTGATCATGGATGCCATCTGCAAAGGTGAGGTGGACGCAGGAGTCATCATCCACGAATCCCGCTTCACGTACCGGGAGCGAGGCCTGGTCTGCCTGCAGGATCTTGGCGAGTGGTGGGAGAAGAGTTTTGGCCTGCCGATCCCGCTCGGCTGTATTGTCGCCCGCCGGAGCCTCGGCGAAACAAAGATCCGGGCGATCGACCGGGCTATCCGGGACAGTGTCGACTACGCTTTTCGCCATCCGGACCGGTGTCTGCCGTATATCCGCAGCAAAAGCCAGGAGATGGAGGAAGCGGTGGTGAAGAACCATATCGGTCTCTACGTCAACGATTTCTCAAAAGACCTGGGGACGGAGGGCTGGGCCGCGATTGCTGCATTCCTCGAAAAAGGGCGAAGCGCCGGAATCCTGCCGGCCTGCAGCCGGCCCATCTCCATCGACTGAGAGCAGGTGTAGATGGCAGATAAAGTGAAGAGCAAAGGTCGGCATGCGAACTCGGGAGACCTTATTATCGACTGGGCCGGTCTCCCCGTCTTTTCTTTGGTCGGGGGCGCGACAGGGTTTCGAGCCCAATTCCTGCGGAGCCTGGAGACCGAGTTTACGAAAAGAGGGCTGGATCTCGCGGTGCTGCCGGGCGAAATTTTTCACAATCCGTACACCCTCAGCCTTTCTGCCCGACATCACGATCTGGTCGTCGTGGATGGGCCAAGCCATCTGCCGCTCCAACGGATCTACCTCGGCGAGTCGGGGGCTGAGGCAGCCGGGGATTTATTCTTGCCCGGGCCAGAGGTCGAGACAGTGGAGATCTTCATGCCCCGGCTGGTGGCAAGGCTCGATGAACTTGTGAACCGGACGCCGGTATGGGCTTGCATCTTGATCGGCGGCAAGAGTTCCCGAATGGGTCGGCCGAAACACCTGATCGCGGGCGAAGATGGGCGGACATGGCTGGAGAGGACCATCGAACTCCTGCAACCTTCCGTTGCCGGCATAGTGGTCTCGGGAAAAGGTCAGATCCCCGAGCCGGTGGCGGATACCATTCGCCTTGCCGATATTCCCGGGGTTGTGGGTCCGCTCGCCGGCATCCTTTCGGCCTGCCGCTTTCAACCGCAGGTGTCGTGGCTGATTGTGGCTTGCGATATGCCGGATATTACGGCTGCGGCGGTGCAATGGCTCCTGGCGGGACGCCGGGCGGGATGCTGGGGAAGGGTGCCGCGACTGGCGGGCAGTGACCACTGCGAACCGCTCTTTGCCTGGTATGACTGCCGTGCCGCCCAACTCTTTGAAGAACAGTTCTGCGCCGGGCAGCTGCGGATCGGCGAGGTGGCCGGCCATCCGCGGATCGATAGCCCGCTCGTTCCCGAACCCTTGCGTCACGCTTTTTTGAATGTTAATACGCCGGCGGAACTGGCGGCGGCCAAGCCCTATTCCAAAGAGCTTTCAAGATGACGTCCTTCAGGTAGGGTGCGCCGTGCGCACCAATTTTGGTCAGCCGGGGACAGAATTCAATTCCGTCCCATGGGACAATAAAGACGGTGCGCACGGCGCACCCTACGGAAAACAATTATCATCTTGAATGCAAGTTGGAATGAGCTACTTGATGCTCTTCATCACCACGCAATTCTTGCAGACCAGGATCTTCTTTTCCCAGTTCTTGCAGGTGGCATTCTCGCAGATAGTGCCGTTGATGAACCAGCAGAATTCCCCGGCATCATACTCCCAGGCCGGGCACTTTGTCTTCTTTTCTTCCGGGCACTTGCGCAGATCCCAGCAGTTGGGATTGGCCTTGTCGCGATGACCCCTCCGGGCGAGGAGGAAGATGAGTTGCCGCTCCACGTGGGCGGGGATCGTTCGCCAGCCCTGCTCATAGCTGCAGACCGCTTTGAGGGAAATGCCGAGAAGGCTGGCGATCTCCTTCTGGGTTTTCTCCAGTTTTTTTCTGATATCGGTAAATTCGGCGCTATCCATGATGTTCCCCGAGCTGTGAGGCGAGCGTGGCTCTTTTCGGTAAAAATAGTACTTGTCAGGCAAAAAGTGCTTTAGCTCTCGTTTGTCAAAAGGTTATTGTACATACTGGGAATGGAAGCTGAAGACTGCTGGGCGTCTACGGCATATGCCCAGCCCGACAAATATACCACAGTGTAACATATTGCGAAGGACATATGCAATTGCCGAAATAGTCGGAGCCAAAGGAACCTAACTCATGGAAGAAAGATTATTGGTCATGCTCTTCTGCCTGATCCTTGCCGGGTGCAGTCCGCAGGAAACGCCGAAGGGCTTGCGGCTGGGCGACCCGGCGCCCGATTTTGCCGCCAAGGGTCTCGATGATCGTGTTATTGTCCTTTCCAGCCTGCGGGGAGGCCCGGTGATCCTGCGTTTTTTTGAAACCAACTGCCGTTTCTGCCAGGCCGATACCCCGGCCTTCAAGGAATTTTACCAAAAGTACCGCGACAAGGGGCTGCAGGTTATGTATATCGGGAGCTTTTATGAAAAGCGTGAGAACTTGCAGAAGTTTGCCGCAGACATGCAGATTGATTTTCCGATAGTCATGGACGCGGAGGCAAAACTTGCCGATCTGTACGACATCCGGGCCTACCCGCAGACCCTTTTCATCAGCCCCGATCAAAAGATTCTCGCCGCCTTGCTGGGCGGCGTGGGGAAGGCCGAGTTGCAGGAAATCCTGGGCAAATATCTGGATCAATAGAATCCGGCTCGCGGATACGTAATTTGGGGAGGAAGAAATGAATGTGCGTAATCTGATATTTCTTTTTTGGGTCTCCACTCTTTTTGCGCTGGGGACATGGCAGGTGGTTGCGGCTCGGGCGGATGAGCCCGGCATCGCTAAAGACGCCCGGTGCCCGGTTTGCGGCATGTTCGTGGCGAAATACCCCCAATGGGTGACGCAACTCGTCCTGTCCGACGGCCGGACCGAGACGTTCGACGGGGTGAAGGATATGATGGCCTATTTTTTTTCTCCCCAGTCGTACGGAGCCGCCGCGGGCGTAACGGTGGGCGAGGTCCGGGTCAAGGATTATTACGGTCAGCAGTGGATCGACGGCCGCCGGGCGAGCTATGTGATCGGCAGCGATGTGTACGGACCCATGGGCCATGAGTTGATCCCGTTTGCCGAGGAATCCCCCGCCGAGACTTTTCTGAAGGATCACAAGGGACGGGAGATCCTGCCTTTCCCGGACATTACCCCGCAGTTGATCGAATCCCTGCGGCATGGCCATGGGATGATGCATCACGGGAAAAAAAATTGATATGCGGCCTTCCTCCATCTTGATTCTGGTTTTGTCGGGCTATGTGCTGTTGTACGGTCTGTCGTTCGGGTTGCCGGGAGTCGGGCAGAACAGTGGCGAACAGGCTGCGGACATCCGTCTCATGCAGGAGGCGGCGGCAAAATTCGGTCTTTCAGATCTGGCGCTATCCACGGAGGCCCGTTATACCAGGCATCCGGCGGTCAGCGATCCGGTGGTGGTAACGATGGATCATCCCGGGGCACTCGATCATTTTCCCTCCACTCTGTTCTGGGCACCGGGCGGGTGCCGTCCATGAGCGCCTTCTTCGGCCGTTTCCTGAATATTCTCGATTATGCCCTCGGTTCGCTCATGCGGAACTTCGGCAAAAACTGTTCGATCTTCATCCTTTTCACCCTGGTGATTTTTCTCTTTGCCTCGTTTCAGCTGATGACCGGCAGTCTCACGGTTCTTGCCGAAAAAATCCTGGTCACGGCCCCGGATATCACCGTGCAGCAGATGTCCGCCGGCCGCCAGGTGGCCATCGCCGAGGGGGCGAAGGAGAAGTTGGCCGGGATCCTTGGGGTGAAAAAAGTTACCGAGCGGATCTGGGGCTACTATTTCGATGAGGCAACTGGCGCCAACTATACGGTGATCGGCCTCACTCCGCCGGAAGGAGCCAGGGACGACGCCAGCTGGCCGGGGGTCTCCGAAGGCCGCCTGCTGCTGCCCCACGACCGGGGCAAGGTGGTGGTCAGCCGCGACATCCGCGATACACTCGGTCTTGGCGACCGCCGCCATTTTTCATTGTTCAGGCCGGACCTGTCCATGGCTTCCTTTGAGACGGTCGGGACCTTTGCCGAGAAACTCGATCTGCTCACGGCGGATGTCATCCTCATGACGCTCGCGGATGCCCGGGATCTTTTCGCCATCGAACCGGGTCTTGTCACGGATCTCCTGGTTACGGTGGCCAATCCGCAGGAACTGGACACCATCGCCGGCAAGATCGCAGGAATCTTGCCGGGAGTCAGGGTTATCACCAGAAACCAGATCCGCAAAACCTATAACGTGGTTTTTTCCTGGCGGAGCGGCCTCGGGGCGATCTGTTTTCTGACCGCGCTTGCGGCCTTTGCGATCTTTGCCTGGGACCGGGCTTCCGGGCTATCCCGGGAAGAGGTGCGGGAGGTCGGCATCCTGAAGGTTCTGGGCTGGCAGACTGAGGATATTATCCTCCTCAGGTTCTGCGAGTCGGCGGTCATCTCCCTCTTGGCATTCCTGACCGGATTTCTGCTTGCCTGGATTCATGTGGCCGTCTTCCATGGGACCCTCCTGCGGCAGGTCCTGCTCGGCTGGTCGGTGCTGCGGCCGGCCGGCGCCTTTACGCCCCAGTTCGCCTTTGCCGATCTTCTGCTCACTTTCTCGATTTCCGTCCTGCCGTATCTCTGCGCCACGGCGGTGCCGGCCTGGCGGGCGGCGGTGGTCCGGGCCGATTCGGTGATCTGACATGATAATTGAGCTTGAGTCGGTGAACAAAATCTACAACCTTGGCGAACCAAACGAGGTGGCAGCCCTGCACGATATCGACCTTACCGTGGCCGAAGGCGAGATGGTCTGCCTGCGGGGGCCGAGCGGATCGGGCAAGACGACGCTGCTCTCGATCATCGGCTGCATCTTCGGACCGACCAGCGGCCGGGCTACCATCGGCGGCAAGCGCATCTCCCGGCTGCCCGACCATTTTCTGACCCGCTATCGCCGGGAGCTGATCGGTTTTGTCTTTCAGCATTTCAATATGCTCGGCCATCTCACGGTTCTGGACAACGTCACCCTGCCGCTCCTGCCGCTCGGCGTGAGCCCGCGGGAGAGGGAGAAGCGGGCCGATGCGCTGCTCTCAAAACTTGCCATCGGCCATCGCAAGCATTTCCCCGCCCGCCAGCTGAGCGGCGGCGAACTGCAGCGGGCGGCCATCGCCAGGGCTCTGATCAACAATCCGCCGATCGTCGTCGCTGACGAACCGACCGCCCATCTCGACGGCCAGCTCGCCCGGGAGATTGTCGACCTGCTAGCGGGGCTGAAGGGCGAAGGCAGGACGCTCATCCTCTCCTCCCACGATCCGCTGGTGGCCGGCCACCCCCGCGTCGACCGGATCGTCGACCTGCGGGACGGCAGGATCCGCCATGCGGATGCCGGAGGCTGAGTCGAATGCTGCTCAACTCCTGGTCCATTGCTCTCCTCGTCTGCAGCGCGGCAACCATACTACTCGGCGCCCGGGCGGCCGTCACGGCGCTGCGGGTCGTGAGATTCTGGGATGCGGGGGCGGATACCGCAAGGCAGATCAGGCTGGAAAACGAGAGCTGGCTGTCGGCGATGCTGATGGAGTATGGTCTTGCCCTCCAGATAATTTCGCTGCTGCTGCTGGTCCTGGCCGCCGACAGCTTTTCAAAGATCCTGGTGGGTGCAATGTGTGCCACCGGGGCTTTTCTGGCCAACGACTTCGGCATTCCAGCACTTGCGGTCAAGATCTTCGGTCTCTTTCTGTACGGTTTCTGGATCCTCATGCACCGGCTCGATCTCCGCTCCGAAGAGACGCCGCTCACCCGCATGAAATTCTATTACCTGCTGCTGCTGGTCCCGTACCTGCTGGCCGATACCCTGCTGTTGCTGGCCTATCTCGGTCGCCTGCAGCCCGACATCATCACCTCCTGCTGCGGAGTGATCTTCGGCGGGGTAAGCGGCGATGGCAGAAACCTCGTCGGCGCGCTGCCGGCATTGCCGCTGATGGCCCTGTACTACGGCTATTCGGGGCTGCTTTTTTGGGGCGGCTGGGGACAGCTGCAAGGGCGCAGCCGGACCACCTATCGCTACCTGTCCGGCAATATCTGTCTTGCCATGGGCTGGCTGCTCTTTTTCCTCTTTTCTCTTTTGATCATTACCGCGGTGATCTCTTCCTATATCTATGCCATGCCGTCCCATCGCTGTCCCTTCGATATTCTCCTGAGGGAGTATCACGGCGTCGGCTATCCCATCTATTTTCTGCTCTTCACTTCGGTCTTTGCCGGCATGAGCGCCGGGGCCGTCGCCCCGATGGGCCTCCTGCCGGACATGGCGAGACCGGTCGAAGCCTACCGCCTGCGGGCCATTCGGCTCTCGCTCATCCTGCTCGTCCTCTTTCTCTTTGTCATCTCATGGTTTCCGGCGGTATACCTCGCATCTGGCGGAGAGTGGTGAAGCCATTTTATTTTTTGGCAAAACGGCTATACAATGAATGTATGCCGGGAAAAACTTGGGCGTGATCTTTTGCCGGGATCCGGAGGTATTAAAAAGATTCTCTACAACGATCGAATCGGGGATGGGGAAGAGATGTTTCAGGATGCGAGCGAGCAGCTTCTGGGTTTTGATCCGCACTTCAAGATCTTCCACGATCTCATGCCGTTCAAGGTGCAGGACATTCTCCTGGTCTCCAGCCGCTACGATGCCTTCATCATGGAGGAAGACGGCAGTCTCGCCACCAGGCTGATCAACGAATACCACGGCCTGAACCTGAGCAAGCCGCCGAAAATCACCCGGGCATCTTCCGCCGGCGAGGCCCTGGAGATCCTCGGCCTGAAAAAGTTCGACATGGTCATCACCATGCCCTACCTGGGCGGCATGGATGCCTTTGCCCTTGGGGCGGCCATCAAGAAGATCCAGCCGCAGGTGCCGGTGATCCTGGTCGCTCACAATCTGCGCTCGACCTTTCCCGAGAAAATCGACAGCTACGGCGTGGACAAGACGTTCATCTGGTGCTGCGAGGCAGACCTGCTGCTGGCCATCATCAAGAATGTCGAGGACCACCACAATGTCGACTCCGATACCCAGCGGGCCATGGTCCGCGTCCTTATCTATGTCGAGGATTCGCCGCTCTACCGGTCCCTTTTCCTGCCCCTCATCTACCGCGAAGTAGTGCGGCAGACCCAGTCGGTGCTGGATGAAAGCCTCAACGAGCGCCATCGTCTTTTGCGCATGCGGGCGAGGCCGCGCATTCTCATGGCCACCAACTACGAGGAGGCGATGATGTTGTACCAGGCGTACAAACCGTACGTTTTCGGGATAATTTCGGATGCCAGGTTCCGGCGGGGCGGAGTGATGGCCGACGAGGCGGGCATCGATTTCCTGCGCTTCGTGCGGACCGAGATTCACGACCTGCCCCTGCTGGTTGTCTCCAACGAACATCACAATCGTTGGGTTGCCGAGCGAATCCCGGCGGTTTTCCTCGATAAAAACTCGCCGATGATCAAGGAGGAACTGCACAGCTTTTTCCTCGAACACCTGGGCTTCGGCGATTTCATCTTCCGCCTGCCGGACGAGACGGCGATCGGCTCGGCGGCCAATCTCCACGAGTTCGAAAAGCAGCTCCGCGTCATCCCCGAAGTATCGCTCAGATACCACACTATGCGGAACCACTTTTCCAACTGGGTCATGGCAAGAGCCGAAGTGACGCTTGCCCGTAGGCTGCACAAGGACTATGTGCTCAATTTCGACGACCTGCAAAGCATTCGGGAGGATCTCCTCTACAAGGTGCATTCGCTGCGGAAACTCAGGCAGAAGGGGGTGGTAGTCAAGTTTTCCGCCGAGGATTACGACAGCGATATCATGGACTTCGTCAAGATCGGCAGCGGCTCGATGGGCGGCAAGGCCCGGGGGATCGCCTTCATGTGGGCCCGCCTGCAGGAATCCTACCGGGAGAATTCCGTTCTCAATTCCCATACCATCACCATCCCCAAGACCTGCGTCATCACCGCCGACGGGTTCAATGCCTTTGTCGAGGCGAACAACCTGTTCTTCAACAAACCGATGTCCGACGAAGAGGTTGCCGACATCTTCCTCGATGCGGTTTTGCCGTCCTGGTTTCGGCAGGAGCTGCGCTCTTTTCTGTTGAAATGCGATCACCCGCTGTCGGTCCGGTCTTCTTCGCTGCTCGAAGACGCTCATTTCAAGCCCTACGCCGGTCTCTATTCGACCTATTTTCTCGCCAATAATCACGCCGATTTCAACGAGCGGCTGGCCCAGCTCGAAAGCGCCGTCAAACTGGTCTACGCCTCGACCTGGTTCGAAAGTCCGCTGGCTTTTTCCAAGGCCACCGCCCACGGTCGGGAGGATTCAATGGCGGTCATCATCCAGGAACTGGCGGGCGGGCGGTATGGCGATTTCTGGTATCCGGCAGTATCGGGTGTTGCCCAGTCGCGGAATTTTTACCCCGTCATGGACATGCGGGCCGATGAGGGGGTTGCTCATATCGCTCTCGGAATCGGCAAGACGGTGGTGGAAGGCGGCAAAACCTTATGGTTTTCCCCGCCCCGGGCCAAGAAGTTGCTGCAGTTCGCAACCGTCGAGAACATGCTCAAAACGAGCCAGCGGCAGTTTTATGCCCTCGATATGACCTCAAGTTGCCTGCATCGCGAGACCTCCAATCTGGTTCTGCGGGAGATTCATCAGGCGGAAAACGAACTGCCGGTGACCATGCTGGCTTCCACCTACATCGCCGAGGAGGAACGGGTCCGGGACGCCTGCCTGCCGGGGCAGAAGATCATGACCTTTGCCCCCATCCTCAAGTATTCGGGTTATCCGCTGGCCGAAATCCTCACCGAGCTCCTGGCGATCGGCAAGGAGGGCATGGGCGGCGAGGTGGAAATTGAGTTCGCCGTGCATCTCGACCCGGACCTGGCCAAATCGGTGTTCTACTTTCTCCAGATTCGGCCCATGGTGACCGGCGGCGAGCTGATCGATGTCGAGATCTGCGATCACGAAATCGGCCAGGCAGTTTGCTATGTCGGCAGGTCCCTGGGGCATGGCACCTACGGCGATATCGCCGATATCGTCTATGTTAATCCTGCGACGTTCAATCCGGCGAAGACCCGGGAGGCGGCCCGGGAAATAGGGGTGATGAACCGCGCCCTGCGGCGGGATAAGCGGCCGTTTCTGCTGGTCGGCCCGGGGCGGTGGGGATCCGCCGACCCCTGGCTCGGCATTCCCGTGCAGTGGTCGGATATCTCCGGGGTGGCGGCGATTATCGAGGTGAGAGGCAAGACGATCAGGGCCGATCCCTCCCAAGGGACCCATTTCTTCCAGAATATCACCTCGCTGGGCATCCCCTATCTGACCCTCGACGATAACGGGGAGCGGGCACCGGGCAGACGGCACCGGGATTTTCTCGATTGGCAGTGGCTCGACCGGCAATCGGTGGTTGAACAGGGGGAATATGTCCGGCAGGTGAGGCTGGATGCGCCGCTGACGCTCAAATGCGACGGTTTGCATTCGGAAAGCGTCATTCTGCAGGCGGGCGGCGCACCCTGCAGAATGGTCTGTAAACTGAAAGGGAAAGATGTCAGGAACCAGAGTATAATTCTACAAGGAGAATGCAGTGGACGCGATAATCGATCGGATCAAGGAGAAGGACCCGGAGCAACGTGAATTTCATCAGGCGGTCGAAGAGGTGGTGAAAAGTGTCAAGCCGGTGTTGGACCGCAACCTGGAATACCGGCAGCAGTCCGTGCTGCAGCGGATTACCGAACCGGAGAGGGTGATCCTGTTTCGGGTTCCCTGGATGGACGATGAGGGCCAGGTTCATGTCAACCGGGGCTTTCGCGTGGGGATGAGCAGCGTGCTTGGCCCTTACAAGGGCGGCCTGCGTTTCCATGCCTCGGTGAATCTCGGGATAATTAAATTCCTGGCGTTTGAGCAGGTGTTCAAGAATTCACTGACCACTCTCGCCATGGGCGGCGGCAAGGGGGGGTCGGATTTCGATCCCAAGGGCAAATCGGATAACGAGGTGATGCGCTTCTGCCAGTCCTTCATGTGCGAACTCTTCCGGCACATCGGACCGAACACCGACGTGCCGGCCGGGGATATCGGGGTGGGCGCGCGGGAAATCGGCTACCTCTTCGGCATGTACAAAAAGCTGAAGAACGAATTCACCGGCGTCCTGACCGGCAAGAGCCTCGGCTGGGGCGGCAGCCTGGTCCGCCCCGAGGCAACCGGTTACGGCAATGTCTATTTTGCCGCGGAAATGCTGGCAACGAAAGGCGAGACCATGACCGGCAAGCGTTGCCTGGTCTCGGGGTCGGGCAACGTCGCCCAGTTTACCGTGGAAAAAATCCTTGAACTTGGCGGAACGGTGCATACCCTATCAGATTCATCGGGCTATATTTACGATGAACGGGGCGTCGATGTGGAAAAACTGGCATACGTCAAGATGCTGAAGAATATTCGCCGGGGCCGGATCAGCGAGTATGCGGCCATGTATCCGGAAGCTGTCTACACCCCCGTCAATCCGGCACTGACCTCCAATCCGCTCTGGGCTCATCGGGCTGACTGCGCCTTTCCCTGCGCCACCCAGAACGAGATCAACGGCGAAGATGCCGGGCACCTTGTTGCGGGCGGCGTGCGCCTGGTCAGCGAAGGGGCGAATATGCCGACGACCCATGGAGCGATGGAGATTCTTCTCGACAACAGGCTCCTCTTTGCCCCCGGTAAGGCCGCCAACGCCGGCGGCGTGGCTGTATCGGGGCTGGAAATGGCCCAGAACTCCATGCGCTTGTCGTGGCCGCGGGCTGAAGTCGACGCCCGGCTCAAGCAGATCATGAAATCGATCCATAAGACCTGTCTCGATGCGGCCGAGGAATACGGCTCGCCGGGCAATTATGTCGCCGGCGCGAACATCGCCGGTTTTGTCAAAGTAGTGAATGCCATGCTCGACCAGGGTCTGGTATAATAGCCCTTTGAGTAAGCGTTCAGCTATCAGCCATCAGCTTTCAGCAGAAGCAGCTGAACGCTGATGGCTGATAGCTGACGCCTGCTCCCGGCAGAATTCTTACCAAAGCTTGCGCAATATCATGACCAGAACCATGAAACTCACCTATGACGAGCGTTGTCGTAAGGAATTCTCATCGCTGCTCATGCGCGTGGAGCATCTCTTTGTCAATATCGATATAGGGTGCCCGTATGGGTTGCCCTATGTTGCCACCTTCCACCAGGCGACCTTCGGCCCCTTGAGCGAGCGGGCCATGGAGCTTTTCCTGGCGGCCGGCTATCGGCGGAACGGCAACTGTCTGTACAATATGGCCTGTGCTGCCTGTTCCGCCTGCATTCCGATCCGTCTGCATACTTCTGAATTTTACCCCAATCGCAATCAAAAAAGGGTCTTTGCGAAGAACGGGGATGTGACAAAGTCACTGCTGCCTCTCAAGGTGACGGACGAGGACCTTGGACTGTGCGAAAAATTCCTGCAGGCCAGATATCCTCGCGAAAACAATACCGCCAAGGGCTACTATCGCGATTTCTTTCTGAACCGGGTCGTCAACACCATCCAACTTCAATACCGGGTAGGCGACCGCCTGGTCGGTACCTCAATCATCGACATCGGCTACAACTGGCTGAATGCCGTCTATTTTTATTTCGATCCCGACGAGTCGCAGCGCAGCCTCGGAACCTACAATATCCTCTCTCTTGTCGATCTGTGCCGGGAATGGGAGATCGAATACCTCTATCTTGGTTATTACATCCGCGTCGTTCCCGCCATGAGCTACAAAGCAAACTTCTGTCCTCATTACCTGTTATCCGGTCAAGAGTGGCAGCGTGGGTGAGTCAGCTCTTAGTGATCAGCTTTCAGCTGCCGCTATCGGCGAGGAATGAGCTGAATGCTGACTGCTGACCGCTGATTGCTTCTTTAAGTCGTTGCCATTTCAAGGAGTTGACAATACCCTTTGTTTGTGATAGGATTTTGTTTGCATTCTTTGCGCGGCAAGATGAGTTGGTCTGTAGACTTTTTTACGGGGGGACCAATGAAAAAATGGCATATGGAAGGTATTATAAACAAGGCGAACAATCTGCAGAGAAGGGTGGTCTTCGGTCAGAGAAACCAGATTTTTCTCTGTGCAGGCAACTACTTGGCGGAGACTCGGCGGAAGCCTTCGCTGCTCGGTTGTTTCAGATTTTTCTCAACGTTAGCATCCCGCAAGAAGCTGATCTTTCGGTGAACTTGAATTATAGTACCTGAAAAAGCTGGTTTTCTCATCATACGACCCTGCCGAAAGAATTCTCGTGCCGGATTGACGAATTTCGGGACGAGTGGCAAAGGTCGTTTATCGAGGTCGATAGCTATGACTGGTACTGTGTCGAAAAGTGACGGACGAAGAGCCTCATTATCCGTGGTTTTGGACGATGGCACCATCGAGTGCCAGGTCTGTGGCCATGGTTGCAGACTCCGCGAAGGCAAAAGAGGCTTGTGCGGCGTTCGAGTACGGCGCGGAGATCGGCTGGAAAGCCTGGTGTATGGTAGGATCATCGCCGAACATATCGATCCCATTGAAAAAAAACCTCTCTTCCACGTCCTGCCGGGCAGTCTCTCCTATTCCATAGCCACCTACGGCTGCAATTTCCGCTGCCTGCATTGCCAGAATGCCTCCATCTCCCAGGTCTCCCGCGACATGGATGTAGAGTCGTCCGGCATCCTGCGAAAACCGGAAGACATTGTCCGGCTGGCACTCGATAATACATGCCGGTCGGTCAGCTACACCTATGTCGAACCGACCATTTTTTACGAATTCGCCTATGATTGCTGCGTGGCGGCGGTCGATCGCGGCCTGAAAAATGTCTTTGTCTCCAACGGTTATATGACGGAGACGATCGCCAAGGAGCTTGCGCCGGTCCTGACGGCAATCAATATCGACCTGAAGGCCTTCACCGACGACTTCTACCGCAAGGTCTGCGGGGCAAGGCTGCAGCCGGTCCTTGACAACATTGTCCGCTTTCGGGAATTGGGCGTCTGGGTGGAGGTCACCACCCTGATCATTCCCGGTCTGAACGACTCCACCGGTGAATTGACGCAAATTGCTTCTTTTCTCGCCGGAATCGATCCGTCCATTCCCTGGCATGTCACCGGCTACTACCCCACCTACAAGATGTCCGGAACAACCGCACCGCCCCCCACAAGTGAAAAAAGCCTCAGAATGGCGAGACAGATCGGTCTCGATCGCGGGCTGCACCATGTCTATGCCGGCAATCGGCCCGGTTCGGGGGGAGAAGATACCAGCTGTCCCCACTGCGGAGCGATCCTCATCTCGCGCCAGGGTTTCCGTGTATCTTCCTCGCGGCTGAAAAACGGCAAATGTCCGGACTGCGCCCGGGACATCGCCGGCATCTGGTCGTAACCCCCACGACACTTTTTTCTAATTTAGAATATTACTCAAGTGCTTCTTATCTGCAAGCTTTTTGGCAAATAATGTCCTGCTGGCGTAGGTCAGGGAGATGGCAAAGAGCGCTGCGGCAAGTCCGAGGAGCACGTTGAAAAAGGGCGGAGCCGCAAGGGCGAGCCGCATGATCAGCGTCGACAGCGCATATCCCGAATTGCGGAAGACCGCATAGAAAGACGGCTGAAAGCACTGGGAGATAAGAACGATCAGGATGTCGCTGAGGATCAGGATGGTGTAGAAGTTGTGTAAAAAATCGGTATGCGGGATGCCTGCCACGGTGGCAAACGCACTGTGCAGTCCCATGCCTGCAAAAACCATGAGGAGAACAAGGGCTATCCCTTTCTTGGCGGCGACGAAGCTGTAAAGATCAACCGGCTGCATTTTTTCCTCCGATCCCCGGGCCTGGACGATGTAATACCAGCCCAGCGCGGCAAAAACCAGCAAGGCGCCGAAGCCGTCGGAGAGGATGTGCAGCACGGCCCGCTCGTTGCCGGCAAAAGTGATGGGTTCGGCAAAGCCGGACAGTTCCTTGAAGGCGTTCCGCATCAGGATGAGAGAGAGTATCTCGAACTGCTTGCCCACCGACTTGCTGAACGAACAGGGGATGGTAAAGACCAGGCTGATCACCTCGAGAATGAGCACGGCCGTAAAGGCTGCCTGAACGGCAAAGAAATGGTTGCGGGGAACAATCTGTTCCAGCGAGCCGGGCAGCAGCTGGCGGCGATTGAGTTCAATGCAGACGAGGCCGAGGAGAAAGAGCAGCACCAGGGTAATGGAGATCTTCCTGTGCATCTTTTCGTGTTCCCAGCGGTGATGCAGCGGGTCGAAGATATAGGTTATTTTTTCGTAGACCGAACTCATTTTTTTCCAAGGGAAAGGACAGGGCAGCAATCACAGACACTATCATGCCGGCTTGTACCATAAAAGGCAGCCTATGGCAAACAGCCAGTGATAGAGGTCGCAATGATGCCGCCTGTCAGTGCGGCAGGTACGGTGAGGCCGGTTTTTGCGCCGGTAATGACGTCAGAGATCTATTTCACCCCAGATGTCGTCTTTCTTCGGCTCGAACTGCATAACGAACTCCGTCCAGCCCCATGGCGCATGAATGATCTCCATCCCGATTCTTTTGCTTATGGACTGACGGACGGACCATCGCGGCCGCGTCTTCATCTTGAAGCTTTTGCCCCGGCCGGAAACGATCACTGAAATTTGCGGCGCTTTCTCGTCAAGTTTATGGGGAACATTGTCCACCATCAACCCAAACCGCGAAAGATCGCTCACCGTACCGGCGAAGAAGCCTCTGCCGTCGGAAAGATCGACCATCAGCTTATCCACTGGCATCCTGGGATGTCGTCGCTTATCCATCTTTGTCTCACCCGTTGTCTCGTGGTTTAAAAGCAGGTTGTGCTGCACCGACTGAAGATCAAACATGAAGGACAAAATAAAGAATGTTTCATTGTAGAGGTTCGAGGGGAAAAAGCAAGGGAGGGGCGGAACTTTACGGTCGCGACAGGCCGGACCCGGGAGAAACAAAGGTTTTATTTTTTGTTTCTTTTTTTATTTTCGCTCACTTGCTGGCTTTTGAGAGCCTGCCACCAGTCGAGCCGCTTTTTAATCTCTTTTTCAAAGCCGAACTGCGACGGCGTGTAATAGTCCTTTTCGGCCATGTTCTCCGGGAAATACTTCTGGTAGCTGTAGTGATTGTCGAAATCGTGGGAATAGCGGTAGCCTTTGCCGTAGCCCATCTCTGCCATCATTTTGGTTGGCGCGTTGCGAATAACCGGTGGAACCTTGAAGTGGCTGGTCTTGCCGGCATCGGCCATGGCCTCGTTGTAGGCCGTTTCCAGTGAATTGCTTTTAGGGGCGCAGGCGAGATAAACGACCGCCTGGCTGAGGGCCAGGCCGCTTTCCGGCATCCCGAGGAAGTGGACGGCATCTCTTACCGCCATGGCCTGAACCAGCGCCTGAGGGTCGGCCAGTCCGACATCTTCGGAGGCGATGCGCACCAGTCTTCTGGCAAGATACAGTGGATCTTCTCCGCCTTCCAGCATTCTGGCGAGCCAGTACAAGGCCGCCTGGGGATCGCTGCCGCGGATGGACTTGTGCAGGGCGGAAATGAGGTTGTAGTGTTCTTCCCCGCCTTTGTCGTAAAAGACCGAGCGGGTGTTGAGCGCCTTGACCAGACTCTCCGCTGTGAGATGCTCGCCGGACTCCGCCTGCCGCGACACCAGTTCGAGGTTGTTCAGGGCCTTTCTGGCGTCGCCGCCGGCGCTCCTGGCCAAGAGGTGCAGGGCCTCGGTTTCCATCGTCAGTTCTTTGGCTAAGGCTGGCATGGCCCGGGTGAGAATCTCGTAGATGTCGGCATCCGTCAAGGGTTCCAGGACAAAAACGTGACATCTGGAAAGCAGGGCGGGGATGACCTCGAAGGACGGATTCTCCGTGGTTGCCCCGATCAGGACAATCGCTCCCGATTCGACATAGGGAAGAAAGGCATCCTGCTGCGATTTGTTGAAGCGGTGGATCTCATCGATAAAAACGAGCGTCTTGCGGCTCTCGTTGAGGTGAGCGAACCTGGCCCGTTCCATCAGTTCCTTCACTTCGGCGATCTTGCTGAGCACCGCACTGCACGACCGGAAGGTGTGCCCGGTTTGTCTTTCGATAAGTCGGGCGATGGTTGTTTTGCCAGTTCCCGGCGGCCCCCAGAGAACGAAGGAGCTGTAATCGTCCTGGGCGATCATTCGGGAGAGAGCGGACGAAGGTGCAAAGAGATTTGCTTGACCTTTAATGTCGCTGATATCCTGCGGTCTCACCCTTTCCGCCAGAGGCGTTTCCGCGGGTCGGGGAGTTCCTGCGAACACGGAAAGCTGTTTCATGGCACTATTCTTCTGTAGGGGTGGTGGAACCGAAACGGAAGTATCCGAGACGGCGTGTCGTTTTACAGTTCATATCACAATACTCATAATGAGGATCGTACAAGGCCGAAAGAGGTTCGGAGGCAAGGAGGCAAAATATCATGTTTTCCCGATTTCTTCCGGATCTTTTTCCTCGCCTTCCTTGAAGTGGAGGGGGCGATGCATTATAATCTTCCCATTACATTAAGTTGTCATACTTAAGATAAATTTCCTATCCCACGGAAAAGACTGCAAGGTTTTGGTGGTGGTATGTTGCTGGTTCTTCTTTGCAAAAAGTGTAAGGCAAATATTCCGGAAACCTTGGGCAGGTGGTTTCTGCTGTCTTTCCCGCTCGTCTTTTCTCTCTTCCAGTGTTCATCGGCAGCCATTTTGGGACCTCTCCTCTGGCTCACAGCCTTTACTCTCTCCGTGTATTTACGTCGGGAAGCGGCTGGTGCCTTGCAGCGGAATGATGAATTACTGACTTCCATAGTTGTTAATGTTAGAGATTGGTCTTCTCCTCCAGTGAGGGTCCGGTCAATAAATAAGGGGCAATCTCGACATCTCCGAAGTCTTGCTGAGAGAAAAACATTAACGACGCCATAAAAAAATTACTTTTTTAAGAATCTCTTTGAACCTGCAGAGGTCTCACAGTCACTAATAGGAAACAGATCAGTGCTCACTAGGACTTTTTTTTGAGAATGTTTTGATCGATCATGATACGTTCGGGATAGTCGTTTTCAGGAAATGGCAGCTGTTCATTTGTCGATAGCCCTTGATAAAGGCAAAGCAATTGATGCTATAATGAGTTCAGCAAATCGATGTGGCGATGGAACGGTCGGAATAGGTTCCAGACAGTTAGCCCGGAAGGCATCGGGGGCTGTCGGTATGAGCAACGTGAGTATTGGCGATGCCCATATATATTACAGGAAGAGGATTCAACACAAGATGTCTTTTTGCCGATAAATGGCCAAAATCTCAACATTGCAACAGGAGGAGGCGCAAACAAGGATTCTGTTATAATGAAGAAGCAGGTTTTGTTCAACACATCAAAAAACATCAGAAGAGGGCATACGTCATGAAAAAAAGATTGTTAGCAAGTGCATTGGGATTGGCTGTCGCAATGAGTATTTCCACCGGTTGGGCCGCATCGAAGATCGATGGCAAGGTTACGAACGACAGCAAAGTCGAGCAGGCTGCCAACATCGCCATCGGTGAAAACAACAAGGCCAGTATGGGATCTATCGACATCAAAAATTCGACTGTCGGCAAGACCGGTGTGGTAACGAACAAATCCGATGTCAAGCAGGCCGCCAACATCGCCATCGGCAAGGGCAACGAGGCCAACATGGGCTCGGTGAGCATGAAAAACGCCAAGGTCGACGGCAAATTGACCAATGACTCGAAAGTCGAGCAGGCCGCCAACATCGCCATCGGCGAGAACAACAAGGCCAACATGGGCTCTGTCAACATGCAGGGCGGCTCTATCGGCAAGACCGGTGTGGTAACGAACAAATCCGATGTCAAGCAGGCCGCCAACATCGCCATCGGCAAGGGCAACGAGGCCAACATGGGCTCGATCAACATGAAGAACGCCAAGGTCGACGGCAAACTGACCAACGATTCGAAAGTCAAGCAAGCCGCCAATATCGCCATCGGCGAGAACAACAAAGCCAATATGGGCTCTGTCAACATGGAGGGTGGCTCAATCGGCAAGACCGGTGTGGTCACCAACAAATCGAATGTTGAGCAGGCCGCCAATATCGCCATCGGCAAAGGCAACGAGGCCAATATGGGCTCGATCAACATGAAAAACGCCAAGGTCGACGGCAAACTGACCAATGATTCGCAAGTCAAGCAGGCCGCCAACATCGCCATCGGCGAGAACAACACCGCTAATATGGGTTCGGTCAACATGAAGGGCGGTGAGATCGGCAAAACCGGTGTAGTAACGAACAAATCCACGGTTGAGCAGGCTGCCAACATCGCCATCGGCAAAGGCAATACCGCCAACATGGGCTCGATAAACATGCAGAATGCCAAGGTGGACGGCAAAGTCACCAACACCTCCACCGTTAAGCAGGCTGCAAATATCGCTATCGGCGAGAACAATACCGCCAGCATGGGCTCTGTCGATATCAAGGGCGGCACCGTCGGCAAAACCGGCGTCATCACCAATACTTCAGACGTCAAGCAGGCGGCTAACATCGCCATCGGCAAGGGCAATGAGGCGAGCATGGGCTCGGTTCAGGTACAATAACTGAAGAAGAACGACAGAGGTCCCTCTTGATTCACGGATGACCGCTGAGTCAAGAGGGACGCTGGGAAGAGCTTGACACGCTCGATCCGTTTTCCGATGACACTTCTTCTTTATACTCATGAGAGATGCAAAAATGAAAACTCGAATCACTCTAAGCCTTCTCTTATCTCTCTCCTTGATTCTTTTATCGGGCGCAGCCTTTGGCGGCGACCTGGATGACGGTATTTCCAAGTTTGACGATGAAGGGATAGCGAAGGACGATGAGATAGGAAAAGGGGATCAAAACATCAAGTTCATCGTTATGAATGCTAAGAGCAAAGCGGCCACCAAAAAAGGCGATAAGGACAAGATTGGCGGCAAGTCAGGCGATGCCAACATGAATAGCGTGGTCTTGGGTGCCGGCAGCAAGGTGAAGGGAGATATTTACATTATCGACCAGAGCAAAGGTTCGAAGACCAATATTTCAGATTGAAGGCAGCGTATTGTGTATCGCTCATGAACTACTTACTGGATAAAATTATTATGAGACTCAACAAAACTGTGAATGCTCGTCAGCTGGCTTGCGGCGGGGAATCAAAAACCGCTGTCAACTGCTTCCTGTTGGGCCTGGCGCTCGTTCTTATGTCCTCTTGTGGCGATATGAATCCTAAGAATGTCGATGTCCAGCTCGAAAAGAGTGCGCCGGTGGAAAAGGTAACTTCCTATTCACAAGCACTCATCGATCTCGGTTTGATGTCGCAGATTTATGACACGGGACTCATGAAGGTGCAGAGTCAGGACATTGCCGATGAAACGGGAACCTCGGTAACGACCGGTGGGGAGATCCAGCGTAACATCACCGAGATAATGAAAAGCACGCTCAACAACATCGGTGGCAATATCATTTTCATCGAATACAACCCGTCCTATATTCAGAACCAGATGGTTTCCGGATACAGCAGCTTCGATAACAAGACTATCCCCGACGTGGTTATCACTGGTGGCATTACCGAATTCGATCGTGGCCTGGAAACCCGGGGTGAGGGTACCAACCTGGATGTCGAAGCCGAATTTACCGGCGCCCCCAAATGGTTTCCTTCCGAAACCGCCGGGGCAAGTTACGGAGATACCTCAAAAACGGGCAAGGCGAGGATAACCCTCGACTTCAATCTCAAGGACTTCCAGACGCTCGCGGGAATCCCGCGGATGACCACCACCAACAGCATGGAGGTGTATAAAGGCCTGCGCGAGGAGGAGGTCGGCATTACCTTATTCGGACCGACTTTCGGTTTGAAAGGCTCTATCAAAAAAGTCCAGGGCCGCCACGAAGCGGTGCGGGTTCTGGTCCAGGTGAGCATGATCCAGATGATAGGCAAATATCTGGCCCTGCCGTACTGGCGCCTAATGGGCGACGATGTCCAGCCGGACAAGGTTGTCCTCGATTCCATTTCCGCTACCTACTATAGGATGGAGCGGGCTGATCGAATAGGTGCGGCCCAGCAATGGCTGGTTCTCCATGGCCATGATGTTGTCATCAACAACAGGCTGGACAGCAATACCCAGGCGGCATTACGGAGCTTTGACCCGTCGTTTGCCGGTGATGAAAAGGGCATCAGCGAAGCCTTGTTCACCAAATTGTATCTCACCATTCCCGTCAGTCGCGAAGTGCTCGCCAGAAGAACAAAGATCAACGATTATTTTGCTAGACAGATGCAGGCCCAGGATGTCCCAGAGCCAAAATCCACCGCCAAGGCTCAGAAGAAAACTGCACCTCCGGTCGAGGCACCACCTGTCGCGCAGCAACAGGCTGTCGAGGCTCCTGTTGTTCAGGCCGCAGAGCCCGTTCAAGAGGTTGCTCAGGCTCAACAGGCGGTTCAGGCAGCTCCTGCGCCGGTGATCCAGAGGAAAGCAGCTGCGGTCGAGCAAGCTTCCGCCGCGGCTCCGGCCGCCGCAGCTCCGGCCGTAAAACCAAAGAAATTCGGACGTCAGCTCTCTGCTGACGAGTGGTAAGACACCAATCTGCCGGTCAAAAAAGGACATTAAAGGAGTGACAGCCATGTTGTCAAAGAATAGGGCTTTTGTGGTGCTGCTGATAGCAGTGATGGGAAGTGTTGGTGTCGCCTGGGCCGGGAATAAGAAAATAATGTCGACCCGGGCCGCCAGGGTGCTCGCCGAGCGTGCGATCGTTGAGTCGGTATATGGCCTGAAGATACGGTCGAGCGAGGAAGTGGTCGATATGATTGCCGCAAGCTTTGTCGGCAAGACCGAATCCAAGACGAGTGCCGATATCCAGGGCATCAAAATCGATGAAGTTGTGTATGATGCCGAGAAGGATATCGCCCAGGCCACCGCGTCGATAAGCCTCGATGAAATCACCAATATCGATGGCCAGGTGCTGAGCCTGAAAGGCAAGATTTTCAAGAGAGTGGCCTTTGCCACCTCCACCCCGGCCAACGCCGGCCCCATAAAAGCCCTGCGGGCGGCAGAACTCGACGGTTACAAAAACCTGGTGAAGACGGTGGTGGGTTTTACCCTTGAGAGCCAGACTACGGTTGAAAACTATATGTTGAGTTCGGATGTGGTCAAAGTCAAAGTCATGGCCACCACCTATCTCGCCGATCTCGTCGACTATGGCTGGGATGAAGAAGGGAACGCCTTTGTCAAGTTCAGGGTCAATGTCAAGGATATCGAGGAGCTGTTGGGTGCTACCATCCCCGGGGCTGGCGAATTTGTGGAGGTTGAAGGCCATGGCGCCTCGGTTGACGACTTCTCTGAAGCCAAAAAACAGGTGGCCGCGGAAGCTCCCCCGGCATCCGGAGAACCCAATAAGCAGATGTAATTGCTGATTTTTTGACTAATCGGATGGAGGATCCCCAAAGGTTCTTCCATCCGCTTGATCTTTAACTTTTTGGCTCATTATGAATACTGCGAAAAAATGGCGGGAAAGGTTTCTGTATTTTTCTTTGGGGATTATTAGTCTTGCCGCGGTGTTTTTGCTCCTTGGAGCTTCTTCGGATTTTCAAAACAATACGTTAAATTTCGGCAGATATGCCATTTCCTCCTGGGCAACCCAGATCGACAACAAGAGCGGCGTGATCGGCGCCTTTGTGCTGGATACGGTTTCCGGGGAAACGAGAACCGTGTATATGCGGACCTACGGCGATACCCCGGAGAGTAAAATGACTAAAAATGATTTGAAGAAGCCGTTCATCGCCATCGAGTAATGAAGGGGGCTGGATGAATATCGGAATAAAGTATGCGCTTGCCGGATCGGCCCTGGTTTTCCTGCTTGGGGCAACAACCGAGATCAACATCGGAGTGAACAATCAAGTGAATACCGGCACAATTGTCGGGGGCAACTGCCGCAAAGGCAATGGCATAATCGTCAAGGAACAGCGTTCCCTTGAGGCGTTTAAGGATCTGGCAGTTGAAGGTGTATTCGTCGTCAATCTCAGTTGCGGGCCAAAGTCCGAGGTTGCTGTCACGGCCGACAAGAATCTTCATCCCCTGATTGACGCGGTGGTCAAGAATAACAAGCTGAGCCTCTCAACCACCGAATCGTACTGCACCGAAAATTCCTTTGTTGTCGATATTGTCCAAAAAGACCTCTCATCTATTACCGCTGACGGCAGCAGCGAACTGGTCGTCGACTGCAGTTCGTTCGTGAACGACAAATTGTCGGTCGACCTCCACGGGACAACTACCCTGAAAATTTCCGGTACCGTCAAATCGCTCGATCTCAAGATTCAGGATACTGCCGAATTCGACGGTTCCGAACTCAACGCCGGAAATATCAGCATCAAGGCAAGCGATGCAACCACGGCCCGCCTCAATGTTACCGGTAAATTGACCGGGACGGGGACCGATGCGAGTACCATCCACTACTCGGGAAAACCTAAAGTCGTAGACGTGGATGCTCAGGATGTCAGTGAATTTACCCCCGAAGACTGAAAAAACATAAAATTATCATCTGTCCTGTATACGGCCCGGTCTCGATCAAGACCGGGCCGTTTTTCGTTCTGCTCAGCTCTGGGTAAAATCGACACTGATCGAAGCCACCTTTTTGAGGTCGCTTACTTTCGAGGTCGCTTTGAAATCGACTGTCGTACCATGGGCAAAGACCTCTCCACTGTTGACCTCTTCCTGGAAGGCATGAATTTTTTTGCCTTCGGCGGATAACAGGTAAATTGTTGCATAACCTCTGATCATTGCCTGCGAGACATTCTTTATCCTGGCCGTCACCATAACGGTGCCGCTGTCGGAATGGAACTCTGCGGCAAGGTCCTCGACGGCAATCAGCTTCTGCTCGAATTGGGTTGAATTGAGATTGCCGGTTTGCCCTGCAAAAGATGCCAGCGAAGCAAAAAAAACGGCAAGGGCGAGAACCAAGAACAAGAGTGCTTTCATTGTTGTCATGCTCCAAGAAGAGTTTGATGGCCAACTGCACACGTTCCAAAACCAGTGCGATCCGTGAAGAGGGAAATGCCATTCAATGCGCTACGGATGCCGGATTCGTGAAGGAGTGCCGGTGCGTTCCAGGCTCGGAACACCAATGGTTTCCCAAACCTGTACCTACCTGATAATTCTATACTTTCAAACATTACACTGTCAAGGAAAGATGAATTGATAAATAGGGACGATATGGTATGGTACCGGAACTTGATTGTATCGCAACGGCAGCAGCGTTCAGCCGTCCTTTTGCACGTGATGATCGTTCAGTCGTGGATTTTTTAATTTTATGCCATTCATATCGGGAAAAGTGGTTCGTTTTTTCATCTCCTCACTGCTATGCTGCCTTCTCGTGCAGCCCCCGGCTTCAGCCAAAGCGGCAGAAAGCCTGGGTCTCATGCAGACTATCGATCTCACTCTTACGCAAAGCGATGCGGCGTACGATCTCCGTGATAATCTGCTGTTCAGCAAGATGGACATCAACAGTGCGGAGCATCGGTTCGATACGAGACTGGTGCCGTTGACTAATTTCGGTATCCGCCAGGGGACCGGTTCCCAGCAGATCGGACTGGAGATGCGCAAAGAGACCGGTATCGGCAGTTCGATTGCCTACGGGATGGTCGGCAACAGGATTGACGACAATGCGGGCTATGTGGTCGAGAATTCGACCAACGCCAAAGCCTATGTGCGAGTATCCCAGGGGTTGTTTCGCCGTTGGGGAGCGAAGTACAACTTAAGCGATCTGACTGTGGCGCAATTGCGGCAGAAAGAAGAGGAGATCAAGACCGAGCGGGCAAGACAGACTCTGATTCTTTCTGCGGTAAAGAAATATTACGATCTGGCTCTTGCCGAACAGCTCCTCGCCAAGGTGGAAAAGGCCCTCACCCGCAACCGGGAGCACCTGAATTCCGCGGTGTCGCGGCAGTCGGTGGGGCTGGTTTCCAAGGTCGACGTCTACCGAGCCGAACTGGCCGTGCTTGACGCCGAGAGCGCCAGGGAAAATCAGCTGCGGCAGAAGCAACGGGGCGAAGACGCCTTTCGGGAGATGGTAAGAATAGCGGATGATCATGCGATGCAGGTACCGGATGCCATCGATAAGATGGTTCCTGTCATCCCCGAGTCGTGGGAAGAGGATCTCTTCCTCACCCGCCTGGACTGGCAGGCCTATCGGGTGAGTGTCGAGATCAACGAGGCGGAAACCTTCAAGGCTAAGCAGAATCTGGCCCCCGATGTCGGTCTCAGCTTCGTGCTGGAGCAGCGCGGAGAGGGGAATTCGAGCGAGGATGCGCTTTCTCTCGACGAGACCAATTGGGCGGTTCAACTGGAGATGATGTCCACCTTCGACAGATTCAATGAGGAAAGTGCCCTGTTGCGGAAAAAGGTCGAGAAGGCGAAACTGCACCGAGGCAAAGAGGCGTTGCAGCGCAAAATCACCAGAGAGGCCAGAGAGGCCTTTCAGGACCTCCTCGCCGAGGAGCGAAATCATCAGATAAATATCAAACGACTGGAGCAGGCGAGGATGGCCCTTGATCTCGCCAAGACCCGTTATGAACAAGGACTCTCCGATAATCTCGCGGTGCTCGATGCGGAATCGGCATACTCCGAGGCCGAGGTCAATATCTCCAGGTCGATGACGGCGTATAACATTGCGGCAACCACACTGGCCTATAATCTTGGTGTCCTGGATCGGCAGTGGGTGGCCATGTCGCTTGATGGTACGGATGATTCCGCAAGTCCCGAACCGCAGAGGATGAACGATGTCACTGTACGGTAGAGTTACCACATACAGGACTATGGCTGCAGGAATCGTCGCATTGATCGCCGGCGCCTGGCTGAGCTGGCATTACCTCTTTGCCGTGGGTGCAGGCAAAACGCAACCCATGCAACTCATCACGGTTGAAAAAAGATCCTTTCCCCTCCAGGTCATCGAGCGCGGCGTGATCCGCCCGGCCGGCATCTCGCCGATCACCTCCCTTATTTCAAGCAACCAGGCGAAAATCGTCTGGCTGGTCAAGGAGGGCACCGAGGTCAGGAAAGGGATGCTGGTGGCCCGCTTCGATGCCAAACCCTTTCTCGACAATCTGCAAAAGGCCGAGCAGGCTTTCGCCGATGCCAAGGCGACCTCGGCAGCCGCCGAGAAGATGCTGTCCCTGCAAAAAGAGGAGGAGGCAGGCAAAATCGAAGAGGCCACCAGAAAGGTCGAGATAGCCAGGATTCAGGCGGATAATATCCGAAACGGTTCCGGTCCGCTGAAAAGAAAGACGCTCGAGCAGCAGGTTCATCAGGCGGAGAGATCGCTTGACTTAAGCCAGAGCGAGCTTGCCGATCTCGATATCCTCTTGGAGAAAGGCCATGTCAGCCTGCGCGAACGTGACAAGGCGGCAGATAAGGTGTCGACCGCCAAAGAACAGCTGGCGGTTGCCCGGGCGGAGCTTGACAACTTCAAGGCCTATGTCTGGCCGCAGATGCAGCGTGAGGCGCAGCTCCTGGTCGATGGCGCGGAGAGCAATCTCGACAGGGTGAAACGGACGGCGGAACTGCTGATCCAGAACCGCGAGGCGGAGGTGGAAAAAAGCCGGCGCAATGAAGAGAACAAGGTCGCCGCCCTGGGTCTCGCCAAAACGGAAATCGTCAATTGCGATGTCCATTCTCCGACCGACGGCATCCTTCTCTATCCTGAGTTGCCAAGGGAAAACGGCCGAAGAAAGATTCAGATCGGCGATTCGGTCTGGGTTGGCCAGACTTTTCTTGAGGTTCCCGATACCAGCGCCCTCATTGCCGAAATCCATATCAGAGAGGTGGATGTGGCGAAAGTTGCCGCCGGGATGAGCGCCGAGATCGAGGTCGATGCCTTCCCCGGCAAGGTGTTTACGGGCACCGTCGAGTCCGTGGCTTCTCTTGCCAAAGAAGATGAAAATAATGAGAATCTCAGAAGATTCTACGCGCGTATCCGTCTTTCGGGCGATACCGGCAACATCCATGTGGGCATGTCCGTCACCACCCGCATTGTCTACCGGCAGGTCGAGGATGCCGTCGCTGTGCCGCTCAGTGCTGTATTTTACCAGGAGAGCCAGTCGATGGTTCGCCGCAGTCATCAGGACGGTTCGCAGGATGTCCCGGTTACTGTAGGCGACCGCGGCCAGTTGTGGGCCGAGATCACTGACGGCATCGCGGCAGGTGACAGAGTGTATGCCGAGGGGCAGTAGCCGCTGATGGCCTTGCTGGAGGCGGATAAGGTATCCCGGTCCTTTGTTGCCGGGAAGAACCGGAGCCTCGCGTTGCCGGAAGTGTCACTTGTGGTAGAGCCTCGGGAATTCCTGGTGATTTCAGGACCATCGGGCGCCGGAAAATCGACGCTGCTCAATCTTCTCGGGGGGCTGGACAGGCCATCCCGGGGAGAGGTGCGTTATGGCGGACAGAGTCTTACGGCGATGGAGGAGAGTCAAGTCGCCTTGCTGCGCAACAGCGCCTTCGGCTTTATCTTTCAGACGCCGCATCTCCTTGTCGACCGGACCGTCGCCGAAAATATTTCCCTGCCCTTCCATTACGGTGAGCCGGCAAGTAAGAATAACATGGACAGCCGTTGCCGCGAATTGCTTTCCTATATCGGCATGGCCGATCTGGCCGACCGGTATCCCGATACCCTCTCCGGTGGGGAAATGCAGCGGGTGGTTTTTGCCCGGGCTCTGGTGCGGCGGCCGACCCTGATCTTCGCCGATGAGCCGACCGGCAGCCTCGATGTGGACAACTCCGAAAAAATCATGAAACTCCTGCAGGAGCAGACCCGGCAAGGCTGCACCGTGGTCATGGTGAGTCACGATCCGGAAGCCATCCGCTACGGCAGTCGGGTCCTGCGGCTGGAAAAGCCGCCTTCTCCCCGGTAATCCGCCATGCTGCGCCAACAATTTCTGCTGGATATCGAAGATGCCTTGAAAAACCTGCGCAGGCGGCCGCTCAGATCACTCCTCAGCAGTCTTGGCATCGGCATTGGCGTGACGGCGCTCATCGCCATGCTGTCCATCAGCGAAGGGGCGAAGAAAGCGGCCTTTGAAAAGATCAGCTCCATGGGTATCAACACCTTGCGGGTGGAAGCCTCCGGTTTACGGCACAATGACAGCGCAATCAACCTGTCCCAGGGCCTCAGCCAGGAGGACAACATCCATATCGGACAGTGGCTGGGTAGCAGGGGCACGGTCGGCGCGTATGTCCGCAAGGATAATGTCCTGGTCAGGGCGGGCAGCAGGACCGCGGTGGCAACCGTTTTGGGCGTGACGAGCGAATGGTTCGCAGCGGAACGGCTCATCGTTGAAAAAGGCCGGTCGATCGATGACGGCGATATCGCCTATCGAGGCAATTCCTGCGTCATCGGCAGATCCGTCGCGGTGGCCCTGCAGAGCGATATCCTGGCAACCGTTCAGCTCGACCATCATCCCTCGACCGTCGTCGGGGTGGCTGCTCCGCGGGGTCGTCTGCTCACCGAAGGGACCGGACTCTCCACACTCGATTTCGATAATACCGTCATCCTGCCGATATCGAGCATGCCATTTGCCAAGAACGTGGCTGGTCGCGTCAGGCTCGATGGCCTGGTCATTTCCCTCGCTGCGGCGCAGGAGGCGGCGATTCTTTCCATTGCCGACCAGGTAAAGCAGCTGCTCGCCAGGAATCACCGGAATGTTGAAGATTTCACCATCGTCGTGCCGGTCACTCTGCTTCGGGAGGCATGGGAGAGTCAGAAGGTTTTCTCAATCATCATGGGGGCGATTGCCGGGCTTTCCCTACTGGTGGGAGGCATCGGGGTGATGAACGTGATGCTCGCCAATATCGCCGAGCAGACAAGGGAAATTGGCCTGCGCATGGCGCTCGGGGCACCGAAGAGCAGGATTGTCAGCCTGTACTTATGGAATTCCATTCTGCTGACAATGTCGGGCGGTCTCTGGGGAGTGTTGGCCGGCCTGCTGCTGTCACTCGGCATCGAGAAAATTGCCGACTGGCCGGTGGTTTTCTCAACCTTCAGCCTCGTCGTAGCCCCGCTTTCGGCCATAGCGACCGGGATCGTTTTCGGACTCCATCCCGCCCGGCGGGCGGCATCTCTTTCGCCGGCCCTCGCCCTGCGGGATTCGTGAAGCATCCCCGGTACCGGCTGAGATGACGGATATGAAGTCGGTTTCGGCCGTCAGCGGTTCACCACTATCGCTGTGAGTCCTTCCGAGCGAAGGGCGGCCAGCAGGTTGGTCGCATCCTCTTTGGTCTCGTAGGCACCGATGAGCAGACGCGTCTGCGGCTGATTGCTTGTGGTCTCCCGTACATAACTGGTGTACGGCATGTACTGCATGGCTGAAAGTTTATCCCTCAGGCTTTTTAGACTTTCCAGCGAACCTGCGTTGCCGATTTGCACTGCATAGGGCATGCTCCTGATCATGCCATCGGGGATCTCGTCTTTTTCCAGGTTTTGTCTGGTCTTTTCCGCCTCTTCCCGGGAGGCGAAAGAGCCGACGAATATTCGGTGCCAAAGTCCTTGATCTTTCAGGGTAATCGATGCGGTAAACGCCGGATATCCGGTTCGCCGCAACATTGCGGCGACGCGATAACATTGCTGCTGCGAGCGGCTGGAACTTATCTGCACCGTAAACGGCAGCTTTTCCTCGATAGCCAAAACGGCTTTTTTGGAAAATTGAAACCGCCCTTCACCGATCCCTGTGTCCGTATTGGGGTCGGCAACTCCGGGTTTCACGCGGGCTTCGATTTCAACCGAACCGTTTTTTGGTATTTCCCCCGCTTCCTGCACCGCCTGCTGATTCAGTTTATCGAGCTCGATCAGCCGCTTTTCGATGAGGGCCAGATTCCCGCCGAACGCCAAGGAAGGTCCCTGAAAAAAGAGTATCAGGCATACGAGGTAAAAAGAGATCTTCATTTGCCACCACAGGTTAAAGTTGTTTGGAACCTTCGGAGTATGGTTGCCACCGGATCAGGATCGGCCTATTTTTCGTTCTCCGATGTTGAGGACAGAGTTATTGTTTTTCCTGCGGAGAGATTGTCCCTGCCTTGATCTGCGGCTGCCTGCAGTGTTGTATCGCCTTCCCTTTGGGGAGGGGCATCGGTTTTTGCCTGCGAGGAGCTGTTCGGATCGCGAACCAGCCTGAATCCTATGTAATTGCTTTTGGTATCGACCCATACTCCCAATCGGGAAGTCACCGAGATCTGCTTTTCCTTTGAGTTCCAGGCGCCGCCGCGGATCGTATAGTTACCGCATTTTCCGGTAAACATTCGGGGTGACTGGTCTTCCGGGGCACCCGCATAGTTTTCAACCCAGCAGTCTTCCACCCACTCCCAGACATTGCCGGTCATATCGAAGAAGCCCGTTTTATTGGGCTGAAAGCTCCTGACCGGCGATGTCTGCTGCTTTTCTCCCAAGGCGCCGCAGCCTTTGCAGTTGGCCATGTCCGGCATAAGCGAGTTGCCCCAGGCATAGATGGTCCCCGAACCGGCTCCGGCCGCCCACTCCCATTCCGTTTCAAAAGGCAGCCGGTAAGTTACCCCCGTCTGTTCGGTCAGCCATTTTGCGTAGGCCTGAGCATCCTGCCAGTTGACGTTGATGACCGGTCGATCTTTCTTGCCCCAGCTGGAGTCGTCCGGGAAGGGGTAGCCGGCTTCAAGACAGAATTTTTCATAATCGTCGAAGGTGATCTCGGTCATCGTCATCTGCACGGGCTTTTCAATTTTTACATAATGGGCGGGTTTCTCGGGAAAACGACTGCTGCCCATCATATAGGTGCCGAGAGGGAGCGGCAGAACCGGGGGACCCTGGCCGCCGGAGGCCAGATTGTCTCTTTCGCCGGCAGGGCCTTCCTGTTTGACCGGCTCCGGCGGCTGCACCGTTTCGGGTTCCGGTTCCTGCTTGTTGACCGGTTGCTCTGGTGGTTTTTCCTCTTTCTGACTCAGCGACTGTGGCTCGGTCTTATCGTCGACCTTCTCCGGTTTGCGGATATTTTGCACCAGTTGGCCGACGGCAATCTTTCGGCCGTCTTCTTCGCTGAGTATTTCCGCATTCGCAGTGTTGAGGCTGATCTCGGTGATCCTGACTTTTCCGGTATGGATTTGTTCCACGTCGAGAACGATGCCGGTTTTCGGATGCTTGATGACTTCACCTTCCTTGAAGACGATGAATTCCATGCCGAGCTGTAGCCCCGAGGTGGCCCCCAGGTCGATCAGCACGGAATCGCCGCGCTTTTTCACAACGTAGCCGGTGAGCGGGAAATTCTTGACAATCCTCGAGGTCAGAAGCTCGATGAGACTCTTCAGGTTTTCACTGGTATTACTGCGGACATTCTCAGCCGCGACTATCGACCCGGTGTTGACGTTGATGATCCGGGCGTTTACCTCGATGGTGTCCTGGAATTGGAGAACTGAGCCGGAAATGATGGTCTTGACGCCAAGAATCTTGCCCAGCTGAGCCGAACTATTTTCGTCGATCAGGCCGGTCATGCCGAGTTTCTGTTCCTCCACGATCTTCTTCAGCAGGGCTCGTTCGACCACTTCGAAACGACCGTCCTGGACCATGGCCGTGGTGAACCATTCAGCAACGATTCCTCCCATATCCTTGGTGGTGAAAGAATCGCCGCGCAGCTCAAAATCTAAAACGGCAATTTTGGTCTTTTTGAAATCGGCGCAGCAGGCGGTCTTGAAGATAACGAGCAGGAAAATAAAAACAATAAAGGCACTGCCGGTTTTTCTGATGACCATGGGAATCTCGCACATGCCGGAAAATGCAACCTGCATGATTTAAATCTAGGCTTCTCGTATTACTTCTGGTTTCGCCTGATCGGCTCAGTTGCTTCTGAGGCGATCCTGAATCTCCGTTATCATCTCTGCATGCTCATGAAAGATCCTGTTGTAGGGATGCCACTGTACCCCATTGCCCGACCATTCGGCGACATCCTTGATCCGATAGATCAGAGGTTCGGAAGAGACGAGGGTGGCAATGAGCTGACAACGGAGGAGGAATTCGCCATTTTTCGTCTCGAATTTCCTGACTGTGTATTTTGTCTGCAGGTAGCCCGATTCGTAATTCAGTTCCTTGACGTTCGAGGAGCGTTTGATGGCCGCATCGATCATGATCTGCCAGGCATTGCGCGCATCGAGATCGGCGCCCACCGGAACCTGTACCCAGCTGTTAGTGGCAGGAGAAGTGGTTGTGGCTTCCCACAGAGGACTGGGAGTGAGGCTGACACTGATTTCTCTATCCGACAGGGACGGCAGGCTTCTATTGATTACCAGTTCCTGCTCGAAATAGCCCTCCTTGGCAAACAGTAACTTGTATTCCTCCTGTCCGGTCGAGAAGTCAAAGGGATGCTTGAAAGGTGTGACCTCGGTTGATTTCAACCCATCGATGGTAACTGTAGCCCCCGGAGGAGTTGTCTTGATTTCCGTATCAAGCGTCGTTTTTGCGCAACCGCTAAAAAGGAGCGCACATATCAACAGGCTGAAAAATGTATTGTTCTTTGTCATTGTCGGATACCTCTCGGGTCTAAAATACCTTACAGACATGTGGTGCACGAAGGTCCTTCCTGAGGAGCGGAGCCACCCTGCATTGCTATTGAGTTCGAGCACTTATTCGATGATAAGGTTTTTCTGGTAGGTCACAAAAAAACCATGGAAGTCTTCTTCGTGCATGTAGGGCAGGACGCTGAAAACGGTCCACCCCTTACGGCCATACTCGTCGTTGGATTTATTGAGCAGATCCGTAGCCTTATTGGGGTCTCGTTCCTTCAGGAAGATAGTGAGGGTTTTCTGGCTGGCAGCCATTTCCGATCTTGCGGCAACGCTCTCGGGCAGGAGGGGAGCAGGCTCCGACGAGGCAGCGGCGGAAGCGATAGCCGGAATGAGCAAAAACAGAGAGAGAAGAAATGAAATGCGCCGTTTCATAGAGCCTCCTGGTGGATTCTATTCTTTTGATCAGACAGTACGCCAAATAATTTTGAATTTATGCATCCTCATCCGTTGACCTTCCTGTCAATAACCCGGATTTGTCGGTGCGGAATCGTATGTTTATAATACATCTGTATAACAGAAGGCGTACAAAAATGTCAAAGTCCAACTCAGGCGAACGTATGTGAAGCCATAAAAATTTTATACATTTTGACGGTTCGTTTCAAGGGCGACTGTCTTTTAATCCGAAACGAAGGGAGAGGTAAGACCGAGGAGGACTGATTTTTCGAGCTGTCTATGGTGTGGTGGGATGAGGTAAACAAGCTGATCAAGCAAAATCGTTTTTCAGCTTCTTTTCGAGAAGGGTCCGTCATTGTCAGAATTGGGGCAACAGAGACCTGTCGCCCGGCAGTTGAGGGTGCCGGGCTGAAGCAAGCCGACCCCAGACTTCACGGGCTTCGTTCCGCGGGCCGCAATTATCGATATGTCTGTTCGAAGCCGAGCAGCTCAAGGCTTGAAATCATGGATTGCAAGGCGCCGCTGCTCCAGCGGATATGGGTGTCCTGGCTTTTGCCGTCGGTTATCAGGCCTGCGGAATGCGCTGCATAATATCGCATTTCGGATAACTTTTCGTCCACATAGCAATCTGAAATACCACGTCTTTTGTATAAATTTTCGATTTCGTGAGACAAGCTGATAATGGAAGTGTAGGCCTTGTACTGCTCGACCTGCGATGCCCCGTTCATGCTGTGGAGCAAGGTTTCGATGGCGGAGACTGCGAGATTGAAATCGACCATGTTTTTATCCTATCCTCCAGAAGGCTCAGTTATTCAGATAAACAAAACACATTGACTTGGAAGATCTTGCCAGAAACGATAGATTGTTATTGCCTCCATTGAAATCGGATATTCGGTAACCTGACGTGTTGATTGGTGATGATGACAAACAAACCTAACAGTATGAGATGTTTTTTGTCCAGAAAAATTATTCAGGATATCAGGGTGATTTTAAAAAATATGTAATAAATCGTAAATAATTCTTCGAAGAAGTGCAATGGCAAACAAAAGAGGAGAGAAAGTAAAGAAATAGGATCAGGAAACCCCGACACCCGGATATGAAGTTGGCGGGGCGCGATTTCTTAGGTGGAATATTCGCTTGTTTTAACGCTGCCAATTCAACCGGCAGCATAATTCGGTTGTTATTCTCAAGGGCGAGCTGGTGGAACAAGTATCTTTTCCCCCTCATGCCTCAGGCATATGCTCTAGGGCTTTTTCCTGTCCATCGTTTGAAGGCGTGGTTGAGGCGCTCTGTTCAGAAAATCCGAGCAGGAGTCCACATCGCCCATTGTCGAGCCAGGTCTGGCAAGGTAATCAAGAGCTACTTGCATGCGAACTATGTCAACTATGTCAATACACTCGCGAGAGGTTGTTTTTTCAGCTTTCAATTTTGGTCATGTTAGTCAAGTGCGTTACGTGGAATTATTAGAGGAAGCCCGATGGCGTTACCTTGAAGAAAACAACCAGCTTGAACCGATACTCCGGCTCGGTGCCTTCCACGTAGTTACCAACCTCGCCATACAGTATCGGCAGGGAGCCAGGATAGGCGAATTGAAACTCAGATAGATAGCCGGTTAAATCACAGCTCTTAAATAATATTTTTGCAGACGGCATTAGTTCTTGTCATAGCCATTTCCTATGATATCAAGTACCATACTTGGTCTTGCCGGGCTTGGCAAAGAACCCTATTTGAGCGTAAATCAAATACAGTAAGGAAATTCGGGAAATCGGCGTGCTCATGAGCACGACCAATTATGATTCTGCTCTCAAAAAGGTCGATCTCCTGCTGCGCAAAGAACCCGCGTTTGCCATGGCCCACAACTTGCGTGGGGAAATATTGTTACACGGATTTCAACAGAACCGGCAGGCGCGAGTATCGATTGGCAATGTCTTTGAAAGCTGCTACCTACATCTCTTGAAAATTTACCATATAGGATTTGATCCAATATAAAATGAAAAAGGGGTTACCGGCTACTGCCGATAACCCCTTGAATTTTTTTTGGTACACCCGGAGGGATTCGAACCCCCGACACCCGGATTCGAAGTCCATGGTAAATACAGTGTAAGTATTTAAAATTAAATATTAAAAACTATTTGTAAAATTAATTTGTTCCTTTTTTGTTCCAATTCGGAGAAAAATAATTAAG
>MGTI01000202.1:0-170 GCA_001799365.1 Desulfobacterales bacterium GWB2_56_26 | reverse complement strand
AGCCAATATTCAATCACCATCATTGAAAACATCACTGGCCTCCAATGGAAAGAAATCACAGAGGGAGGGACGTTCCCGGAAGGTGAGCTGCCGCTTTGCTGCTGAACTGGTTGCGCTGTCGTTGAGATCAGATGGTCTGAAGTTATTTCACCGTATCGGCAAACTTCTTG
>MGTI01000201.1 GCA_001799365.1 Desulfobacterales bacterium GWB2_56_26 | reverse complement strand
TCTTCCGCCTGCTGCCGCTCGATTTCCTGCTCCTGCGGGCGTGGACGCGGACCGGCTTCCGGCTGGCGAACCTGATCCTGGGGACGCTGTCCCCGTTCGACCTCTTCCCCCTTCTCCCTCGGCGATCTCAGCCGCGGCTTTTCCTCGGTCTGACCGGGTTCCCGTACCTGCTGCGGCTCTTCCGCCTGATCTCTCCTCTCGGAAGGCCGCTGCGGCTCTCGCCGCGCCCGAATTTCTTCCGCCTGCTGCCGCTCCAATTCCTCTGCCGGACGCTGTTCTTCGCCTGGTTGCCGAATCCGCTCCTGTTCGCGGACAACTGGTTGTTGCCCCGTCCGCTCTTCCTCGCGAATCCGTTCTTCCCGGCCACGTTCACGCAGAGGCCGCTGCTCCTGGCTGCCGGCGGCGATCTGCCGCTCCCGTTCCCGCGGTTTGATTTCTTTCTTTTCCAGGTCAAGAGTGGTTATAGGCTTGGCCACATTGTCGGGTTCGACGAGCTTGGTGGTCAGCACCGGCCTGGGCACGTCGGCCTTTTGCCGCGGAGGTTCCGACCGGACATCGAGCCGGGTCAGATCCCGTTCGATCCGTTCGCGGCCAATGCGGTCGATTCCGCTGATCGTCCTCTGATTGGCATTGATCCTATTCACGACCGTGACGTGGGGCTTGCGGTCGACCTCCACGTCGTTGAAGGCAAAGCGCCGTCTGTCAACATTATAATTGTTGATGACTGTATTGTTGATCACCGTCACCGGCTGATAATTGTTGACGATGATATCCCGGCTGACTTCACGCTGGACAAATGGGGTATAGCGGGTCCCCCGGTAAAAGCGATCACGGGGAATGACGACCGCCTCATCGATAAAACGATAGCGATAGATATTGATGTTGATGACCGTGTGTGGCCTGACGATGACTGTCCGAGGCCCCCAATGGCGGTGGCCGTAATACTCCTCATCCCAGGCAAGCGGTACCCAGCCGATGGACGGGCCGCTATGAATCCATCCAACCCGGCCGGGATGCCAGCCGAAGCCGATGAAGAAACGTGGCGTGTCAGCGACAAAGCGCGCCACCGGCGGCAGCCAGAACCAGGCGCGATGGGTTTCGACATAGATCCACGAGCCGTAGTGATGGGTGACATAGCCGAAAGGCTCATCGGGAACCCAGCAGTTGTCGCCGTAATAGACGGTCCAGCGACCGGCGGTAAAAGGCCGCCACCCCCGTTCGATCCTGGTCGGCCGCCACATATCCCGATAGGCTCCCTCATAATAGATTCGCTCCCACCTGCCATTCTCTTCGAGATAGTAGGATTCCTCCCGAATCGATTCCGGCAGGTAGCCCGCCGAGGATTTGCTGCGCCGCAGGCGCGTCTCCCAGAGTTCGTCGCGCTCGCGATTCCAGTCGTCCCATACGGCATCGACCGTGCCATTGCCGCTGGCGACCTCCCGCTCGTCGGCGATAATCGAAGAATACCCCTCCAGAACCTCATACCTGGCATTCGTACCGGAATGCACGAAATCCACGTCGCCGTCCACGGCGATGACTTCCAGGGAAACGTCACCGACATAGAGGTCGAAGACCGTTCCGCCAGGGGCAACGACATAGCCGAAAGGCGTCGTCACCTTGATGACGACGTCTTCGCTTTTGTTGTACAGCCGGGCAAGACCCGAGGCCACATCCACGGTCGTGGCATCCGGATTGAGATCGATAAGCTGGACCTGGGTATTCTCGCCCGTCCGCATCCAGGTTCTGTTGGGCATCATGAACTCGGCCTTGGCAAAGTCACCCGCATAGAGCGCATCGTTTAAGCCGAACGGCGCATCCTTGACCGTGAGCACCCAGTCGTTTTCTTCCTCGACATACCGCAGGAGTTTGCCCTCGACATGCGAGATCCGGCCGACCAGAGTAACTTCCTCGTCGTCCCTGGCTTCAGCAGGTTTGCCCGAGAAAATCACGGATAACGCGACAAATAACAGAACCAAGTCCAGATACCGCAGCGCAGTTTTCATTGTCATCCTCTTGAAGAAATTACGAAAGCAGACAAGTACGACGATCGGCCAGCTGTCTTGTACCATAAAGACACCATGCCACTCTGGCAACTGCCAGATGAAAATTTAATGAATTCATGGGGTCAAATCTTTAATCTTGACGATAACAATTTCTCAGAGCTTCTCAAGCCAGGAAATTCTTAAGCCCTGTAAAGAAAATCTGCGCCGCAATAGCGGAAACAAAAAGACCTGTCAACTTAGTGAGAATTGTCAGCCCCTGCTGGCCGAGCAAACGTTCAAGGCGACCGGCGACGAGGAGGAGACCGCCGACCGAGAGGACCGCGCAGAAGAGGGCCAAAGAGGCGGTCATTTTTTCGGGCAGGGTTTCGAGGCCGGCGCCCATGACCAGCAGGGCGCCGATGGTGCCGGGGCCAACGGTGATGGGAATCGCCAGGGGGACTACGGCCACATCCTCCTTGGCATCCTGGGGCGAGACGGTAGCCTTGCCCTGAATCATCGACACCGCCGACAAAAACAGCACCGCCCCGGCACCGATCCGGAAGGCATCGAGGGTAATACCGAACAGCGCAAAGATATAGGTACCGAACAGAAAGAGAGCAAAGCAGGTCAGCGCCACAGCCAGGGTTACCTTTCCCGCAATTCTTTGCCGTTCGGTCTGGGAGTCGTCCTTGGTAAGCGACAGGAATGCCGACATGACAAAAAACGGCGTGAAAATCATGAAGAACTTGAGATAAATATTGACAAATAAAGTGAGCATTTCTGCCATATTGTAAAATCCATAAGAGTTTTATTCAGCTACCGGGGATTGCACCGGCCCGCCGAGCTCTCCCGGGGGCCGAAGAATCACGCGCCTTCACCACGACAACTGTACGACCTTCCTGGACAAAGATCCTTGCCTTTGAATGGCATTTATGCTTTTCTGAAGCCTACGACTGAGGGCACACGCTCTCTCGACAGTCGGGCTGGCTTTCACAGCGGCGAATCCCGATTCTATCCAGGTTGTGCAAATGATTCATGCAGATTCCAACATTATCGAGGCTGTTCTTTCCGCCATCCCTGAACCGTTTTTTGTTTTTGACGAAGAAGGGCATTATGTCAAGATCCTGGGAGGAATCGATCGCAGCAGGTACCACGATGGGCTGCATCTGATCGGCAAACGGATCCATGATGTTATCAGACAGGAACTGGCCGACCAATATCTGGCGCAAATCAAAAAGGCTATCCTGACCAATGAAGTTCTCACGTACAGCTATACGTTGTCGGCCAGGGATATCAAAGGCTCGGAAGATCTCGCCGGGCCCGAAGGATTGCAATCTTTTGAAGCCCATATCTCGCCGATCAAGAAAATCGAAGGCCAGCCCCGCATGGTCGTCTGGATTGCCTTCAACATAACCCCTCTACAGAATGCCCTGAAAGAAAAGGATTCTCTGATTTTCGACCTGCAGCAAGCCACACGGGAAATCAAAACCCTCCAGGGCATTATTCCCATCTGCTCGTACTGCAAGAACATCAGAGATGATAAAGGGTACTGGACCCAACTCGAAGCCTACATTTCCGAAAACTCCGATGCCGATCTCAGTCATGGCATCTGCCCGGAATGCGTCAAAAAGTATTTTCCGGAATTGTAACCGCAAGCACAAAAAGCCATCGTCCTTGAAAAGATCACGAAATGTTGAAACGTCGCAAAAAGTGGCAGGAGGAAGCTCCCCTCACTGATTCTGCATCGAGAGCGCAGTTCCTGAGGAGGGCCAATTAGAAAGAACAGGATCGGCGGGGCGCGACAAGCGATCTGCCGCCTCATCGCGCCGAGGGAGTCCTCTTGGTGCCTGCTATGCCTTGCCGTCGATGCGTATTGCGCCTGATCCGGCTTCCATTCCCTTGTAGGTTTCCAGAAATCGCTCATAGGCGACGCCATTGCCGCGCGGCTCACTGGGATCCGGCAGAACCTGCAGGTCGTTTACCGTTTTTTCCAAGGCGGCTATCTCTGTCTCGAACCACTCCTGTAATTTCTGCACCGCAAGCGTAAACCCATCCGGCGCGGGAGTTGTTGCCGGACCCTCTGTCTCCGAAGCCTCCAGATTCACCGGCGCACCATCCTCCGTAATAGACGCCCCAGTGCCGGCGACCGCCGCTGCACCTGCAACCCCGCTGTCGGCCTCGGCATCGTCCGCGGTTGCAATCGACTGCAACGAGGCGAGGAACCCGGCAAAGGCATCGCGCAAACCGCCGATAACCGAGGACGAATCGCTCCCTGCATCGGAGGTACCGAGCAGGCCTTCCGCTTCCTCCTTAAAGGAGGTCAGCAGATCAGCAACCTGATCCGTAACCTGAAACTCCTCGCCAACCGACTGGACCTTGCTTTCCAGTTCGAGCATCAGCTCGCGGCTCTCCGTTTGCAGCACTTCCCCAGATTTTTGCGACACCATGAGCTGTAACTGCTCATGAAAATTGATACGGAGCCTGACATCCGCCACGCCTTGAAAATGCCCTTCCTGCAGGAGGCCAATCACACCCTTCTCCTGCAGGGCGCCCTCCTGTACCTTCCCGGTTTCGATCCTGGTGATCTTTTCTTTCAACTCCTGAGCAATTCCGCTTTTGCCCCGATCGCCCGACTGCTTCGACTGCAGCATTGCCTGATCCGGCCGATTGCCGATATTCGATACATTCATGACATTCTTCTCCCGTCGTCACATGTTGCCAATACGGTACATACCTCATCCCCTATATCGGCTTTATCCGGTAAAAAATTAAGCCTTCCGGAAATTGGCGCGGGTGTACTCAAAAAAATATTTGCAGGGTTCTTCACTTTTCCGGCAGTGCACTTACCATTGTAAGGAATTTGTAAGATTTATCGGTCAGGATGATTCCAAATTGCGAATAAAATCCGTCAGAGGAGGGAGTATCGATGACTGAGACTGAAAAAGACGAACTGCTGTATAAATGGCGATCCTGTGACCGGGAGACCAGGATCCGGCTGGCCAGCGAGTACCTGACCGTCATGGATCCGGGTGACGGCCAACTCGGCTGGCTGCTTTTTCTTCAGGCCAGTTTGATCGGCGGCTGCCTTATGGTATAGGTTGCCGTCCGTTGCCGGTGGTGGCGGAACAGCTGCAATTATCCCGCTTCGTCAAGAACCTGTCATCAGCCAATTCCATGCTCTTCAGGGAAGAGGAGCCTCGACTTGAACCCGGGATTTGGAACGGCTCTTCAAAAACTCGATGACGACAGGAACCACAGAAATACCCACGATGAACAGCACCACCACCTCGAAATGTTTCTTGATAAAGGGAATGTTGCCAAAGAAAAATCCGGCGAAGACGCAGCTCAAGACCCAGCCGGCACCGCCGAGTATGCTCCAGGGCAGAAAGGTCTTCCATTTCATTTCCGCCATGCCCGCTACAAAAGGAATGTAGGTCCTAAAGAACGGCACGAATCGACAGATCGTTACCGCTTTCGGTCCGTGCTTCTCGTAGAAGTCACGGGCCTTCTTCAGGTTTTTCTGATTGAATATCGGACCGTCCTTGCCGCTGAACGCCTTTTGTCCGAACCAGACACCCATCAGCCGGTTGAAGTTGTCTCCGGAAACCGCGGCCAACGGGAAGAGCGTGAGTACGAGCTGCAGGTCCATGGCCCCGGTCGCGCACAGAGCGCCGACGGCAAAGAGCATGGAATCGCCGGGCAGAAAAGGAGTGACGACCAGACCCACTTCGCAGAAGATGATCAAGGCAATGAGGCCATAAATCCAGGGGCCGTACAGAACGACCTGTTGTGCCAGGAATTGGTCGATATTGAGCAATATATCCAAGGCTTGAGAAAAAAATTCCATTATGTCACGGTGTTGAAAAGGTTGAAAGACATCCCGGTTTTCAGGGAAGTCGGAAGTGATTTCATCGAAAGCCTATCAGGTAATTGCAAGCTTTGACGTTGCTCTATCTATATTATTTTTAGGAGTGGAAGTCATTATCTTTTTCTGTCCTGCCGTCGCCTCTGGCGTTTTAGCCGATCATTCTGCCGATATCCGACCTGAATCCAACCCCTTAGAGTGTCAGGCATTCACTCATACAACTCCTGAAATCACCACATCCTGCCAAAAACTCTCCTGTTTTCAGGGTCTCTGCGTTTTTCCCCTATATCAGTCATCATTATTTTTGATATTGGAATGTAATGACATGCACCTTCTTTATGTATAAATTGTTTGCACAGGAAAGCAAATAAACCGTCAACCTTTAAAGCAGTTTTGTCTGTGCAGAGTGATTTACGATGATGTTTCAACCCTTAAGCGACTTTAACCAGCTTGCCCTGCCGGGTACGGTCGGCGAGGTGGTGGAGTTGCTCTATAACGACTTGCCGCTCCGGGAAAAAGTAGTAATGGCCCATCTTTCCGAAGATCAACTCGACTCCGCAGTCTATCTGGCGATGGCCAAAACCATTCGCAAGGAATTCGGGCTGTACCACGGCAATACCGACTTGCTGAGATCCTGCCGCAGCTATCTCGGGAGGGAATATGACAGCTACGAAGACCCGGCGATGGTAATTTTGAAAGAGTTGTGGAAAAAAGTCAAACGGACCCACAATATCCGCCTGGTGAAAAACAGCCTCCCGGCATAATTGGCAAATCCTTCGTTCTCGGGCCTTGTTACCTTTCCCTTCTGAACCGGCATTCAGTTTTTTGCACTAGTTCTTGCCCTGACGGTGTTGTTGAGCTATTATCGACTGGTGTTTCGATTGTACCCCAGGCGATCAGCTAAACAGTCAATTCCATCAAGGGCTTACCATGACTACTCTGAAAAAAACTGATTTCATCGAATCCATTGCCGACAGTCTCCAGTACATCTCCTGTTATCATCCGCTTGACTTTGTCAAAGCCATGCATGCCGCCTACAAGAAGGAAAAAAACAAGGCGGCCAAGGATGCTATAGGGCAAATCCTCATCAACTCCAAGATGTCGGCCATCGGCAAACGCCCCATCTGCCAGGATACCGGCATCGTCAACGTGTTCATCAAGATCGGCACGGACTGCAAGTTCGACACCACCGACTCCATCCAGCAGATGGTAGACGAAGGGGTCAGACTCGCATACAGCAACAAAGACAATACATTACGGAAGTCGGTCGTCGCGAACCCGGCTACCGACCGAAAAAATACCAAAGATAATACCCCGGCTGTCGTCTACACCGAGATCGTCCCCGGCAACACCCTGGAAGTCCATATCGCTGCGAAAGGCGGCGGCTCGGAAAACAAGAGCAAAGTCGCCATGCTCAACCCCAGCGATTCCATCGTCGAATGGGTGAAAAAGACTGTGCCCGCCATGGGGGCCGGCTGGTGCCCGCCCGGCATTATCGGCATCGGCGTCGGTGGGACCATCGACAAGGCGGTGCTGCTCGCCAAGGAATCGCTCATGCAACCAGTCGACATGCAGGAACTGATCGAGCGGGGTCCGGCAAATAAGCTCGAAGAGTTGCGCGTGGAAATCTACAACGCCATAAATGGCCTGGGTATTGGCGCCCAGGGTTTGGGCGGGCTCACCACCGTGCTGGACGTGAAGATCGCCGAATATCCGACCCATGCGGCATCCCTGCCCGTGGCCATGATCCCCAACTGCGCCGCGGCACGGCACACACATTTTAAACTGGATGGTTCGGGGCCGGCCAAACTTACCCCGCCCAAGATCGACGAGTGGCCGGATATCTCCCTTGCGGCCGGCGACGATGTCAAGCGAGTCTTCCTCGACGGCATCACCAAGGAGGAGATCGCTACCTGGAAGGCAGGCCAGACGCTGCTCTTGAACGGCAAGATTCTTACCGGCCGGGATGCCGCTCACAAGCGGATCCAGCAGTTCTATAACGAGGGCAAGCCGCTGCTGGAAGGCGTCGATTTCAACGGCCGCTTCATTTACTACGTCGGTCCGGTCGATCCGGTCCGCGACGAGGTGGTCGGGCCCGCCGGCCCCACCACCTCCACCCGGATGGACAAATTCACCGGGATGATGCTTGAGAAAGCAGGCCTGATCGGCATGATCGGCAAATCGGAACGGGGCGATGCCACCATCGAGTTGATCAAAAAGCACAAAACCGTCTACTGCATGGCCGTGGGCGGCGCCGCCTATCTCGTCTCAAAGGCCATCAAGAAGTCGCGGGTCGTGGCCTTCGGCGATCTAGGCATGGAAGCGATCTACGAATTCGAGGTCGAGGATATGCCAGTGACCGTGGCAGTCGATTCGAGCGGCGAGGCGGTGCACAAGACCGGGCCCGCCTTCTGGCAGAAGGAAATCGCTAAGATGCAGGGCTAAAAACAATCAGGCCGGGCAGGATTGGTCCTGTCCGGCCTTTTCTTTTGAACGGGCGAATGCGAGATTCGCCCCTACTACCTCAGGTCTCATTTGGTAATCTTTCTCCGCCGCAGGATGCCGTTGGTTTCACCGGCTGCAAGCGGCGGTTCGGTAGTCAGGCGGATGCGATTTCCCGGATTGGCTTTGACGACCGCCCCCTCTTCATCACGCATTCCTGTTACCGTCACGGACACCACCTCGATCCCCCTGGACATGTACTCTACTTCTTCACCGACCGTCAGCTGGTTACGCATTTCGACCAGGAGGTCGTTGCCCGGTTCTAGAATCACTGCTACCGGCTCAAAACTCTGTTCAGCCCGGGAGGAGGTGTAGATCATCTCCGAACTGCCAGGCCGCTCCCGAATGAAGTTTTCCGTGGTGCCGCGGGTGCCGGTACGGAGGATCTCCGCCATGAAGCACTCCGGCAATCGGATGGCTTCGGGGTTCTCCCAGGCCTCGGCGGGCAGTCCACGCAGAAAGTCGAGCGCCGCCCGGTAGACCCGAACCACGCCGCCGACATAGAAGATCGATTTCATCCGGCCTTCGATCTTCAGGGAATCGACCCCGGCCGCCACCAGCTGCGGCAACATTTCCAGCAGACAGAGGTCTTTTGAATTGAAGATATAGGTGCCTCGCTCGTCCTCCTCGACCGGAAAGAATTCATCCGGTCGCTTTTCCTCGACCAGCCGGTAACTGAACCGGCAAGGGTGAGCGCAATGGCCCTGATTGGCATCGCGACCGGTCATGTAATTGGAGAGCATGCACCGTCCCGAGTAGGAGATACAGAGGGCGCCGTGGACAAAAATCTCAAGTTCGCCCGCGACCTGTGCCCTGATTTCCTTCATCTCCGCAAGCGACAGTTCCCTTGCAAGATTCAGCCGCCGAACGCCCTGACCGAGCCAAAAGGCGGCCGCGCCGTGATTGGTGACGTTGGCCTGGGTGGAGAGATGGATGGGCAGTTCGGGCACGGTCCTGCGGGCGCAGGCGAGAATGCCGGGGTCCGAGATGATGAGCCCGTCCGCCCCTATTTCGCTTATCGACTGCAGATATTCCTCCAAGCCTGCCAAGTCCCGGTTATGGGCGATGATATTCACCGTCACGTAGACCTTCGCGCCATGGGCGTGAGCGTATTTGACTCCATCCCGCATCGCCTCCTCGGTGAAGTTGCCGGCCTTTTCCCTGAGGCTGTAGCGCTTGCCGCCGAGATAGACCGCATCGGCCCCGTAGGTGACGGCCGTCACCAGTTTCTCGTAGGTTCCGGCAGGGGCGAGCAGTTCCGGCATTGCAGGAATCCGGCCATTGCCGCTTTCAATTTTAATCATCGTCGAGTAAGGTTAACTTATAAATAAACGGGCTTAACATACGCTCTTTTGCCCTGCTGCGGCAGGCGGAGCAGCTTTTCCGGCCCGGAGTACTCGGATACCCCGGAGTACTCGGATATGTATGTACGAAGTATCCATTTTCAACCCACCTTATTAGAGTAAGCGATCCCGGATTGCAAGTAAGACAATGAAGGATAGAAGAATCGGCATTGCCATGAGCGGCGGCGTGGACTCCACGGCCTGCGCCCTGCTCCTGCGCGAGCATTATGATATACAAGGCTTTTTTATGCGCCTTGCCCAACCAAATTTTGACAGCCAGAAGGCTCGGGTGGAAAGCATCGCCGCCCGGCTCGGCATCCCCCTGCAGGTGATCGACCTGCGCCAGGCCTTCGAACAGCACGTGCTCGACTATTTTTCCGCCAGCTATTTCGGCGGGCTCACCCCCAACCCCTGCGTCATCTGCAACAGGGAGATCAAGTTCGGCCTGTTCCTGAAAACGATCCTCGACTGCGGCATGACCCACATGGCCACCGGCCACTACGCACGACTCGAGAAGATCGGCGAGACCTACCGGCTTTTCAAGGGAATCGACCCGAGCAAGGACCAGTCCTACTTTCTCTCGCGCCTCTCTCAGGACCAACTGGCGAAGATCGTCTTTCCCCTGGGCGGCCAGACCAAGGAGAGCACCTACCAATTCGTTGAAGAACGGGGTCTTACGGATTTCCGAGGGCTTGAAAGCCAGGACGTTTGTTTTCTCGGCGATACCACCGTCGGCAGCTTCCTTGAAACCAGGCTTACGGGGCCGGGTGAAGAAGGACCCATTCTCTCCACCTCGGGAGAGCGGCTGGGCACCCATCATGGACTTTTCCGCTACACTATCGGCCAGCGCAAGGGGCTGGGCATCGCCAGCGACGCCCCCCTCTACGTGACCGAACTCGACGTCGAGAGAAATGCCGTCATCGTCGGCGGCAATGATGAACTGTTCAAGCAAAATATTCAGGTGGCGGATTTCCACTGGCTGGCCGGAGCGCCGCCAGAGCAGACCAAGGAATACACCGTGCGCATCCGCTATAGCCACAAAGGATCGGCGGCACGGCTCGTGCTCAAGAACGGCGGCGGAGAAATCATTTTCTCTGAGCCCCAGCGGGCGATCACGCCCGGCCAATTTGCCGTGGTCTATGACCAGGATGAGCTGCTCGGCTCTGGGATCATTCTGGCCGGCGGAGAAGCAGGAAAATGAAGAAGGTGCTGATCACCACCCTGGGCTGCAAGGTCAACCAGTATGAATCGGCGGCCTTCCGGACCGGGCTTGAAGAAGCCGGGATGAAGGTGGTCTCCCGGGGCGCAGATGCCGACATCGTCGTCATCAACACCTGCGCCGTCACCGGCAGCGCCGGGGCTCAATCGCGCCAGGCCCTGCGTCGAGCCCTGCGCAACAATCCGCACGCCCGGATCATCGTTACCGGCTGTTATGCGGAACTGGCCGCGGAAGAACTGGCCGAGGAAAAAGAATTGCAGGGCCGCAACTACAGCCTCATCGGCAACAGCAAAAAGGACCGCCTGGTGGAACACTTGCTGGAGGAGGAAGGCGCAAACGAAGATCTCTTCGGCACCATAGCAGCGGCGAGCGAAATCTGCCGCCTGCCGGTCAGACGATTCGGCGACCGCAGCCGCGCCTATCTGCGCATCCAGGACGGCTGCGCCTGCCGGTCAGACGATTCGGCGACCGCAGCCGCGCCTATCTGCGCATCCAGGACGGCTGC
>MGTI01000200.1 GCA_001799365.1 Desulfobacterales bacterium GWB2_56_26 | reverse complement strand
ATCAGATACAGGCCGACAAACTTGTCGATGATGATGAGATCGAGACGGCCGCCCATCAGCTTGCGGATGTTGGTAAGATCGTCGTTGGCCTCTTCCTTCTGCAGATAACTGGCCTTGTCGAACTCCTCGGTATTGACGTAGCCGCGGACTGTGCCGATCTTCCGGTCTTTCAGGTCCGCAAGTTTCGCATAGGCAATCGTGTCCGCCTTTTTCTTGAAAAATCCCAAGGGTCCGCCGGGAAAGGCGTCGGAAATGAAGAAATCGGCCTTATCATCTTCCAGATAGTACTCCGGCATACAGCCATCGGCCTTACCTTCCTTGGCCGTGGTTTTGGCGCGTACCCAGGGCATGAAAGAAAGTTCAACCGTGTAGCCGGAGGCAGCGAAGGCTTCGCTGACGATTGCGGAGACAAAGCCTTTATCCGGCAACTTCTGGCCGACATAAGGCTCCCAGTCCAGGGTGTTCAACTTGACGGTATTTTCCGCCTGCGCACCGGCGACGAGGACAGTGAAACTGAGAATGAGACAGACGAGGCAAGTTTTCTTTCTGAGCATTCCTTTCTCCTCTCCTTTGGACATCCCAAATGATTGAACAGCACCCATCGTGGTCCTGGCAAAAGGAGCTGGCTCCATGCCCGGGACCCTTTCTAATCTGAAAAAGCTCGAACAGCCCGCAAACACTCAACTGTTTGATTGTAGCAAAGGAATTGCCGGCAAGTCAAATGCTCCTCCCTGCCGTCTTCTGCTGATTTGCCCATTGACATCTCGGCCTATCTGGGGAAGCATTACTTCCGGCGCCGAACGTTTTTCGACCGGGCGTCCGGCGGAGGCGCCCGAAATCACTGCACGAAAATTTAAATCGGGAAGGCTGCCATAGCGACTTCCCAACACCTTAAAGGAGATGATACATGGCCAGGATCTATGCGGACATCAAGGTGGGTGACAAGGCATGTGTGGAGAAGACGATCAGTGAATCGGATGTCTATCTGTTTGCGGGGATCACCGGTGACCTCAATCCGGCCCATGTCAACGAAGAAGCCATGAAGAAGAGTAAGTTCGGCGGCAGGATCGCCCATGGGATGCTTTCCGCCGGCTTCATTTCGGCCGTTCTCGGCATGCAGCTTCCTGGACCCGGCACTATCTATCTCTCGCAGACCCTCCAGTTCAAGGCTCCGGTTCGTATCGGCGATACGGTAAAGGCCGAGGCCGAAGTCATTGAAAAGCTCGAAAAAGGCAGGATAAAACTGAAGACCACCTGCTCGATCCAGGACGGCACGGTGGTCGCTGACGGCGAAGCGATGGTCATCGCCCCAAGGGAATAAGCGGTATCGGATTCGGGATAGAGACGGCCGGCAAAGCACATTCAGCCGGCCGCGAAGTTGTCATTCCCCATGGCAGCTTACCTGATTTTTGCCGCCCTGCTTGGCATGGTACATGGCTGCATCGGCCTGCTTGACCAATTCTTCATACGAAGCGACATTGCTGTCGATCATGGTCGAGACCCCAAAGCTCATAGTCACAACATCCAAACATAAGCTTTGCCGGTGTTCGATCCTCATGGCCTCGATCGCCCGGCGGATCCGTTCGGCAACGGTCATGGCCCCGCTGCTTTTAGTGGCAGCCAGGATGACGATAAATTCCTCGCCGCCGAAACGAGCGCAGAGATCGCCGGGCCGGTTCAGGCAGGCCTTGATCTCCAGGGCAACCCGCCGCAGGCAGGTGTCGCCGGCGCTGTGGCCGTAGGTGTCGTTGTATGCCTTGAAACAGTCGATATCGCCCATGATCAGCGAGAGCGGCTCGCCACTCCTCCGGCTGCGGTCGAATTCCCGGATAATGTTTTCCGAAAAGCTTCTCCGGTTGGGGATGCCGGTGAGAGCGTCCATGACTGCCTGCCGCTCGATGATCGCATAGGACTCTTGCAGTTTTTTGCTGACGAGCGCGATCCCGAAGAGGCCGAGAAGAGCAATTCCCACGTGGCTCAGCAGCATGATCATGACCGGAGCCTTGCCTTCGAAGGGAAAGGTCACGCTGATCCCGCCGCGAATATCGCCTTCCCGGTAACCCTGTTTGGCGTGGCACTGCAGGCAGGCTTTTTCGGTGCGGAGCGGCGCCATATAAAAGTAATACGGCCGATCGTCCCTCACGAGGACCTCGCCCCCTTCCACCAGGCCCTTTTCAAATTGCCTCAAGTACGCACTTTCCAGCTCGGTGGCTTTATTTTCCGGCCGGATCGGCTTAAGGCTTGTCAGGTGGAACCGGATGCCGGTCGATTCCTCGGCAAGCTCCGAGATCAGCCGGGTCATGTAGGAGGGATTGATCTTGGTCAGAGTCAGATCCGCATCGATGTGCAGATCCCGATCGGGCACGTCGAGATAGGGGTTGGGCCGGATCTTGTCGGTGACCGGAACATAGACCCCGCCATGCCGGGAATTCCACTGTCTAGTGACAAGAATCTCTTTAAAGTGACTTCTGGCAGTGAAAAGGGCCAGCCGTTGCTGTTCCTGGAGGGAACCGTGATAGTTCACGGCAAAGGAGGTGGCAACGGCGAGCAGCCAGAAGATGCACATATATATGGCATTTTTCCTAATTTCCATACCGTAGCCAGTTTTGAAGAGCTTTGCTCGATGTCCTTTTCTAATACAAACAGAAGATAAGATTAAGAGCAATTCCTATTTATTCCAGTTGAACGCCCCTACCGGATTTCCGCCAATTGGTCGAAGTAAAAGAATTGATCATTAATTACCGACAGAGCCTCTGCCGACATGTTCGTGGTCTTCTTATATTCGATAAGGGTTCTTCTTACATCGTCTTCGACAACAGGGGAAACGACAGAAACAAGAATAAAATCATTGTCCATGTTGGTCAGGTATCCGCACATTAGCCAACCGGATTCACCATCGTAATAGGCCGTTTTGGCCCATTCCTTCTCACCGAACATAATCCCATCGAGATAATAAAAGTTCAAATTGGAGGCAATTTCCCGCAGACTCAAAAAATAATCTATCTTCGTCGAGTGCGGGACTCTGTGAAGTTGAATCATCATCGGCCGTGGATCTCCGCCGCGAAAAGTGATGACAGTCGATTCGTTTTCTAACTCCTTGACCTGGAAGATCTCCTTTTTAAAATGAATATCAAGCCTGGGACGGTCAGAAGACAAGGTATTTCCTTCAATATTTAGGCCGGTCTTCACCGGCGCACATGAAAACAAGCAAAAAAATGCAAGAATTGCTACAATCGTTTTCACATTCATTGTCTACCACTCCTTTTCTCAAGAGAACAACTCAAACGTTACTACTTCCTCCGAACCGATTTCCGACACTGACAGAAAAGTCTCAGAGTTAACAGCAGATACGATGCCTGTCAAGCGATTCCCACATTCTCGTCGCCGGGCAAAAAAGGAAACATTCCATCCATGAAAACCTACGATACCTACCTCTTCGATGCCGACGGCACCCTCTTCGACACCATTGATCTCATCTGCACCTGCTTCCAGTATGTCGCGGAGAAATATGCCGGCAAGACCCTGGCGAGAGAGAAGATTATCAGGGGCATCGGCCTGCCGCTCGCCGATCAGATCGCCCACCATCTGGGCGAGTCGGCCGATCATACGGTGATCGTCGACGATTACCGGGATTTTCAGATGACTATCCTCGGCACGAGCGTCACCGTCTTTCCGGATGTGCCGGAAACCCTGCAGGCATTGAAAGAGGCGGGCAAACAGCTGGGAATCGTCACCTCCCGCAAGAGACCGAGCCTCGAAATGATGCTGGAAGCGACCGAGACCGCGCAATATTTCGATGTGCTGATAACTCCGGAGGATACCGGCCGGCATAAACCTCATGCCGAACCGGTGCTGAAGGCGATGGCCCTGCTCGGGGCGGAGAAAGCGCGGACGGTTTTCACCGGTGATGCGCTCTACGATATCTGCAGCGGCGCCGGGGCCGGCATCGACACCGTGTTCGTGACCTGGAGCCACTCACTGGTGGCCTCCCTGCCGACTCCGCCGACCTGGACCATCGATTCGATGCGGGAATTAACACGAGTGATGAGGACTGAGGACTGAGGACTGCGGGTACGGGCGCAAAATCTTTCGCCCAGTACAGTTCGATTTCATATTCCTCATCGCTCAGTCCTCATAGCCCAGTCCTAGTTTGTTTACGCCGGCACAGCGGTACCGATCACCGGTTGTTTCTCTTTCACGACCGTGCTTTTGGCTTGCCCTGCCTTGAGCGCGGCCCGGGCCGCCGCAAGACGGGCCACCGGCACACGGAACGGCGAGCAGGAGACATAATTCAGACCGAGGTTGTGGCAGATCTCGATGGACCGCGGTTCCCCGCCATGCTCTCCGCAGATGCCAAGTTTCAGTCCCGGTTTGGTTTGCCGCCCCTTCTCTACCGCGATCCGCATCAACTCGCCGACCCCGTCGCGATCGATGGTGTCGAAGGGATTCGCCGGCAGAATGCCGTTCATGATGTATTCGATGAGAAAGCCCGACTCGGCATCGTCCCGGGAAATCCCGAAGGTGGTCTGGGTGAGGTCGTTGGTGCCGAAGGAGAAAAAATCGGCGTGTTCAGCGATCCGATCGGCGGTGAGCGCCGCCCGCGGAATCTCGATCATGGTGCCGAACTTGTAATTGACCTCCATGCCCTGCTCTTCCATGACTGCTTTCGCCTCCGTCTCCAGCAGTCCCCGCTGGACCTTCAGTTCGTTGACATGGCTGGTCAGCGGGATCATCACCTCCGGCCGCACGTCCACACCCTCGCGGGAGACGATGCAGGCCGCCTCGAAGATGGCCCGGACCTGCATCTTGGTGAGTTCCGGAATATGGTTGCCGAGGCGCACGCCGCGCAGGCCGAGCATCGGGTTTGCCTCCCGCAGGCTCTCGACCCGTCGCAGGATCTGTTCCTTTTCCCTGACCTGATGCAGAATATTGTCTATTTCCTCCAGGCGGGTCGCGTGCTGGAGCTGGATCTTCAGGTCGGCGAGGTCGCTCACAAGAGAGATGTGGTCCGGCAGGAATTCGTGCAGCGGCGGATCGATCAGCCGGATCACCACCGGCAGGCCGTCCATCACCCGGAAGAGGCCGGAAAAATCCTCCCGCTGGAAAGGCAGAAGGGCCCGGATCGCCTCGTTGCGGTCCACCTCCATATCGGCCATGATCATCTTCTGGACCAGCGGCAGCCGTTCGGTTTCCATGAACATGTGCTCGGTCCGGCACAGGCCTATCCCTTCCGCCCCGTAGTCCCTGGCCCTTTTGGCGTCCACCGGATAGTCGGAGTTGGCCCAGACGCCGAGCGTCCTGAAATCGTCGGCCCAGGCGAGAATCTTGATCAACCAGGGGTCTTGAATATCCGGCTCTTTGGTTACCATCTGGCCAAGATAGACCTCGCCGGAGGTGCCGTCGACCGAGATGAATTCGCCTTCCATGATGGTGATGTCGCCGACCTTCACCTGGCGCCTGGTGAAATCGATCTCTATCTCGGAGACCCCCACCACCGCCGGTTTGCCGAACTGCCGGGCAACCAGGGCCGCATGGCTGGTCCGCCCGCCCCGGCTGGTGAGGATGCCCTTTGCCGCGAGCATCCCATGGACATCGTCCGGCTTGGTCTCCGGCCGCACCATGATGACCGGCTTGCCTTCAGCTTTCCCCCAGGTTTCCGCCAGGTCTGCATCGAGAGCGACGATGCCGACCGCAGCTCCCGGCGAGACATTCAAGCCCTTGGCCAGGAATTTGCCGGCGGTCTTGGCCATCTTCAAGGCCTCAGTGTCGAACTGGGGATGGAAGAAGAAATCGATCGAGTCGGGCGTCACCCGCATGACCGCTTCCTCCCGGCTGATCACCCCTTCCTCCGCCATATCGACGGCGACCCGCACCGCGGCCTGCGGCGTCCGCTTGCCGTCCCGGGTCTGCAGCATCCACAGTTTGCCCTTCTCGATGGTAAACTCGACGTCCTGCATCTCGCGATAATGGCGTTCGAGCATCATGGCCACCTTCTCGAACTCTTCATGAACTCTGGGCATCTCGGTTTTCAGCTGGGAGATATCCTTGGTCAGGCGAATGCCGGCGACCACGTCCTCGCCCTGGGCATTGGTCAGATAGTCGCCCTCGATGCGCTTCTCGCCGGTGGTGCCGCTGCGGGTGAGCGCCACGCCTGTGGCGCTGTCGTCGCCAAGGTTGCCGTAGACCATGGCGACGATGGTGACGGCGGTGCCGATATCGTGGGGGATGCCCGCGGCGTTGCGGTAGGCGATGGCCCGTTTGCCGTTCCAGCTCATGAAGACGGCTTCTGTCGCCATCTGCAGCTGGGCGTAGGGTTCCGTCGGGAATTGATGATGGGTATGGAAGCGGAAGATGTTCTTGAACTCCTCGGTCACCGCCATCCAGTGTTTGGCGGAGAGCTCGGCATCCGTCCTGACGCCGGCCGACCGCCGGATCCTGGTCAGCGCCTCCTCGAATTTTTCGGAGGGGATGTGCATGACCACGCCGCCGAACATCTGGATCAGGCGGCGATAGAGGTCGTAGACGAATCTGGGGTCGTCCATCGTTTCGATCATGCCCTTGACGGTCTCGTCGTTCATACCGATGTTGAGGACGGTGTCCATCATGCCCGGCATGGAAAATTTGGCCCCGGACCGGCAGGAGAGCAGCAGTGGCCGGCGTGGGTCGCCGAACTTTTTGCCGGTGCTTTTCTCGATGGCCTGCAGGGCCTCGCCGACCTGGGTCCACAAGCCCTCCGGGAGTTTTTCCCCCAGGGAAAGATATTCGTTGCAGCCCTCGGTGGTGATGATAAATCCGGCCGGAACCGGCACCCCGATCCGGGCCATTTCGGCCAGATTGGCGCCTTTGCCACCTAGCAACCCTTTCACTCCGTCCCAACTGCCGGCGTAGGCCTCTACCTCGTCCAGTTCTTCAAAGCGATATACCCATTTTTTGGTCATGGTCGATCCTCCCCGAATTCACCTTAGATGTTCCAGCCTCGATGCCTGCAGGCCCTGAAAACTCCCGGTAAAACTCAATCCTATCCTGTTTCAGTATCTCTGTCAAACGGACTCGCCTGACAATATATAAGATTCCGAACCTTGCGCGCAGCCCGGGAAATACATAGGATGAAAATGTAAGCTGACAGCTGCTACATGACATAACAGCAACTGGGGGAGGACGTATGGATACACGATTCATGGTCGATGTCGCCATGGGGCGCAAGCCCGCCGATCTGGTCATCAAGAACGGATTATGGGTGTGCGTCCAGACAAGCGAGCTTATCCCGGCGACCGACCTCGCCGTTTCGCAGGGTCGCATCGCCTTCATCGGGGCGAGCGCCGCTCATATCATCGGCACCGAAACGCTGGTCATCGACGCCGCGGGCCGCTACCTCGTGCCGGGTCTCCTGGACGCCCACATGCATGTCGAGAGCGGCATGCTGACCTTGACCGAATTCGTCCGGGCGGTTGTATTGCACGGCACCACCGGCATGTTCATCGATCCGCACGAGATCGCCAATGTTTTTGGTCTTCCGGGCGTAAAATTGATGGTGGACGAAGCGGCCGGTCAGCCCATCCATGTCTGGGTGCAGATACCCTCCTGCGTGCCGAGTGCCCCCGGTCTTGAAACCCCCGGCGCCACCATCGGCCCTACTGAAGTCGCAGAGGCCATGCATTGGCCGGGCATCATCGGTCTGGGCGAGATGATGGACTTTCCCGGAGTGTTCATGTCGGGCGAGCAGCCGCACCTGGAGATGCTGACCACCCGCACCGCCGGCAAGGTTATTGGCGGCCATTACGCCAGCCTCGATCTCGGCCTGCCCTTTCACGGTTACGCGGCGGGAGGCCCGGAGGACGACCACGAAGGCACCCGCCTGGAAGACGCCATCGCCCGTGCCCGGCAGGGCATGAAGGTCATGCTCCGCTACGGCTCGGCCTGGCACGATGTCGCCGAGCAGGTGAAGGCGGTGACCGAACGTGGCCTCGATGCCCGCCATTTTCTGCTGTGCACCGACGACTCCCATGCCGCGACGCTGGTCGAAGAAGGCCATATGGACCGCACCGTCCGCCACGCCATCGCCGAAGGAGTACCGCCCATGCAGGTCCTCCAGATGGCGACCATCAACACCGCCGTGCATTTCGGGGTAAGCCGCGAGGTCGGCATGCTCGCCCCCGGCCGCTTTGCCGATATTCTGCTGGTCGACGACCTGCAGGATTTCCGGGCCCGGACGGTTATCGCGAAAGGCGAGATACTGTCGAAAGACGGCAGGTTATGCCTGGAGTTGCCCCATCATCCCCAGCCCGCCTGGGTGACCGGCAGCGTCCATCTGCCAAGAAAAGTGACCGCCGAAGATTTTGTTATCAAGGCCCCCGGCCCCGAACGGGAAGGTCTCGCCAGAGTAAACGTCATCGGCATTATCGAAAATCAGGCCCCCACCCGTCACCTGAAGCTGCTGCTGCCGGTTACGGCCGGGGAGATCCGCAGCTCGCTTGCCGCCAACCATCCGTCCGATGTCGCCAAAGTTGCGGTCATCGATCGGCATCATGCCACGGGTCGGGTGCAGGTGGGTCTGGTCAGCGGTTTTCGTTTCACCGAAAAATGCGGCGTAGCCTCGACCGTCGCCCATGACTGTCATCATCTCCTGGTCGTCGGCACCGACGAGCAGTGTATGGCCCTGGCCGTGGGCCGCCTGGCGGAAACCGGCGGCGGGCAGGTGGTGGTGCGGGATGGCGAGATTGTCGGCGAAGTACAGCTGCCGGTCGCAGGACTCATGTCGGATGAGCCGGCCGAGATCGTGGCCCGCAAAACCGCCTCTGTGCTCAATGGTTTCAGGGGCTGTGGCTGCACCCTCCAGAATCCCAACATGCAGCTCTCGCTGCTGGCGCTGGTCGTCATCCCTGAGCTGCGCATCTCGGACCTGGGCTTGATCGATGTGGTGAAACGGCAGTGCATCCCGGTGGTGGAGAGGATGGATGGCTAGGAGCCAGTCGGCTGGAAAAAAATTGCTATAATCCGACAGACTCCTAGCTAGAACATGCTCCGCCCACGGAGAATTACGGCACGAGGATCGAACTGCCCCGGGTCTTCCGATCTTCCAGGTCGCGGTGGGCTCTGGCCGCGTCTCGCAACGGATATTCCTGCATAATCCTGATCTTCACCGCCCCGCTTGCCACCACGTTAAAGAGATCACGGGCGTGGGCCAGGAGGTCTTCACGTTTGGCCGTGTAGACCATGAGGGTAGGTCTTGTCAGGAAAAGCGAGCCTTTCTGGGCCAGGATCCCGGTGTCGATCGGGCCGATCGGCCCAGACGACTGACCGAAGGTCACCATCATGCCCATCGGCCGCAGGCAGTCGAGGGACTTCATAAAGGTGGTCTTGCCGACCGAGTCGTAGACCACATCTACCCCACGCCCTTTGGTGATATCTTTTACCCGCTCGGCGAAATCCTCCTCCCGGTAGAGGATCGTGTGGGTGCAGCCGTTCTCTTGCGCAGCGCGGGCCTTCTCCGCACTGCCCACTGTGCCGATAACGGTCGCCCCGATATGACTGGCCCACTGGCAGACGAGCGAGCCCACTCCCCCGGCTGCGGCATGAATGAGGAGAGTGCTGCCCGCCTGCACCGGATAGCAGCCTTTCAGGAGATATCGGGCTGTCATACCCTGCAGCATCATGGCCGCCCCCTGCCGGGTGGAAATCTCCTCGGGCAGTTTCACCAACCGGTGAGCCGGAATATTTCGCACCTCGGCGTAGGCGCCCGGCGGCTGTCCGGCGTAGGCCACCCGGTCGCCCTTCCGGAATTCGGTCACGCCCTCCCCCACCATCTCTACCGTTCCGGCCCCTTCCAGGCCGGGAATGGCGGGAAATGCCGGCAGCGGATACAAGCCGCTCCGGTGATAGACATCGATAAAGTTCAGGCCGATCGCCTCATGGATCAGCCTGACTTCGCCCGGTTCCGGCATTCCGGGATCGTAGGGTTCCCAGGAAAGGACCTCGGGTCCGCCAGTGGTATGCATCCTGATTGCGTGTGTCATGGGAGTATTCTCCTCATTTGTCCGATTGTTACCAACATGGACAGGTAAATGGACTGCGTCCGTCATCTTCTGGCCAGAGACAGCAATTACAGTAACAATGGATGCTTCAGAAGGATAGATCCTACCGGCGAAATTTCAGCAGGCGGCGCTGCCGTCTTTCATCCTGATCCCGTAGCAGCACATATATTCTTCCATGATTTTCTCGACCGCGGCCCTGGCGCAGCCGAATTCGCAGACCAGGGCGTCAGCGTAGCCGATCTTGCCGTCGGCCCGGCGGCAGGCCAGCTGGAAGATCTCGATGGGTTGGCCGGCGATGGTCAGATTGCCGCCCGCCTGGCTCCGCAGAGGTTGATGAAAAATGCAAAACGGGCCGACCCCTGCGCCGAGGCCGACTTTGTGTTCGCCGGTGATCTTGCTCGGGGCGTTGTATTCGTCGGTGAGCTGTTCGAAGCCGCCGAGTTCGGTGGCAAAAAAATCCTGGTAGGTGCTGGCGAGTTGGCCGAATGGACACTGCCGCAGGCCGAAAATCCCGCCGCCCAGGTGGATGGCCTTTCCTTCCAGCCGCGACAGGGGGTTCTCATCGGCGTTCAGGGCCCGGACGAAATCGGCAAAGGTCGGAAAATCCTTCTTCTCCGCTTTGCTGCCGGTGTTCAGGGCGATGCGCATGAGATTGCCTTTCGCCACCTTGACCCCGGCGGTTTGCACGAGGTTGCGGATAAGGTCAATAAAGACGAGATGGGAAATGTCGATGGCGGTGTTCATCAATTTCTCCTGGGGTGTTGTACCGTTACGGCTGGAAATTCCAGATCATGTTTTGAACTGTCGGGTGGTGTCGGCCGATCTCTGCGCGATCTTCTGCAGGTTTTCCGAAGTCTGCAGAATCGCGAGGACTGCTTCGTCCACCTGCACGACCGCCTCGGTGACGGTATTGGACATATTGGCCATTTCCCCGGCATAGACCGAGGCCTGAGCCACCTTGGTGTTGGAATCGCCCAGATTTTCCGAGGCTTCGGAGAGGGATTTGGCGATTTCGTTCACCGTCGCCGACTGTTCTTCCACGGCGCTGGCGATGGTCGCCACGATGTCGCTGTTCTGCGAGATAATGGTGGCCGCTTCCCGGATCTCTTTGATGGTGGTCTCCGTGGCGTGCTGGACCTCCTCGATCCGGGATTTGATCTCTGTCGCCGCGTTGGCGACCTGCCGGGCGAGCTCCTTGATTTCATTGGCAACGACTGCAAAACCCTTGCCGGCGTCCCCGGCCCTTGCCGCTTCGATGGTGGCGTTCAAAGCGAGCAGATTGACCTGATCGGAGATTTCGGCGATGGTCTCGGTAACCTTGCCGATCTGATTGGCCGCTTGGCCCAATTCGGCAATGTTTTCAAGAGTCTTTTCCATGCGCGAGGTGGTCTCCATGGTATTGGCATGAGCCTTGGCGGAGGTGCCGGCAATTTCGGCGACGGTGGCGGTCAGTTCTTCCACCGAGGCGGAGATGGTGTGGAAGTTGCCGGTCGATTCCTCGATGACCGAGGCAATGGCGCCCATGTCCCGACTCTGGTAACCGGCCGAACGAAAGACCGTCTGGGAGACGGTTTTGGCCGAGGCGGTTTTCTCCTGGATGGTCTGGATCAGACCGTGGATGGAACCGGCCGTCTCGCTCAGGGTGTCGGCATCCCCCTGGAGATTCCTGATGATGCTCTGCAGTTTTTCCAGGAAGGCGTTGAAAAACTGTGACACCTTCCCCGTTTCGTCTTTGGTGGTAACGGGCAGCCGCTGAGTGAGGTCGGCATCGCCCGAACTGATATTTTCGAGGCCATCGGCCGCCTTGCCGATCGGTTTGCCGATCAGGGTGGCGATAAACAGTGCGCCGGCGGCGGCAAGGATAATAACGGTGACAACGATCGAGATGAAGGTTACGGCAGTGCTGTGGATAATATCTTCGGCTTTTTTGGCCATCTCTTCGATGATTTTCTTATCGTCGCCGGCCGAGGGGGTGGTCGAAGAATGGCGGGCTTCGATCGCCTGAGTGAAGTTGCCAAGCGACTGTTCCTTGAAATCGTTGAGGAAAAAAAGGGCAAGAAAGGTCAGGAGAACTCCGAACGAGATGGTGCTCGGGACAACAAACCAGAAAATCTTCGATTTGATCGACATGTTTTTGAGAAATTCAAACACTTTTCCTGCCTCCTGCGATGTGCCAAAATGATGAGATTGAGGGGTGGCCGTGCATTCAGAATGACCCTAAAAATACCCTCAAAGTCCACATTTTACAACTACTTTGACCGGAGTCCCGGCCCTTGCCTCACGCTTGGCTGACACCTGCCGCCAATCTCCGTTTTTTTCGTAAACCGAGAGACTCGTTGGCGACCAGTGCCCCGAGAACGAGAATGCCGCCGGTCAAGGTGCTTGGCGAAGGCTGTTCGCCTGCCCACAGCCAGGCCCAGGTGACGCCGAAGATGACTTCGAGCAGGGCCAGGAGAGCTATTTCCGGCGCCGGCAATTCGCGGCTGAGACGGACGACGAGCAGGCAGGGGACGGCCAGCTGGAAGAATCCCAGAAACGCCAGCAATCCGAGATCGTGGGCCGATGATTGCAGGGGCCAGGCAAACGGCAGGGTCGCTCCTGCCGAAAGAGTCGCTCCGATAAGAATGGCCGGCAGCATATCCTGAGCATTCTTGCCTGCATTCCTATTCCTGTGGTCGTGGCCGACCAGTTGCAGAGCAGTGAAATTGATCGACGACGCACAGGGTACCGTCAGGGCGATGAGCGTGCCGAGCAGGGAGACGCCTGCACCGGCTTCTTTGCCGAACATCCAGGCAATGCCGAAGCCGGCAATGGCAATGGCCAGCCAGGTCATCGCCGGCAACTTGTGGCGGAGGAAGATGCGGGCAAAAAGCGCCGTGATCAACGGGCCTATCGCCAGGGTGACCAGCACGTTGGCCACGGTGGTCAGGGTGATGGCGATCATAAACGAGGTGAACATAGCTGCCCAGCAAAAACCCGAAAGCCACACCACCGGCGGAGAATGCAGCACGCCGCGCCAGAGTGCCGGGCCTCTCATAAACGACAGGACAACGGCCAGGGCAAGGGCGTTAAATCCGCTCCGCCAGAAGGTCACCTCGAAGCTCTGCGCCGAATCCAGGTGACGGGTGACTACCCCGGCCATGCTCCAGAGGAGGGTGACAAGAACCATGAGAACTACGGCACGTGCGTGAGTCATAATAAGCAGGAGGTAGATGGAGCGAGTGCTCGGAAACGGAGACGAGACTATTCGGAACAGCGGCCGGATATCGGCAGCAAACAGGAGGGTGATACTACTCCCTTCTTAGGCAGGCGGCAATCGATTCTGCCCGTGATCAAAAGATTGCCGGATGTTTCTCAGATAAACCGCTTCATCATCTCGTCCGCGGCCGCATCCACATTCTCAGGAGTGATACCTGCCCGCCGGCAGGCAGCTTCCGCATGGCGCCGTTTGTCCGAATCGTCGAGATCCGAGAGGCCCCGGAAAAGTCCCATCCGCCGGCCGACCTGATAGATCATCCGGTCCTCGGGCGCCATTTCGAGAAAGCGGCGGACCACGCCCACCATCTTTTCTTTATCCTGCGGATAAGTGCCTTCCACATCTTCGAAGAGATTGAGGATATGGTCGCTTTTCACCGTGCTGGCGATGCCGTCCAGAGTCTCCAGAAAGAGGAGGAGTTCCCGGGCCGTCTCCAGGTCGGTGAGCTTGACGAAATCGCCGCGCTGCAGATCCTGGTACAGTTCTATATGATCAGGGACGGCGAGGCTCCTGAGGCGGATGAAATCGGGATCGATCCGGTTCAGGGCATCGGCGCTCTCCCTGGCGTGCTCCTCGGACAGGTCGCGGCCGCCAAGCCCGGGCATGACATATTCGGAAAGCTCCATGCCGGCCCGTTTGACTTTCAGGCCGGCCTCAATATGCGTTTTTTTATCGACGCCTTTATGCACCCGGGCAAGCACCCTGTCCGATCCCGACTCCATGCCGATGTGGATCCGCGAAAGGCCCGCCTCGCGCATCAGCCGCAGGTTTTCGTCGTCGATCCGGGCGATGGTATGGGACCGGGCATAGGAGGTGATCCGTTCGATCCAGGGGAAACACCCCTGCAAATGGCGGAGGATGGCGAGCAGCCGCACGGGCTTAACGATCAGACTGTTGGCGTCCTGCAGAAAAATCGACCGCATTCCGGACTGCGCCCAGTGCAGGGCGGCGTTCAAGGCGGCCCGATCGCCCGGGCCATCCATGGCCCGGAATCGCTCGATATCGTGGGGATAGATCCTGCCGCTTGTGGCGGCGCATTCCCGGATGGCGACCGCATAGCGATGGACCCGGTCGATATCCTCCAGCACATGCGCAACCGGCCGCAGGGAAAAATCCCTACCCTTATAGACCGGGCAGAAGGTGCACCGGTTCCAGGGGCAGTTGCGGGTTATGCGGATTAAAAGACTGCCCGCTTCGCTGGGCGGCCTGATTGGTCCCTGTTCGAAGCCGTTGTAAGTATCTTTATGGTTGTTCATTTTTGACTTAATGAGCTGTCAGCGTTCAGCTTTCAGCTTTTTCCGGGAGGAATTGTAGATGCTCTTAGCTGACCGCTGACTGCTGATCGCTGACAGCTAATATAGCAAACGCAAAACGGGCGTGCAATCCGTAGGATGACACGCCCGCAAACTATTCAGCCGCTAAAATCAGATGATGGCTTGCTACTCGCCGGTCTCCACCTGGTATTCTGCCCCTCGCCAGGCAAAGATACCGCCGGGGTGCCGCAAAACATTGGTGTAGCCTAATTTTTTGGCCCAGATCGCACCGTTATGGCTTCTGGTGCATTTGACAAAGCCGCAGTAGACGACGATTTTTTTGTTCTTGTCCGGACCGAGCAGCTTGGCGTACTCTTCCTGGCTCTTACCGTCGGTCTCCTTGCTGTCCCACTGCTTCATCTCGGGGATGGGAAAGAGAAACTGCCTGGCCGCCGGGATATGCCCCTTCTTGTAGCTGTCTTCATAGGGCATGGTGTCGACGATCACCATATCTTCGCCGGCCTTGATGGCTTCCTGCAGTTCGGCAGTAGTGATTACGCCATACCCGCCATCGATGATCTCGCGGACGAGTTTCACCGCTCCCGTCTCTTTTTCCACTTCTTCCTTGAACTTGTCCGTGCCGAAACCATAGGCGGCGGAGGCGGCGAACACCGCCAGCACCACTGTGATTAGAATCTTCTTCATTGTTCTCGATCTCCTTGGAATTAAATTTTTTATATCTATCAACCAAACGATTTTCTGCGGAAATTCCTTGTGCGGATATTTTATCCCGACTGGTTCGCCGTAAGAATTCTGTGATATCGGAAGGAGAAGGCCAGGAGCAGCAGCATCGCGATATCTCGGACAAGGGACGTTTTCAGACCATGAAAGGCCTGGCTCTCGGGATCTTCCGGGCCAAAACAACCGCAATCGATATCGAGCCCGACCCATATGGCATACGACAGAACGGCAATAAACAGCAGGAGCAACAGGGCGACACCTAACTTGGCGGGAAAGTGGTTCCGTAACAGACCAACGGCAAGACCGATCTCAACAACCGGCAAAATCACCGCCAGCGGCACCAGAAGAGGCTCCGGCAAAATGGCATAGGCACCGATCACCTTGGCAAACCCGGCAACATCGAAGAGTTTCGGCCCAGCCGCCGCCAGAAAAAATGCGCCCATCCCCCAGCGACAGAGACGATCCACCCACAGCAGCGTATTTTGTTTTATGCTCTCGATTTTTTCCATCTGCCCAAGCGTGGTTAGTGTTTCTTTTCGGCCTTCCCTGCTCACCGCCACCCCAACATGCATGATTTTACGGTGATTGTCCAATTGGTATTTACGATTGACCGCCGCTCATCGATAGCAGTTCGCGTGTCAGACGGGAATACATTGCGAGAGTTCGGAATATCCCGTTAAAAGGCTGGCGGCAGACAGGCCGCATTTAAAAATTTGCAAAAAAAAATTGGAGAAGATAGCCTCATTGTATCAGATCGGCGATTGCCAATTGGGCGAAGACCATGATTTCGATCACTCAAGTTTCGATAATCATTGAATTTGCGAAGGGAGTGGCGTTATGAAAAACCATGTGTACAGGCCGTTGTTGGTGGTCATCGCGGTCGTGGTCCTGATCCTGGCGGTCAGGGCCATATACGTCCCGGACGACTTTGCAATCGGCGACCGGGGATACATGTACGGGTGGCACCGGCAAGGCAACGAGGTGGACTGGAAAAACGTCAAGGTGAAGTACCTCGGAAGGGAATACTGCCAGGATTGCCACACCGACAGGTACACCAGCATCATGGCGAGCGCCCACCAGGACATAGAGTGCGAGAACTGCCACGGCCCCGCCGTCGATCATCCGGATGTCCGGCCCGCACTCGCCATCGACAAGAGCCGTGCCCACTGTCTTCGCTGCCATTTCCCGCTCCCGTATGCATCGAGCGGACGATCGAAAATTCCCGGCATCGATCCGGATGAACACAATCCCGACATAGCGTGCGCCGAATGTCACAATCCGCATGATCCGATGGAGGGCCTGAAATGATTACCCGCAGAAAATTCCTGAAAAGCACTGCTCTCGGCGTGACTGGCATGGCGCTGCCGCTGGCCGCCTTCGATTTCATCGATCCCCGAAAACTCATGGCCCTGGAGGCAGCGGATGCTTCGAAGGTACGTTGGGTCTTTCTGGTGGATACTTACAAGTGCGTGGGCTGCGGCCTGTGCGTCAAGGCCTGCAAGGAAGAGAACGAAATTCCCTACGACGCCAATGTGACCAGGACCTGGGTCGAGCGCTACGTGCTGACCAAGAACGGGGAGGTATTGGCGGATACCCCGAAGGGGGCCCGCGACGGTTTCACCACCGCCAAGATCGACCTCGGACTGGGCAAATACAGGGAAGTAAAGCAGGAAGATATCGAGAAAGCCTTCTTCGTGCCCAAGCTGTGCAACCAGTGCGAAAATCCTCCCTGCGTGCAGGTCTGCCCGGTCGGCGCAACCTACGCAACGGCCGACGGCGTGGTTCATATCGACCGGAAATGGTGCATCGGCTGCGGCTACTGCATCATGGGCTGCCCCTACGGCGTGCGGTTTTTCCACCCCGTCCACCGGACTGCCGAAAAATGCAACTTCTGCTATCACCGCATCACCAAAGGCCTGAAACCGGCCTGCGTCGATGCCTGCCCCTTCGGCGCGCGGCGGATCGGCAATATCAAGGACCCGGGCGACCCAGTCACCAGGATCATCATGACCGAGCGGGTCGGGATATTGAAGGAAGAGTACGGGACCAAGCCCCAGGTCTTTTATATCGGCCTTTCCAGGGAGGTGAAATAGCCATGGTACACGGAGAAATCTGGACGATAAAAGAGCTGTTCGTCTACCCGAACGAGTACATTTACTGGAGCATCCAGATCGTCATGTATCCCCTCATGACCGGTCTGGTCGCCGGTGCATTCGTGCTGTCGTCGCTCTACCACGTCTTCGGCATCAAGCAGCTGAAGGAGATGGCGCGGTTTGCCCTGGTGTTTTCGTTTGCCCTGCTGTTCGTGGCGCCCATGCCGCTCCTGCTCCATCTGATGTATCCTCTGCGGGGCATCAACGTGCTCATGACGCCCCACTTCACCTCGGCCATTGCCGCCTTCGGCATCGTCTTCATGACCTACGGTACCATCGTGGCCTCGGAGCTCTGGTTTCTCTACCGCAAACACTTCGTCGAGGTTGCCCTTGCGCTTCGGAACAAACCGGACAAGACCATCATGGAGAAGGGCCGCTCCCTGCTTTTTCGCGCGCTGACCCTCGGGTCATACGACGTGAGCGAGGCGGCGCTGCACAGCGACGAGAAGGCGATCAAACTCCTCGCCGGCGTCGGCATTCCGGTCGCCTGCTTCCTCCATGGCTACGCCGGCTTCATATTCGGTTCCGTCAAGGCGAACGCCCTGTGGATGACGCCGCTCATGCCGGTCATCTTCATCATGTCGGCGGTCGTGTCGGGGATTGCGCTCTGCCTGCTCACCTACATCGTCACCATGGAAATCAGAAAATTCCTGGCTTCCCGCAGGAGGGCGATGCCTGGCAGTTTTCCCACGCAACAGGAGATTAAAGGGGTCGAGGTCAACGTCATCCGGATGACCTCCCGTTACCTCCTTTTTTTCCTGATCTTCGCCATCAGCCTCGAATTGCTCGACCTCATCTTCCGCGGCTACACCGCGGTCAAGTCGTGGGACGTCCTGCGCAGCGTGATCTACGGCAAGGATTTCACCGCGATCTTTGTGCTGCAATACGGAATCGGCAACCTCCTGCCGCTGATCATCTTCCTCTTGCCGGGGCTGACGATACGGCGGACGGTGCTCGGCGTGCTGCTCGTGCTG
>MGTI01000199.1 GCA_001799365.1 Desulfobacterales bacterium GWB2_56_26 | reverse complement strand
GAATGTGCCGGCAATGTTGCCGAGAATTTTTTTATTTTTCCCAACGGACGGGTGTATCAGTGCCCATTGTGTGAAGACCATCCGATCCATGCCTACCGTATCGAAAACGATACATTGATTAAAAACGAAGGCTTGATGGAAGACAAATTCTTCAGGTTGGAAATTGCCGAGGGCTGTGTGATGAACAAGCTTCTCCAGTCTGACAATATCGAATACGACGATCAGGGCCGGCCGCGTTATAAGATCTCCTGTTGTCTGTTGAAGCAGGAAATCGGCTGAAGTCAGCTGCTCTTCTGTTCTGCGGGGGACTTCTTGGTGAACAGCGCGGTGAGAAGGATCCCCGCCTCATATAAGGAAAAGAGGGGGAAGGACAGCAGGGCAGTGGCCATGAAATCGCCGGCGGTGAGCAGAAACGACAGGGCAATGATGGCAATATAAAAATACCTTCGCTTGCGGCGAAAATACGCCGGCCCAACAACACTGCCCTTGCCGGCCATGACCATCAGGAAAGGAATCTGAAAGGAGATGCCGAAGGTAAGTATCGTTCTGGCGACAAAGGTCAAATAATCGCCGAGCTTTGGCAGCGGTTCCAGTCCTTCATTTGCATAACTCATAAAATAGATCAGCATCTTCGGCAACACGACCAAAAAAGCGAAAGAAGCCCCGCCCGAAAAAAGCAGCACAGCCCAGAAAACGACGACTACCGCCAGTTTCTTTTCGTCCTTCTTGAGGCCGGGAGACACAAAGCGCCAGAGCTGATAGAGAGCAATGGGCATGCTCGCGGTTATTCCGACGAGAAGCGCGAGTTTGATATAGGCAAGAAATGCCTCGGGCAGGTTGGTATACACCAGCCGGTAGACCATCGGGCTTGCTGCAAATAGCGGCGAAATGAAGAGGGCGGCAATTTGCTCGGCGAAAAAATAGGCGGCAACGGTACAGACGACAATGGACAGAAAGACTTTGATCAGCCTTTTTCTCAGTTCCAGGTGATGCGGCCGGAAAAATTCGAGACTTCGCTCGAGAACCGGGATTGTACTTTGCAGATTGTAGTTTGCCATGTGCCGGAGACGTTCAGGGCTCGTTCTTTTTCGGTTCTATCGGTTCCGTGCCTGCTTCCGTCTCATCTTGCTGAGGCGTTTGCGTCGCATCGGCAGGCGTATCGGCGGGGGCAGCGGTATCCGCTTGAACCCCCGGTGGCGGACCGCTGGTTTGCTTCAGCAACTCCTGATATGCTTCTGCCGCCCGATCGGCAGGCTGGATAACCTGATTCAGGATATCCGTGTTGTGCGGGGAAGGATCCAGCAGGTCGTTGGTGAGAGATTTTGCCGCTTCTTCCAATTGCGGACGGATCTCATTCAGCGGGTTGTCCTTATCAGCAAACGAGCCCTTCAGGCTTTCCGCCGTTTTTTTCAACTCCATCAGGCCTTTGGCCAGGGACCGGGCGAGATCGGGGAGCTTGTCCGGGCCGACCACGATCAGGGCCAGGGCCATGATGAGGAGCATCTCCGGCAGTCCTATGCCAAACATTTCTTTACTCTCATTGTGTTGCCAAAAACATGAATGGGAAAATCTTGGAAAAGATCAGTATTCTGCATTCCCGTAACTCATCAAAAGTGTGTAACGCTTTCGATTGTGCGGGTTGCTGTAAGTTTCTGAATCTTTTTTCGTCACACGATTTGATTGGAGACGCCTGGCAGGATAAACTGAAACCTGCACGGGGCTACAAGATACGATCATCCTGGTACCGGTACGAATGTAAGGTATTTGCCGGAGAGTGTCAATGATTGACGATTTGCGGGACCTCGTGTGGATCAATATCGGAATGTTAACATCGTCTTGATTTTGCGTCATTAAAAGAAAGTAAGCATATCCTAGCTTGTTGATTGACTTTATAATGATTTTCAACTATAATGGCGAGTTTGTCTTGCGCGGATTCGTTGTGGCCGGAAGGAACAAGCTCCAAGCCGCGATGAATTGTTTTTCAAACCTCTGAGAGGAGATGGGGATGTCGAGTGTTGTAGTCGTTGGCACGCAATGGGGTGACGAAGGAAAGGGGAAAATTGTCGATTTGCTGACCCGCTATGCCGATTGCGTCGTTCGTTTCCAGGGTGGTAATAATGCCGGCCACACCCTTGTCGTCGAAGGGAAGAAGTTTATTTTTCATATTATTCCTTCCGGCATTTTGTACGAAGAGAAGAAATGCATGATAGGCAATGGTGTGATAGTCGATCCGGGAGTTCTTATCGGCGAGATCGATAAGCTCAAGGAGCAGGGGATATCGGTTTCGCCGCAGCGTCTGATGATCAGTGAAAGAGCTCATCTTATCATGCCGTATCACGCCGGCATCGACCAGGTAAAAGAAGCCTCGCTCGCCTCGGGCAAAAAAATAGGTACGACCGGCCGTGGCATTGGCCCTTGTTATATGGACAAGGTCGGCAGGATCGGCATCAGGGCGGGTGATCTGCTGGATGACGACCTCTTCCGGGAAAAGCTGCAGGAGGCCGTTGCGGAAAAAAATTTCCTGCTTACCGAGAAATACAACAGTGCACCCGTCGATTTCGATACGATCTATGCTCTATTCCGTGAATATAGCGAGAAACTGATCCCGTATTTCCGGAACGTCTCGGTCGAACTGGATGTTGCTAGGAAAAATAATAAAAACATACTTTTTGAAGGGGCGCAGGGTACGCATCTCGACATCGATCATGGCACCTATCCCTTTGTGACATCATCAAATACGATCGCGGGGAATGCCTGCAACGGTTCCGGCTTCGGTCCCGCGCATATCGACGCCGTGATCGGGATCATGAAAGCCTATACCACCCGTGTCGGAGCCGGCCCGTTTCCCACTGAGCTGGTCGACGATATCGGGAACCGGCTGCAGGAAAAGGGGCATGAATTCGGAGCGACAACGGGGCGCCGCCGGAGATGTGGATGGCTGGACGGCGTGGTGGCCAATGACGCAACCAGGCTGAATGGCCTCACCGGCCTGGCTATTACCAAGCTGGATGTGCTGAGCGGCCTGGAAACCATCAAATTTGCCACCTCGTATGAGTTGGCCGGCAAGACGCATTCGACAATGCCCGCCAACATTCGCCAGGCCGGAGCTGTCACACCGGTGTACGAGAGCCTGGAGGGGTGGCAGGAAGATATTGAAAAGGTACGAGAATACGACGCACTTCCCCGACAGGCGAAGGAATATATAAAACGCATTGAAGATTTCACCGGTGTACCGGTGAGTATTGTTTCGGTAGGACCCGACAGGGAAGAAACACTCTTGCTGTCGAATCCCTTTACACGTTGATGATCCCCAAGAGGGTCAAAAAGAGGACAGTTACTCCTCCTAATCGTTCATTGAAGTACCTGAGAGGTTGATGGAATGGCAAGAATTACTTGTGAAGATTGTTTAGAGAAAGTTGGCAAACAAAACAGATTCAAACTTATTCACCTCACTGTTCAGAGAGTCAAGCAGCATCGCCAGGGTGAACCTTTTCTCGTTGATGGGAAGAATAAGGAAATAGTCATGACCTTGAGAGAGATTGCAGCTGGCAAGGTGAATTTTGAAAATATTAAAAATCTGCCGGATACTGCCAATAATGCAAAACCGAGTGACGAAGACGAGAATGACAGTTTGTTGGTAATTTCTTGATAGTTTAGCCTTCTTCCGAGATTGTTCGAGATTTGAAATGCAGGCAAAGGTAACGAAGTCGGGAATCTTGCCCAAAGATGTAAGAAGCGAAAAGAATAGCCATGAGTACTGATTATTACGAGATTTTATCTGTTAACAGGAATGCCTCAGCCAGTGAGATCAAAAAGGCTTATCGCAAGATGGCGATGAAATATCATCCGGACAGAAATCCGGACGATAAAGAAGCAGAGGATAATTTTAAATCCTGTACTGAGGCCTACGAAGTTCTCAGCGATGAAAAAAAGAGAAAAATCTACGACACCTACGGTCATGATGGACTGAAGAACAGCGGTTACAGAGGGCCAGGCAACGCGGAGGATATTTTCTCCAGTTTTGGCGATATCTTCAGCGATCTATTCGGCTTTGGCGGCGGCAACCGGGCCAGTGTCCGCAGGGATGGGCCGATCCCCGGCAACGACCTCAGGTATGATGTCGAGATCACCTTTATGGAAGCCGTTCATGGAGTATCCAAAGAAGTTCAGCTGACTCGAAGGGATACGTGTTGGACCTGTGAGGGGACAGGAAGTCGTCCCGGCTATCAGAAACAAACCTGCCCCACTTGTAACGGCCGGGGACAGGTCGTACGGTCCCAGGGCTTTTTCCAGATGAGTTCCACCTGCCCGCAGTGCCATGGCGAAGGGGCAATGGTCACCCATCCCTGTAATGATTGCCACGGGATTGGTCTGGTCGAGAAAACCAAGAAGGTCGCCCTGAAGATTCCTGCCGGGGTCGACACCGGCGCCCGGATGCGTCTCAGAGGCGAAGGAGAAGGCGGACGTCGCGGTGGACCTTCCGGCGATCTGTATGTCGTGGTTCATGTTCAGGAACATGAATTTTTCAAACGGGAAGGGGATACGGTGTATTGCCGGTTCCCTCTATCCATGGTCAACGCGGCTCTTGGAGCGACTGTTGAAATTCCGACAGTCCACGGCAAGAAGACCCTTGATATTCCATCGGGCAGCCAGTCGGGCGAACTCTTTACCTTACGGAATGAGGGAATACCCAATCTTCGTGGTCGTGGAAGAGGCGATATGGTGGTGGAACTTCAGGTGATGACACCCACCAACCTGTGTGAAGAGCAGAAAAAAGTGTTGAGGGAATTCGACAGCCTCTGTACAAAGCAAGGTCAACATCAAGAACAGGAAGGTTTCTTGAAAAGATTGTTCAACGAGGTGATAGGTAAAAATTAGTCAATTGTCTAAAAACCGACCAATTTCTCTACCTTAACTTTTGCAAAGCAAGTGATTATATTTTTGGCCTTAAGTTGCCGAAGAATGCAATGACAGGGATCGGAAGATGACAGAGAACAACAGTACATCGACGTTCACCCATTTCGACAGTCGTGGTAATGCCCGGATGGTAGACGTCAGCGAAAAATCGGATTCGGTGCGGGTGGCTGAGGCGAAAGGAAACATTAAGATGTCGCCCATGGCCTATGAACTGGTGAAAAGCGGTTCAATGGCCAAGGGTGATGTTTTAGGGATTGCCAGAGTTGCCGGTATCATGGCCGCCAAGAAGGTAGATGAACTCATTCCGTTGACCCACCCTTTGATGATAACAAAAATGGATATCTCGTTTGTCTTGCAAGATGAAGATTCATCCATTGATATTGTTGCCACGGTTGGCATTACCGGGAAAACGGGAGTGGAGATGGAGGCGCTTACCGCCGTCAGCATCTCGGCTTTGACCATTTACGATATGTGTAAAGCCGTTGACAAATCGATGATCATCAGGGACATCAGGCTTCTGAAAAAATCCGGCGGTAAAAGTGGCACCTATATCCGTGAGACAAGGTAACGGATATGTTTCGTGATTTATTATGTGATTGAGGAGAGAGTGAATGGATAGAGAACAACTCGAACTGTTTCGTACGCAGCTTTTGCAGAAAAAGCAAGAGATTATGGCGGACGCCGGCAAGACTATGACGGAAATGACCGATCAAACGACCAATGTTCCTGACCCTAACGATAGAGCAACCCTCGAATCGGGAAGAAGCTTCGAGTTAAGGATTCGCGACCGGGAAAGAAAGCTTTTGTCCAAAATCGATGAGGCAATTGCTCGAATCGATGACGGAAGTTACGGTATTTGCGAGGATTGTGGAGAAGAGATTGGGTTGAAACGGCTGGAGGCTCGTCCGGTAACCACTCTCTGCATCGATTGCAAGACCTTGCAGGAAACAAGAGAAAAGTCTGTGGGACAATAGGGGCCCATGCCGGAACTTCGTAAAGATCCTGTTCTCGGGCGATGGATTATCATTTCCAAGGAGAGGAGGAAAAGACCGACTGATTTTCCCGTTGAAATCTCCACCGGCAGTGGCGGCTTTTGCCCGCTTTGTCCGGGCAATGAGTCGTTTACGCCCTCGGAAGTGCTCGCTTACCGTGATGGCCATCAGCCGCGCAACGGCCCGGGCTGGGAGGTGAGGGTGGTGCCGAATAAATTCCCGGCATTGGTGATTGAAGGAGACCTGTCGAAAGAAGGTGTGGGTCTGTACGATCGAATGAACGGGATAGGCGCCCATGAGGTCGTCATCGAAGGTCCCGATCACGAAGTTACTTTTGCCGATTTTTCTTCGGCAAAAAAGGTTCTGGTCTTTAAGGCGTACAAGGAGAGAATAATCGATCTCGAGAAGGATTCGAGATTCAAGTATGTCATGGTCTTCAAGAATCATGGCAAAGCGGCCGGGGCCTCACTTGAGCATTCACATTCCCAGCTTATTGCCTTACCAATCCTTCCCCGGATGATCGTTTCCGAACTCGATGGCGCCAGGTCGCACTTCAAGTATAAGGAACGATGCATTTTCTGCGACATAATCCGCCAGGAAATTCGTCAGGACGAACGGGTGGTATGCCAGAACGACCGGTTCATTACCATTACTCCCTTTGCACCGCGGACCCCTTTCGAGATGTGGGTTCTGCCGAAGCGTCATGCCTCGGCCTATTACTCTTTGGATGATGCCGATTTGCATGGCCTGGCTGAGATTTTCTCGGAATCCCTGCAGAGGCTGAACAGGTGCATCCCCAACGTTCCCTATAATTTCGTTCTGCATACGGACCCTCTACGGTCGGGAGGGCTTGAGTATTATCACTGGCATTTTGAAATAGTTCCCAAATTGACTTCTATCGCCGGTTTTGAATGGGGATCGGGGTTTTACATAAATCCGTTGCCGCCGGAAGAAGCTGCCCTGTATTTGCGCGAGTCGTTTGGGCCAACATCAGAAGGAGCACAAAGTGAAAAAGGTACTCTTGGTTGATGACGAGGAATCCATTCAAATGGTGTATCGTGAAGAATTCGAGGACGATGGTTATGAAGTTATATCGGCTTTGAACGGCGAATCGGGGCTCGAGAAATTCAAGCAGGAAAAACCTGATCTTGTTATTCTCGACATCCAGATGCCGGGGATGAACGGGGTCGAGGTCCTTCGCCAGATGAAAATGATCGATGCTGCCGTGCCGGTTATTTTGAGCAGTGCCTACCAGGAGTTCAAGCGTGATCTTGGCACCTGGGCTTCCGATGAATATGTGGTGAAGTCGGGAAATCTTGAAGAACTGAAAAAGACCGTGCGCAGGTTACTGAAAGAGGATTGAGAATCTTGATGCGTGCCGATTCTTCATCAACGTGGGATCGGCTGCTAAACCGGAGTCATTGATTTGCCAGCTACTGGAATGAAAGACATACAAAGCCAACTGGACAGTCGCAGAATCAATATCAAAAAGGTCGGGGTCAAGACCATATCCTACCCGATAACCGTCCGCGACAAATCGCAGAAACGCCAGCATACTGTCGCCACGGTCAATATGTATGTCAATCTTCCCCACAAATTCAAGGGTACTCACATGAGCAGGTTCGTCGAGATACTCAATGAATTTCATGGCGAGATCGATATCAAGAGTTTTCATGCCGTCCTCGGCAAGATGAAAGATCGGCTGGAAGCCGAGGCCTCCCACCTCGAGATCGCTTTCCCCTATTTTCTGCATAAGGCCAGAAGCGGCGAATCCGGGCATCTCGCCCATTACAAGTGTCAGATGCATGGTTCGCTGCAACAGGACGACGATTTGAAGATCAGCGTCGAGGTGCCGATCAGCCTGCCGATTGCGGAAAAGAGTCCTCATCGGTTGCCGGGTTCCCTCGGCAGATGGGGCAAAGTCGATGTCAGCGTTCGATTTCGCCAGTTCTTTTGGATCGAGGATATTATCATCCTGATCGAACATGCGATTGAAGAAGAATTGAACAGTCTTGCCTCGCGGGAGCGAAAGGTGCTTTCCGTCGAAACGCTTACGAGACGGGTTGCAACGTGTCTCGAGAAAATAGCCGCCATAAAGTGGTTTGCGGTAACCATCAATAACTTCGGCGACGAATGCTCCACGTTTGCGGCAATCGAATCGTATTAGCGATCTTTCCATTTTCATTAACCCCCAATACTCACAATTATCCTCATGCGCGATCTATTATTTGAAATCGGAATGGAAGAGATTCCGGCGGGGTTTCTTCAGCCGGCGCTTACTCAGCTTCAAGATCGGTTTACCGCAAAGGCAGCTGAATTGAACTTCGGCCACGGCGTCGTCAAAGTCATGGGAACGCCGCGCCGGCTCGCTCTCATCGTCTACGATGTCGAAGAAAAACAAAGAGATACTGTAGAGGAATTGCTCGGACCTGCGAAAAAGGCCGCATTCGACGGGGAGGGCAAGCCCACCCGCGCCCTGGAAGGTTTTGCCAGGTCCAAAGGTGCCGCAGTGAGTGATCTTCGGCCGGTCGAGACGCCGAAGGGCGAATACATGATGCTGGTTCGCGAGGTTAAGGGGACAGATACCGCTTCCCTGCTGCCCGGAGTTCTGCACAACCTGATCCTTGAGCTGTCCTTTCCCAAATCGATGAGATGGGGGAACAATCGTCAATCTTTTGCCAGACCCATTCAATGGCTGGTTGCACTCTTCGGAGAGGAGATACTCCATCTCAGTCACGAAGGTATCGAGTCTTCCAATACCAGTATCGGCCACAGATTCCTCGATAAGAGGTCGATTGTTATTCGGGATGCCGCACATTACGAGCAGCAACTGGGTGATCATTACGTCATGGTCGATTCTGTCAAAAGAAGATCGCAGGTGGTTGCGGAGATAAAACGGGCGGTCGCAGAATCCAAGGAGCTGCAAGATGGGACTGTAGCCATCGATGAAGGGCTGGTCGATACCGTGACCAATCTGGTCGAGATGCCATTCGGGGTGTGCGGGGTTTTTGACGAAAAATTTCTGCAGCTTCCGGCAGAGGTGCTGATCACCTCCATGCGCGAGCATCAGAAATACTTCCCCGTTATGAACTCGTCAGGCAAACTGCTGCCGGGCTTTGTCGCCGTCAACAACACCAAGGTGATCGATACCGACATTACCCGCAAAGGCCATCAACGGGTGTTACGGGCACGGCTCGAAGATGCCTTGTTCTTTTTCAACAGCGACCGGGAGAATCGGCTTGAAAGCCATGTGGCCAACCTGCATGGCATCATCTTTCAAGCAAAACTGGGCACGATGCTGGAGAAAAAGGACCGGCTGGTGAAATTGGCCAAGATACTGGCCGATAAAATCGATCCCGGTCTTGCCGAGGACAGCTGCCGGGCGGCCCTGCTCTGTAAAGCCGATCTTCTCTCCAATATGGTTGGGGAGTTTCCTACCCTTCAGGGGATAATGGGAGGAGCCTACGCCCTGCATGACGGTGAGAAGGAACCTGTTGCCACGGCCATTGTCGAGCATTACATGCCGAAGCGAGCAGGAGCGGAAATTCCTGCTACGGATGTTGGCGCGATACTTGCCCTGGCCGATAGGTTCGATACCCTTGCAGGCTGTTTCGGCATTGGCCAGGTTCCGTCGGGAACCGCCGATCCTTTCGGACTGCGGCGAATTACTCTGGCAATACTAAACATCATCCAGGGTAAGGGATATTCCCTCTCGTTACGTGAATTGATCCATAAGGCACTCGCTCTCTATGGGGACAAGGTGGATGGCGGCCACGATACGGTCGCTGCGGTGCTCAATTTCGTCAAGGCGCGTTTTGCCAATGACTGCGTCAGCCGCGGTTATCAGGCCGAAGCGGTCGATGCCGCAACTTCGGTCAATTTCGACGATGTAAACGAATGTCTGCAGAGAATCAATGCGATGATGCAGATCAGAAAGGAACCTGCCTTCAAGGTCCTGTCCGCTTCCTATAAACGGATACGCAACATCATTAAAGATAATCGTAATGTGGAGATTGACCCCGCCTTGTTTGCCGATGGTGCCGAAAGCAGGCTGTACGAGCTGTTCCTGGAGGTACGCCAGGAGATGGAAAACCTGGTCGCCGCCAGAGAGTATGTGAAAGCCCTTGAGGTTATGTTGAGAATGAAGGAGCCTGTCGACAACTTTTTTGACAAGGTCATGGTGATGGCGGAGGATGCGGCCATACGTCAGAACCGCCTCAATCTCCTGACCGCACTTGGCGATCTTATCCTCCAGATCGGCGATATCTCAAGATTCCAGGAAACTTGAATTGTAAGCTTCCAGCTCAACGGCAAAAGGGGTGTTCAGAAATTCTGAACACCCCTTTTGCTTTTAACTTCGAAATGTATCGGCTGCCAGACTTACTTCTTCGGATGGCAGGTATCGCATTTATCTATTTTCTTTTCTTTCAGTGCAGGATCGCTCCCTGCTTTTTCTTTGTGGCATTCCAGACAGTTCCCATGGCCGGCACCTTTCAGGGTGTCAAGCGCCAGGCTGCCTTTGGTCTTTCCGGCAAGAGCAGTAGTGTTGTGGCAGGTTTCGCATTTTTCGATTTTTTGGCCTTCAGCATAAGGAACCTGCTTGCCGTCAGCCATGCCATGATGGCAATCTGCGCACTTGAATGCATCCTGATGCTTCTTGTGCGGGAATACAGCCGGCTTTTTACCACCTTCACCAAGAGTAATCTCCGCTGGTCCCGGATCAGCCGCGAAGGCCAAGATGGCAGCACAACTCATGATAAACAGCGACATAACACCACAGGCAAAAAATTTTTTCAGCATGTTTGCTCCCCTTTCTTTGAAAGTTGTCGGTTGGAACTGCCCTCCATCATCTGAACACGTTCTTTATACTGCTTTTACTGAACTTTGTCAAAACTTAACCTGTTGGTAATATTCTACAAATACCACGCAGTGGTATGCGTTATTCCTAACTTGATCCATAACTGTGCAGGCCGGACAGGAGGAAATTAACTCCATAATAGGTAAACAGAACCGAAACGAAACCGAAAATGGCCAAAAAGGCAATCCTCATGCCGGCCCAGCCTCTGGTGTATCGGGCATGAAGGGTGATGGCATAAAAAAACCAAGTGATGAGCGACCAGGTCTCTTTCGGGTCCCAACTCCAGTACGTGCCCCAAGCGGAATTTGCCCAGATCGCACCGGTAATGATCCCGGCACTCAGCCAGATGAACCCGAATACCATGGTCTTGTGGATCAAATCATCCAGCACCGGAAGAGGGGGCAAAGTTCCCGCAATTGTTTCACGGCTTTCGTTCTCACTTTTATTCTTGATCACATACATGATGCCCAGGGCGGCAGCGACCGCAAATGCCGCATAGCCGATGAAACAGGTAACTACATGGGCGATGAGCCAGTTCGACTGGAGTGCCGGCACTAACGGGCTTATTTCCTTGCCTATTTCACCGGAAAAAGATGCATAGGCCATGGCAAGAAAGGCAAAAGGTGTGGCAAAGGCTCCGATTATCCTGATCTTGAATTTCCATTCGATGAACAGATAGAGGGCGATTATGGTCCAGGCAAAGAAGACCACGGATTCATACATATTGGTGAGCGGAGCATGCCCGATACCCATTTGGTACGATTCGACCCAGCGCAGGGCGATTCCCGCCGTCTGGATAAGCCAGGCCATGGCGGTAAAGACCGTGGCAACAGACCCTAGCTTGCTGGCTTTAAAGACGAGAACCGCCACATAGAGCAGGGTCGAAAACATATATGTGAAGGTAGTGATGCCAAGCAGCTGAGAACTATCCATTCTTAACTCCATTTAATGCTGTAATCATAGGATGATCGACGTGGCGAACATAAAACAAGGGTTGCGGTCAGAAGATTCTTCTTTAAAGTCTCAATTCGTCAAAGCCTGATCGACAAGTCTTTCAAGGCGTGAAAAAAGCCTGGCGAAAGCAGGTTTATTTTTATTTGTCGATCCGCTGAGATATAAAGTTACACCCGTAGCATCTACATGCTTGTATAGCCAGATTCTTTTATGTGTCAAGAAAAATGCCATGTATAAGCCTATCATCATGAGTCCGCAGCCTATATAGACTAACCAGACGCCAGGATCTTTTGCAACCTGCAGCCCCGTCGCATACATCTGTTTGGCTGTGAGGGTGTATTCCTTGCCGCCGCTTGAGATGGAAGTGCTCGTGTTGTCGGCAAGCCAGACAACTGTTGCAGGGTTTTCTCCCAACTTGAACCAGATTTTCGACCGCACCGCTCTTTGCCCCATCGCTTCGGTATTTATGACACCAAATTGCAGGTTTTGATCATCCCAGGTGGTCTGCTGCTGAAAAGGCAGGACAAATCGCTTCGATTGGCCTGTGGCTTTGTCCGTAATACTCAGAATGAAATCCCGATATGCTTCATAGCTGGCCTGATAGAAGGTTATGCCCCGATAGGTAAGCGGATTGTTCACTTCAATGTCTTTTTGCAGAAGTACCCGATCCTTCTCAAGAATTGTCAGGCTGCTTTTATAGTCCTTCGGCATGCCGTTGTCATAAAAGTCGACGGTGAAAGAATCGCAACGTATCTCAAAGCCCAGAGCAATGGGAGAAGAATCCTTGGCGGCATATGCCTGTTCGGTCGAGCGCAGTTCCGGAATCATCACACTTCCTTTGAAACCCAGGAAATGACCAATTATAGCGCCTACGAAAATCACGAGGATGGATAAATGGACAATATACACACCGATTCGGCTCCATCGGTGTTTCTGGCCAAAGTAGAGTTCATTCCGGTCTTCCCTCCTGACTGTGGTATTCCAGCCGGCTTTTCGGAGGAGTTCCGGCAGTCCGGCAAGGCCGGGATGATCCGACGGAACCTGCCATTTTCGGCAGAAGACCATTTTTTGTATTCTCTCCGTTGACATCGCCAGATTGTCGGCCGTGATGATCCGCAGAACTGCAGGCAATCGATCGATACTGCATATAATCAGATTGGTGCTCAGCAGGCCAAGGAGACCGAGAAACCACCACGAAGAATACATATCCGGGATACTTAGAATATGGAAAAATTGGGCGGTTTTTGCTCCGTAGTTGTCGATATAGAAGGAATACGGCTTGCCTTGAGGGATGATGGTTCCGACAATGGAGGTAACGGCAAGTGAACAGAGAGTGAAAATGGCAAGCTTCACAGACGTGAAGAAGGCCCAGAGGGTGTCGAACAGTTTCATTCCGGAATGTGAAAGATTGAGAATTTATTAAAGGACAACAAAGGACACAAAGATGGTGCAGGTTGATACGACGATCTGCAAACCTCTTTTCCACCACCACACTAACATATTCTTCAAAGAACAAAAACCTTATGCGCAACAAATTGACCTGTTGACCCAGGAATGTCATTTCTAAAAAGATGAGCGCAATTTAGTACTCTCGCTGGCAGCAAAAATACTTGCTTATCTTTTGCAAAGAGGTTAAAGAGTCAGATTCTAATTGATATTTTTTGCAGTTCGGAAATGAATTCCATGGCATTCCAGGAATAACCTCGCTTGTGCGGGAAAGTCAGATAGAAGGAGAAAATCATGGCAAAAGTATGTGAAATTTGTGGGAAGGGACCGGTAACGGGTAATAATGTTTCCCATGCTCACAACAAGACAAGACGGCGATGGCTTCCCAATTTGAAAATGGTGCGTATGGCGGACTCCGGAGGAAATAAAAAAAGAACAAAAGTCTGTACCCGCTGCATCAGATCGGGAGCAGTAGTAAAAGCAGCCTGAAAAATTTGGAATTATACTTACTGAAAGGCGAGAGGAATCATTTCCTGCTCGCCTTTTTGTGTTATAATAATCTTCCCTTACGGCTTATTTTCCTGCGGAAGGCATCGGAAAGGCAAATGCAATAAGGGAAATAATCACGTTTATTGTCGGATGGAGACAGATATGAGCGCAGAAGAACCGAAATACATCAGCTTCGAAGAAGCTGTAAAACTTGTTGGAGCGATACAGGAGGAAGAAGACCTCGACGATACCGACAGGAGGGTCCTGACGGTTTATAGCAAGGATGACAAGGAACTCTGCTGGTTCGATTTCGAGGAGGTCATGGCGGCTGTCGGGACAGTCGAAGCAGGGCAGAGAAAAGAGGCGGTGCAGAATTATATCCTCAACCGCATCCCCGATTGGGTTTACGAACTCTAGATTTTGGTCGTTTCCCGAGATGAGGAGCCGTTACGAAATAACTTGGTCATTTTCATCCATTTCATTACGGCTCCTTAGACCTTTCCGAGCATTACCTTGGCCATGTTATTATTTGACATGGCTTATTCCTCGGCACTCAACCATCCTTGCAACGGCAAAGGATGGAGATGGCTTTGTGCTGCGGCAAGATCTTCGTAACGATGGACGATTTCCAGGCCTCTTTGAAAAATAGACACAGGGCGGTCTGAAGACACAACCACCACAATGGTCTCGGGGTGCTGGGCGGTGAAACGGAGCGCGGAATTATAACGGGCGCCCCGAGCCCTGTTCTCGTTCGGCACCCGATGGCCATCCAGTAAGCAGGCAAAGGCGTACAGGTGGAGGTTCGGCCTTATATGCAGGGCCCCGTCGACCTTCGAAAGGGCTGCCGCAAGTTGCAGTTTGTTCGGTTGGCGCAGATCGATCGGAGGTGTCAGTGACTGACCGGCCGTAGGCGTTGGTTCCGGTGCCAGATCGATGACGAAGGTGCAGCCGAACTTTTTATCCTCCGCGTTATGCACCAGTGCGGCAATAATCTGAAACATATCATTTCTGATCGCCGGCTCCATTGCAAAATCGAGCAGG
>MGTI01000198.1 GCA_001799365.1 Desulfobacterales bacterium GWB2_56_26 | reverse complement strand
TATGTGGCCCACAGGCTGCACGTCAATAAGGTTGCGGCCGTCGCGGCCAGCCAGTTCTGCATGCCGCCGGTGGTCCCGGTCCTCTGCATCCAGGTCGGCTATTATCTCAGGAAGGGCGAGCTGCTCTTCGATTTTTCCTGGCAAAGGTGGCTGCTGGAGATCCATGAACGGTTCTGGGAATGGCTGATCGGCTCGCTTTTCCTCGGTCCCCTATTTGGTTTTATCGGGGCGGGAATAATGTACTGGATGGCTACCCGGCTGCAGAAGAAAAATAAGGTACTGAACCACGAGCACTGAGGGCTGTAGGGGCGAAAAATCTTTCGCCCTCCGATTATGGGCGAAAGATTTTTCGCCTACAGTCCCACAATTGTTCAGCCCCCAATCTTCGCCTTTTTTTCGATATCCTCCCATATCTTGCGATAGGCTGCGGCCGCCTCATCTTTCGCGGCAAAGGTCAGAAGCGGCGCCCGATGAATCCCCATTTTCTCCACATCGGTGGAGAACGGAATATAGCTTTCCAGCATCCGCTTATACTTCTTGCGCAATTCGGTCATCGTCTCGCGGTGGAGATTTTTGCTCTGCTGCACCATCGAGAAGAACGGCAGGATCTTCTTCGTCTGATATTCCTGGTCGCGAAAAAAATCATGCAGCTGTTCGAGGGTCCGCACCGAAAGCGTAGTGGGGATGACCGGCACCACGATCCTGTCGGCCGCCTTGAAAACATTTTCCGACAACAGCGAGATGTTCGGCGGACAATCGAGGATGATCACCCGGTAATCGCTGCCCATGGCCGCCAAGGTCTTTTTCAGTCGCGACCGGCGGTTTTTCATACGGGACAGGAAGATATCGAAATCGCGATAGGTGAGGTTGGCCGGCAGGAGATCGAGATTATCGTAGTCGCTCGCCCGGATGGAGGCGGCAATCCTTCCGGCGTCGCTGAAAAAAGCCTCGTCCTTCAGCTTTTTGGAGGGTTTCACCCGAAAATAGAAGCCCGAGGCGCCCTGCGGATCGAGGTCGCACAGCAGCGTCCGATTGCCCTGCATGGCGCTGACATAGGCGAGGTTGACGGCGGTGGCCGTCTTGCCGACGCCGCCCTTATTGCTGTAACAGGCTATGATCTTCATCCTGGTCTTCCTTCGGGTGAAAGAGTGTGTGGAATTCCGCCCGGATCTCGGGGCTGTCGAAGCGGGCAAAATTTTCCATGACCTTGCCGCGTTCCTCCATCTGCAGCCGGTAGAGCATGGCAGTCAGGGCTCCTACCGCCTGAGCGATCTGCAGGACCTGGAAATCTCGCTTGGGATCGCCCGCCACGCCGGCCAAAAATCGCTGCTGCACCGAATAGTCGTTGAATCTGCCGAGATTGTCCTGCAACACCTTGAGCGACTTGATAAGGTGTCTGATCTCTTCCGCCGGAAAGAGCGGGGTGAAAAATTCCATGAGGTAGCGAAGCTTCTTGCAGTTGATACGCAGGCGATGCAGGACCGGGTCGGGGGTATTCTCATCGATGTCGCGGGCGGTCTTGCAGACCTTCCGGTATCGTTTGAGGATCAGCCGGCAGGCAAGCGTCAGCGTTTTTTCATGAGCGATGGGGCCATCGCCGAGGTTGGCCGAATCGGCGAACAGCTTCTGCAGCGCGGCGATCTGCCGGGCGTAGCCCCGACTCTTCATGAAGGCCTGGACCTTCTTCTGTTCCTCTTTGCGTTCCGCCGCAAGTTTGCTGAACAGGAGCCGCAGGCCCACATGGGTGATCGGCGGGATCAGCTGAAAATACTCCTCCCTGCCCAGGAGATAGACATCAAGGTCCCTCAAGTTGTTGGTCTTTTTGGTCAGTTCGCCGAGCTGGGTTTTCAGGCGGACGGTGTCCTCTTCCCGGAAAATCCCCGATAAGAGCGTCACCACCGAGCGGACCTTCCGCAGGCCGACCCGGTAGTCGTGGAGGAATTCACTGTCGATATCTTCGATGATTCCCTTCTCGTTGCAGCGCACCAGACCCATCAGGGTCTTGATAATGGTGACCCCGCTTTCCTTGACCGGGGCTTCGGGCTGAAGAGGAATTTCCGGCTTGATCGAATACTCTTCCCTCTCGATGCCGAGGTACCGGTACAACTCAACCGTATCGGTGCAGGGCACCGCCCCGTATTCTCGGAGGGCCTGTTTCAGTTCGTCATGAGCTTCCGTGTAGCCGCGCAGGGACTGGGTACCGCCGATCGCCGCGACCTTGCGGGCCCGGCTGACGGTGAGTGCATGAAAACGAACCAGGGTCTTGCCTTCATCGTCCAGCAGCTGACCGCTCTCCCGCTTGACCTTCACCTTGGCTATGGGGAGAAAGGCCCGCAGCTTCGAAATGTCGGCAAGCAGCCGAAAGACCGGTCCCTCTTCCAGGTCGCCGGCGAGTTTCCAATCGGCTGCCGCCTGCTGCTCATGGAGCTGTCCGGTCTGCAGATCGAAAAGAAGCAGCAGCTGACCGGTCTGCAGGAGGATCTTTGCAGCCTGAAAAACATCGTTTTCAAAGGTATCGAGGAGGAATCCCTCCTCCGCCTCGCCCTTCTCCACGCTTATCCTGGAGCCCGATTCGACCGGCAGTAACTGCGAAAGCTTTTGGATGCTGAGACGGCCGGGAAGAAAGAAAACAAATGGTTCCATACGCGAGACCTGTTATATATTTTTTAGAGTCTGCAGCAGGCGATTGGTAAGGCCTCACCGCCCGTTGCTTTCCGACTCCTTTACTTCCCGACTCATACTTTCTGTTTATTCGCAACCATGAGAAAGTCTGACACAGCCTCCCCGAGAAGTCAATGCGCGGACCGGCCATCCTTGTCTCTTCGTGAAAAGAGCGCCGTAACCAATTACAGAAACTATATCTTTTCATAACCGGATCTGCTACCATAAAGGCAACGACAGTGGACGCCCCATTGGCCAAGAGAAAAAAATGACCATACCCCAACTGCCATGAATCATTCAACTGCTATGAATCTTAAAACAGAGCTTGCGACCAAAACCACCGCCCCCCCAGTAGAAGAACTTTCCGACCAACTTCCCTTCGACCTGCGGTCCTCGGAATGGTATCTCAACCGGGAACTTACCTGGCTGGAGTTCAATAAACGGGTACTGCACGAAGGACAGGACGAGCGAAACCCCCTGCTCGAGCGGGTCTTTTTCCTGGCGGTTATCGGTTCGAACCTCGATGAATTCTTCATGAAAAGGATCGGCGGCCTGAAACAGCAGGTCGGCGCGAGCGTAAAAAGCCTCTCCGTGGACGGCCGCCTGCCCCAGCAGCAGATCGACGCCTGCCACGAGGTGGTCCGCGAGATTGTCGACCAGCAGCAGCTGCTGGAGAAAAAATTGCGGCTGCTGCTCGCAAAAGAAGGCATCGAGCTCAAACAGTACAAAGAGTTGACTCCGGAAGAACAGGAAACAGCCAATGGCTATTTCCGCAACGATATCTATCCGCTTCTGACTCCGCAGGGCATGGACCCCACTCATCCCTTTCCCTTCATCTCCAACCTGTCGGTCAACCTGCTGGTCAGCGTCCGCTATCCGGAAAGCGACCACAGTTACCTGATCAGGATCAAGATACCCACCAGTTCAGACCTGCCTCGATTCGTCCAGGTTGGCAAGCGGGACCTGTATATCCTGCTGGAGGACCTGGTCGGCAACAACCTCCCGCTCCTGCTGCCGGGCATGGTGATCGAGAGCTGCGAAACCTTCCGGGTGACCCGCAACGCCATCACCGAGAGATCGGCGGAACAGGCCAACGACCTGCTGCTTATGATCGAGTCGGCGCTGCGCGACCGGAAATTCGCCGAGATCGTCCGCCTTGAGGTGGGCAAAGGCATGCTCGATCTGCACAAAGGCAAGCTGGCTGCGGAACTGGGCGTCGATGAGGCAATCGATGTCTATGAAGTCGACGGCATTCTCGGGGTCCGGGATCTCTTCCAGATTGCCGCTCTCGACCGGCCGGAGATGCGTTTCATTCCCCATTATCCGGTGGACAACCCGGAACTGCTGGGCGACGACCCCAATATCTTCCATACCGTCCGCGAACATGGCGATGTGCTGCTGCAGCACCCCTATGAATCCTTCGATACCTCGGTGGAAAGGTTCCTGCGGGAGGCAAGCTCAGACCCGAAGGTGCTGGCCATCAAGATGACCCTCTACCGCACCGCCAAGGACTCGCGAATCATTCAATACCTGATCGAGGCCGCCCGCAACGGCAAGCAGGTGGCGGTGGTCGTCGAGCTGATGGCCCGCTTCGACGAATCGGCCAATATCCGCTGGGCCGGCTTTCTCGAAGAGGCGGGCATCCACGTCACCTACGGCATTGTCGGCATGAAGACCCACGCCAAGCTGATCTTCGTCATCCGCAAGGATTTCGACGGGCTGCGGCGCTACGCCCATATCGGCACGGGCAACTATCACGCGGAGACAGCCAGGGCCTATGTCGATCTCGGCCTCATCACCTGCGATCCCGAGATCTGCTCCGACCTCACCGAGCTGTTCAACTACCTCACCAGCGGCTGCACGCCGATGCGGCGCTACACCAAGCTGCTGCCCTCGCCCAAACAGTTAAAAAAGGCGCTCCTTGCCAAGATTGAGCGGGAAATCGATCACCATAAAAAATCCGGCACCGGACTCATCCAGTTCAAGACCAACGCCCTGGAAGACATCGACATGGTACAGGCGCTCTATCGCGCCTCCATGGCCGGCGTCCGCATCGACCTTATCGTCCGCGACTCCTGCCGCCTGCGGCCCGGCATCAAGGGTTTGTCGGAGAACGTCAGGGTCGTTTCCATCGTTGGCAGGTTCCTTGAGCACTGCCGGATCTACTACTTCAGAAATAACGGCGAGGAAGAATACTACGTCGCCTCAGCCGACCTCATGAAACGCAACCTGGAGAGCCGCGTCGAGGCTTGCACCCCTATCGAGTCGGTGCAGCACAAGGCACTGCTGCGGGAAATGCTCGACCTGCAGCTGAACAACACCCGCAATGTCTGGGAAATGCATGCAGACGGCTCCTACTCCCAGCGTCGGTCCGACGACGAGGAAGGCTCGGTGTGCGTCCACCATTATCTTATCGGCAGAGCCATAAAACGCGCCGTCGCCGGACGGCTGGCGCTTGCCAAGAAAAAGAGCAGGAAAAAGATCTCCAACCGGCAGATCGGTAAAAAAGAGGGTAAGTAGGGGCGAAAATTTTTTCGCCCCTACTTTTGCCGCCAGCAGACGCTGAACACTAAAAGGTGTATTGGGCGGTAAGCGAGACCATGCCGGTATAGTTATCCATGCCGGCTTCCTGTTCGCTACGCTCCACCACTCCGGTGGTAACGTCGGTAACGGTAAATCTGCTCTTCATCTCACTATAGTTCTGATACTGATAGGAGAGCAGCAGAGAAAAGTTATCGGTGAAATTATAGGCTCCGGCCACATCGACGCCGAACATCGTCCCGGAATCGAAATCCGCTTCAAAAACCAGGTCGCGGAGAAGGTGCTGATCCTTGAAATCACCATAGGTATACGGGCTGTAGATAAACCTTCCGGAAAAAGTGATGGGGGTTGTCGACAGGGACGAGGAGAAACCTACACCCACGTACGGGGCATACAGCTTCTGCTCGAAAACGATCACAGGCACATCGTCAAAACTCCCTTCCCAGCCGAAGTAGTTGTAATAGCCGCCGGTACCTTCCCACTTCCAGGTGTCGTGCTTGAAGCCGAGGGTACCATAGAATTTGCTTTTGCTTTCCCGGTGGGTATAGAAGGTCATATCCGCACTGAGATCGTACTTGATGCCTCTCGTCAAATCGAGATTGTCCGTACGGGAATAAAGCGTGTATTGCTCACCGAGGAACAGCCAATCGTAATCCTCCATGCTGCCGTTGCCTTCGTTAAGTTTGAACCACACATCGGCATTCAGCTTTAGCCAGGAAAGCGGAGCGATGGAGCCACCCAGGCCCATCATGAACACGCCGTCTATATCCCAGTTCAACTCACTGATCTTGTGGTTGAGCCACTGGACATACAGCAACTCGTTCGACACCCCGTTGATATAGCCGAGCGACATCCGGCCGCTGACCACGATAACATTTTTGTTGATGTGGATGGAGGTCTCCTTTTCCACTTTCTTGACCTCCGCCGCGTCGGAAAGCGATGCGGGCAAAAGCGCAGTGAGGCAGGCGCAGGCGGTGATCCATCCGGAAAGGGATTTTTGCATTTTCTGTCGCGACATCGTAACCTCATTGGGGAGAGAATTTTATTCAGACGATCGCCGGCGTCCACTGCGACCAAAATCGGTGATACCGACAAAAAAGCGGGGGAACGACCAGTGTCCTTCCCCCATCATTGTTTCCTATCTCAAGCAAGAGCACTAAAAGGAGTATTCGGCGGTCAGCGACAGCATGCTGGTGTAGTTATCCATGCCGGCGGCATCGCCGGTGATTTTTATCACCTCGCCGGTGGTGAGATCGGTGATGGTGGTCCCGCCTTTCATCTCCTGATACTTCTGATACTGGTACGAGAGCAGCACCGAGAAATGGTCGGTGAAATTGTAAGCGCCCGCCACATCGACGCCGAACATCGTGCCCGAGTCGAAATCTTCCTCGAAGACCAGATTACGCATGTGGTGCTGATCCTTGTCCTCACCCCAGACATACGGACTGTATATCACCCGGCCGGAAAAGGTAATGGGGGTCTGCGACAGCGAGGAGGAAAAACCGAGGCCGAGATAGGGGGCGTAAAAGTCCTGTTCGTAGGTTATGCCCGGCACCTCATCGAATGTTCCGGTAAACCCGAAATAGTCGAAAACACCGCCGTAGGCTGTCCACTTCCAGGTATCGTATTTAAAGCCGAGGACACCGAAGAATCTGCTTTTGAGATACTCGTAGAAGGTCAGTTCACTATTGACATCCACCTTGATCCCGCGGGTGACGTCGAGATTGTCGCTACGAGAATAGAGCGTATACTGCTCGCCGAGGAACAGCCAGTCGTAATCCCTCATGCTGCCGTCGCCTTTGTTCAGTTTGAACCAGACGTCACCATTCAGTTTCAGCCACGACAACGGCGCGACCGAGCCGCCCAGTCCCAGCATGTACACGCCGCTGATATCCCAGTTCAACTCGCTCAGTTTGTGCTGGAATTCAGGGACATAGACATTTTCATTCGACTTGCCGTTGATGAGGCCCAATGACATCCGGCCGCTGACCACAATGACATTTTTGTTGATATGGATGGAGGTCTCCTTTTCCACTTTCCTGGCCTCCGCCGCGCCGGCAAACGATGCGGGCAAAAGGACGGAGAGGCAAACGCCAATGGTGAACCACCGGGGGAAAAACCTTCGAATTTTCTGTTGCTGCAACATCGTGAACCTCATTGGTGGAGAGAATGACGACGAACGATCCGAATACAAATTTTTGAACAATCGATTCTAACATATGAATAATCCTTTTAAAAAGAAATTATTAGTCATCAATTGGATAAAAATCCTAGCACGAAATAATTATTTTTGCGATTTCAACAAGATACCTACTTCAATGAGTGATTTTAGGGGGAAGTCGTAGCGAGGAACAATGCCAAAATCTGATTCAGAACAGCGCGATATCGCCGTCTTCTCGATTTTTCCTTGCATCCTTCGACTGTAATTAGGTAGTCTTTCTTCCCATCGGCCGACGAACCAGTCATCTGAAAAACTCCGGCAGCGATCCCATGGCCAACATTTGCCCGAACAGCCGGTAAGGCGCTTCGGGATCAACCTACATTCTTGAAGAGAGGAAGCTCGCATGAAAAAATTTATCGCAGGAATTTGTGCCTTGGGGATTATGACGGCCAGCACCTGTCTCGCTGCCGATGCCGTAAAGATCGGAATGATCACCACCCTTTCCACCAAAGCGGGGTATCTCGGCGAGGAAATCCGCGATGGCTTTAAGCTGGCCATGGACCAGGAAGGCGGCAAACTGGGCGGCGTACCGGTGGAACTGCTGGTCGAAGACGACGGCGGCAAGCCGGAAAAAGGCAAGCAGATCGCCGAACGATTCGTCGAAAAAGACGGGATCAAAATCATGACCGGCATCGTCTTTTCCAACGTGGCCATGGCCGTGGTCCCCAAGGTAGTGCGGGATGAGGTGCTCTATCTGAGCGCCAATGCCGGACCGTCCAAGCTTGCCGGCGACGGCTGCCATCCCAACTATTTCAGCGTCTCCTACCAGAACGACAATCTCGACGAGGTGGTCGGCCAGTATGTGACCGAAGCGGGCCATAAGAATGTCTACCTCCTGGCCCCCAACTATCCGGCAGGCAAGGACCATCTGGCCGGCTTCAAGCGGTACTACAAAGGCAATATCGCAGGCGAAGTCTACACCACCCTCGATCAGTCCGACTATTCGGCGGAAATCGCCACGCTGCGGGCGGCGAATCCGGACGCGGTGTTCTTTTTCCTGCCGGGCGGCATGGGCATCAATTTTCTCAAACAGTACGAACAAGCCGGTCTGAACAAGACCATCCCGGTTTACGGTCCCGGCTTTTCGTTTGACGAGCGGATTTTGGGTGCGGTGGGCAGTGCCGCCCTCGGCGTAAAAAACGGCTCGCAGTGGACGCATGACCTCGACAATCCTGCCAACCGCGAGTTTGTCGCCGCCTATCAGAAGGCCTACGGCCGGACACCGACCCTCTACGCCAGCCAAGGGTACGACACCGCCCGGCTGATCGCTTCGGCTTTGAAGGCCACCGGCAAGATCGACGATCTGGCCGCAGTCCGGACCGCTCTCAAGAAGGCCAATTTCGCCTCGGTCCGCGGCAACTTCGCCTTCGGCACCAATCAGCATCCGATCCAGGACATCTATATTCGGGAGGTGGTGCAGACCGAAACCGGCTTCACCAACAAGACGATTAAGAAGGTCTTCGCCAACCACGTCGACGCCTACGCCGGCGAATGCAAGATGTGAAAAAGCGATCAGATGACCTGGAAGGGCGAAAGAAATTTTCGCCCTTTCAGCTTTTCAGAATTCAATTGGCTGTTGCAATGCGAAAAAACAATGATCGGGAATACGAGGAGCCGGTGTGCTTCCTCCGCTGCAGCTGATTGCTGAGAGCTGAAAGCTTATGTTACTCATACTCGAACAACTCTTGAACGGCCTGCAACTGGGTATCACCCTGTTTCTGATGTCGGCTGGACTCACTTTAGTCTTCGGCATCATGCAAGTCATCAACCTGGCCCACGGTTCGTTCTACATGATCGGGGCCTATGTCGGTGCAACCGTGGCCGGACACACCGGCTCTTTTCCACTGGCGGTCGGTGCAGGTGTCGCGGCCGCCATGGTCACCGGCTGTCTGGTGGAGTTTCTGGTCCTGCGTCATCTGTACGCCCGCGAGCATCTCGACCAGGTGCTGGCGACCTTCGGCCTCATCATGTTTTTCAACGAGCTGACGCGGGTGATCTGGGGGCGGCAACCTCTCTTCGTCGAGGTGCCGGGCCCTCTCGCCAGAAGCATCGAACTGCTGCCGGGGCTGCCCTATCCCGCCTATCGCCTCGCGGTGATTGCCGTGGGGCTGCTCGTTGCGGCCGGTCTCTGGTTTATTTTCGCCAGGACCAGGCTTGGCATGCAGATCCGGGCCGGCGCGGTAAACCGGGAGATGATCGGCGCCCTTGGGGTCAACATCAAGCTGCTCTACACGTTAGTCTTTGGCCTGGGAGCCATGCTCGCAGGTCTTGCCGGCATTATGGCCGGTCCGATCCTTGCGGTGGAATCGGGCATGGGCGAGAGCATCCTCATCCTCACCTTCGTGGTGATCGTTATCGGCGGCATCGGCTCAATCCGGGGCGCGGTGGCAGGCGCCCTGCTGGTCGGCATGGTGGACACCCTTGGCCGAGCCTTTCTGCCGACAATTTTGAAGCTGTTTCTGGCGGCATCGACCGCCGACGGGGTGGCTGCATCGCTCTCCTCCATGGCGATTTACATCCTCATGGCCATCGTCCTGGTAGTCAAGCCGCGGGGTCTGTTTCCCGCCCACGCGTGAGTTCCATGCCGTCAAGAAAACACCTGACCCTCGGCGGCGGGCTGTTTTTGCTGCTGCTTCTGCCGCCTGCCGCCACCCTTGCCGGCGAACCCTACCTGATCTCCCTCGCCAGCCGAATGCTCATCTACGGACTCGCCGCGGCAAGCCTCGATCTCCTGCTCGGCTACGGCGCCATGATCAGTCTCGGCCATGCCGCCTTTGTCGGCGTCGGAGCCTATGTGGTGGGGATCTGCCATTTCCACAATTTCGAAAGCCAGCCGCTTTTTGCCTGGCCCTTTCTTCTGCCCGGCAGCGAAAACGGCCTTGTGGTGCTACCGGCAGCGGTGCTTGTCGCCGCCCTCGCCGCCTTTGTCATCGGCGCGCTCAGCCTGCGCACCACGGGCATGCACTTCATCATGATCACCCTGGCCTTTGCCCAGATGCTCTTTTATTTTTTCGTGTCGCTGGAGAAATACGGCGGGGACGATGGCCTGACCATGTATGCGCGGACCAAACTGCCGGGGCTCGATCTGGGCGACAAAACGCAGTTCTACTACCTCTGTCTCGCCGCCCTCGTCCTCTTTCTGTTCCTTGCCGCCCGCCTCGTCCACTCGCGCTTTGGCCTCATCATCCGCGGTGCGGGCAATAACGACCGACGCATCCGTGGCCTGGGCGTCGCTTCCTCCCGCTACAAGCTCGTTACCTTCGTCATCGCCGGGGGAACTGCGGGACTTGCCGGGGCGCTCCTCGCCAATCAGACGGAGTATGTCAGCCCGGGGCTGATGCACTGGACGCTGTCCGGTGAACTGATGGTCATGGTCCTGCTCGGCGGCCTCGGCACGCTCTACGGTCCGGTGCTTGGTGCTGTGGTCTTTCTGCTGCTGGAAGAGACGCTCGCCATGTATACCGAGCACTGGATGCTCTATATGGGACCCTTCTTGGTGGTATCGGTGATTTTCTTTAAAAATGGCCTGCTGGGTCTGCTGACCGGGAGGAAAGCCCGGGATGACTGATCCGCTGCTGCAGATCGTGGGTCTCTGCAAATCGTTCGGGGCACTGCGGGCAACCGACGATCTCTCTTTCGACATCGAACGGGGCCATATTCATGCCCTTATCGGTCCGAACGGGGCCGGCAAAACTACGGTGGTCAACCAGCTGACCGGCGATCTCGCCCCCGACGCCGGAGCCATCCGCTTCAAGGACCGCGACATCACCCGGCTGAAACCGCATCAACGCGCCAGGCTCGGCATCGCCAGGTCGTATCAGATTACCCATATCTTCGAGAATCTTACCGTTGCCGAAAATATGGGGCTTGCCCTCTGCGCCCGGGCCGGCCACAACTTCCGCTTCTTCCGCCATTGGCGCAGGGCCTCGCTCGTTAAAAACGATCTCGACGCCGCCCTTGAACGGGTCGATCTGCTGCCCCGTGCCGACCTTACCGCCTGCCATCTGTCCCACGGGGAAAAGCGCCAGCTTGAAGTCGGCATGACGCTCGTCGGCCAACCCGAACTCCTCATCCTCGACGAGCCCATGGCCGGCATGGGCCCCGGCGGCACGGTCGAGCTGACCAGGCTTATCCGCCGGTTGAAGGGCCAGGTGACCATTCTCCTCGTCGAGCATGACATGGATGTGGTCTTTTCGCTCGCCGACCGGGTGACGGTGCTGGTCTACGGCGCAAACATCGCTACCGGAACGCCTGCCGAAATCAGGAACAACCGGGACGTGCGCGAGGCCTACCTGGGGGACAACGGCGATGCTTGAAGTAGACGATATCACTTCCTTTTACGGCGAAAGCAAGGCGCTGTTCGGGGTATCGCTCACGGTGCGGGAATCGGAAGTGGTCACGCTCCTTGGCCGCAACGGCATGGGCAAGAGTACAACCATCCGCGCCATCATGGGCCTCACCCCGGCCCGCACCGGGACTATCCGCTACCAGGGCCGGGAGATCCAGGCGCTGCCCAGCTACCGCATCGCCCGGCTGGGTATCGGCCTCGTCCCCGAAGGGCGGCAGATCTTCCCCAACCTGACGGTGCGGGAAAACCTTATCGCCACCGCGGCCAATTACCGCCGGGCGCCGCAGCCCTATGTGCTTACCGATATCTTCGATATTTTCCCGCGGCTCGGCGACCGGCTCAGCCACTACGGCAACCAGCTATCCGGCGGCGAGCAGCAGATGCTCGCCATCGGCCGGGCGCTGATGATCAATCCCGGCCTCTTGATCCTCGACGAAGCCACCGAAGGACTCGCTCCCCTGATCAGAAAGGAGATCTGGCGGGGCCTGAACATCCTGAAGGGCAAGGGTCTCGCCATTCTCATCATCGATAAAAACATCGAGGCGCTGATGGCCATCGCCGAGCGCCACTATATCATGGAGAAAGGACAGATCGCCTGGCACGGCACCACCGCCGAGCTGCAGCAGATGCCGGAACTGAAATCCCGCTATCTGGGGGTCGAGTGATGAAAAACCCGACGACGCAGGAAGGTTTTTCTATCCCCCTGCCGACCCACCATCTAGAAAGGGCAAGACAGTTTAAGGCCACCATCTGGCTCCTTATGACTGTCGCCCTGGCCTGCGGCTTCCTGCATCATCTGGTGCCGCCTGCGGTGATGAATTTCGAGCGGCTGCATATCTTTCTTTTCAACCTGTGCAGCGGCGGCACCCTGCTGGTCTATTTCACCGAAAACCACCGGGAGTTGAGCGTACGAGGTACACTTTTCCTGATACTCGGCCTGGCTTTTGCCTTGTGCGCCTTCCTCGGCTGGTATCTGGCCGCCCTGATCATTCCCCTCATCCTTGCCGCCATCATCGAAAGCGTCCGGATCAGCCATTTCGGCAGCTGTATGCCGAGAGCCCTCTTTTCCGCGACCGAGAGCACCTCACGCAAATTCCATCAGGCTGCGCTGCTCTGCCTCTCTTTAGGGCTCGTGACCTCAAGTCTTGCTATTCTGAATAGCGAATACGGTCACTGGCTGGCTCTCGAAAAACTAAAGCTCGACACCTTCTTCCTCGGCTTTTCCTTCCCCATCTCGCTGATCAGCATGTCGGTGATCTTCAGCCTGATGAAAAACGAGGTGAAATTCCCCGTTGTCTATCTCAAGGAGGTGTCGTTCTGGATCATCAATCTTGGGGTCATTATTTTTTTCATTTTCATCCTGGCCGGCTGGTTCATGCCCCAGGTGGCAATTGCCGTCATCCTGTTTTTGGCGGTGGCCCTCATCCTCTATCTCTATTGGGAACAAGGGATCCGGCTGCAGCAGAAGGCCTTCCTTACCTCGGGGATTCTTTTTCTCCTGATCACCTCCATCACCGGCATTCTCTACATCATCCTCGCCTTCTCCGCCGCCTACGACCGCGAGGCCAGCCTGCCGCTGCTGCGCATCCACGCCTTCACCGCCCTCTACGGCTGGAACCTCAGCGGCCTGGCGGTAATCAGCCGCCATGACGACTTCCCCATCCAGCTCCACTCCCAGAAGGTGATCATGATCCACTGGCTGACGGTCTGCATCCTCTGCCCGCTGGGCTACTTCTTCCCTGCCGCTGCGGTCCTGGCCGTTTTCTGCTACGGCGGCCTGCTCTATATTCTCTTCTTCAGCGCCGGGCAGATAGATCAGGGCATGGTGAGGATTGAAGCAAAAGTGCTGAACAAGAAAATTTCGGAATAACACGAAAGTAGTAACCATATCGGCTCCGGAATCTCACACTTCCTCCCAAACAATAAGATTGTCACCCTCCTGTGGCGGGGGTATACT
>MGTI01000197.1:6234-8383 GCA_001799365.1 Desulfobacterales bacterium GWB2_56_26 | reverse complement strand
TGAGAGATGTATATATTATCGGAACCGGAATACACCCCTGGATGGGTTTCTCGGAGAAAGTATTCGCCGATTTCGCGGCCGTGGCGGTTGACGGCGCTTTAAAAGACGCGAACATCGAATGGCAGAAGATCCAGGCAATCATGGCCGGGATTTTTATTTATGGCGGCAACGCCGGGCACCTTTCCGGGCAATACCTGGAGTCCATATTCGGTGAAACCGGCATCCCGGTGGTCAACGTCTACAACGCCTGCGCTACCGGCTCAGCCGCCATCAGAATGGCCTACAACAGCGTCGCCGCAGGCGAAACAGAAACAGCTCTCGCCTTTGGCGCCGACGTATCGCCGAAAGGTTTTCTGACCGCCAAGTCGGACAATGCGGTGCAGGACCGGGACGTCATCAGGTGGAAGATGGGTGGTTTGCCCAACCCCATCTACTGGGCGTTGGAATGCCGAAAAAGAATGGCGAAATACGGCACCACCGAGCAGGATCTGGCACTGGTCAAGGTCCTGATGAGTGAGTATGGTTCCAAGAACCCGCACGCCCGGTTTAAAAAGACATACACCATGGAAGAGGTATTGAACTCGGCTTATGTCTGCGATCCGCTGAGACTCTACGAGATCTGCCCGGTCAGCACCGGTGCCGCGGCCGTTATCATCACCGCCGACAAGGATTTGATCGCCAAAGCCGACAAACCGGTGAAGATCAACGCCACCACCATGGGCAGCGCCATCTACGGCGATCCGACCATCCGTATCTCCGCGCTGTCCTGCCCGGCCGTCGCCGAGGCTCCCATGCTCAGTGAAAGCTACTCGGCTTCCCGACAGGCCTATGAGAAAGCCGGTGTCGGTCCCGAGGATATCGATGTGCTGGAATTGCCCGACAACAGCTCCTGGCACTACCTGGTGTATTTGGAAACATGCGGGTTCTGTGAAGAGGGAGAAGCGGATAAGATGCTGCGGGACGGTTTGACCAAGATCGGCGGGAAACTCCCCGTCAACCCGAGCGGCGGCTTTTCCTCCCACGGCGAAGCCCTTTCAGCCCAGGCTCTCTGGCAGATAATCGAGTGTGCCAATCAACTGAGAGGCAGATGCGGCGAGCGCCAGGTGGCAGGCGCCAAGGTTGCCATGGCCCAGACTTATGGTCTGATGGGCAACAGCGGCACCACCATCATGACAATTTGATGTTAAGACGGGAGAATGCATCCCCTGATGCATTCTCCTTTGAGGACAACTCGATGACAGATCGCTGGGAAGACATAAACGGCAGAGCAATCGAACACCTGCGGCATGAACGGTACGAGGAGGCCCTGCAGGAGGCCCTGGGCGCAGCCGCATGTGCCGAGAGCGAATTCGGGGCAGTGCATCCGAACGTGGCGGTGTCGTACCATAATCTCGGCGAGATCCACCGCCTTCTGGGCAACCGTGGCGAGGCGGAAACGTCATTCGGCAAATCGCTCAGTCTTTACGAAGCCATAAACGGCCCGGATTCCGGCGAGGTGGCGGACGGTCTGGTGAACCTTGCCGCGCTCGATCTGGAGCAGGGGCGTCTGGATCAGGCCGAACCCAAACTGCGGCGGGCGCTTGCCATCGCCGAGAAATCGGACGGCCCGACAAGTGCCGCCTTTGCCGAAGTCCTCTGGCATCTCACCGAAATCCATCTTGCCAGAGGTGAGTATGCGGTGGCCGAACCGCTGCTGAATCGGGTGCTCGATATCTTCAGCGACGTGCTGCCGGGAGATCACCCGCTGCTTGCGGGAGCGCTGGAACGGCTGGCGGAACTCTATGCCGTGACCGGCAAGGCCGAACGGACGGAGTATCTTTTAAAGGAAGCGGAAAAGATCTACGTCACATCCCTGGGCGAGGAGCATCCCGACCTGGCCCGATGCCGCAACGCCCTGGCCGAATTTTTTCTCAATACCGGCAAGCCGGGAAATGCCGCACCCCTTTTGGAAAAATCCCTTAAGGTACGGGAACGGGCGTTCGGCGCAGGCCATCCGGCTGTCGCTCAATCCTATAACAATCTCGGGATACTGCACAGCCTGCGCGGCGAACCGCTCCTGGCCCTGAAACAGCACGGCCGGGCGCTCGCGATCCGGGAGAAGGCCTTCGGTAAGGATCATCCGGCCATTACCCAGTCCCTCGACAATCTT
>MGTI01000197.1:5941-6153 GCA_001799365.1 Desulfobacterales bacterium GWB2_56_26 | reverse complement strand
AACCGGTTTGCCGCCTTCCTTAAAGCGCGGGGAGTCGTCAAGACAGTGCCGCCGCTGGCAAACTGGGCCATCGAGCTGCCCTGAGAGGGGAATCGGGCGGAATCTTCATTGCTTGCCTCGGCTTTGGTGGAGGCGGGTTTTGCCGATATTGATACCCTGCTACCTCAGGGATGATTGTCCGTCGGATAAATTTTTTGTCGGTTGCGGGACAA
>MGTI01000197.1:4897-5883 GCA_001799365.1 Desulfobacterales bacterium GWB2_56_26 | reverse complement strand
TCCCGGGCCGGGGTCTGCATGCGGATGGCGGCCACCGCGGTGAGGGGGATGTGCGGTTCGTCTTCGTCGCAGGCCCGGTCTTCCCCCCAGCGGCAGGTATCGCCTTTTTTGCTGCCGATGAAGGAGGAGATACTCCAGTTTTCCTCAGCGAAATCCTCATCCTGGTCGCGGCAGCAGATGAAGGAGAAGATCATCCGGTTAATCAGGGGGACGTAGAGGGGATGCCAGTAGGTAATCCTGATTTGGAGCAGGTTCGCGTCCTGGATCGACACCTTTTGTTTGTCGGCGGAGCTGCTGCTGAAGTTGCGAAAAAGCAGGTTGTCATTGGGGATCTCGCCGTTGCCTTTATAGTGGTTGAGCACGTCAGTCGACGGGTTGAGCCTTTCGATCCGTACCAGAATCTGGTCATCGACAAGATTCAGCACCTTTTCCCTGGCGCGCTGGAAGGCGGCCACCTGATCCTTATCGTCTGCGGAGTAGCTGTACAGAGGGGCCAGTCCCCGGGCAAAGCCTTCCCTCACCTCGTTGAAATCGGCGTTGCCGAGACTGCCGGCCCGGGCCGCTTCGTATGCCGCGTAATTCAGGGTAATCTTGGCATGGAAGATCAGGGCGAACTGGATGGCGCCGAAGATGAGCATCAGCATCGCCGGCAGGATCACCAGGAACTCGACCATTGCCTGTCCCTCTTCACCCTGCAGCACCCTCCTCTGTGTTGCGCCTCTCATTCTACCTGCCATCTTCTTTTGTTCCCAGAAGCTCCAGAAGCTTTTCCTGTTTCGCCTTGATGCTGTTAAAGGATGGATCATCGTCGGTGATATATTTGCGGCCCTCGATATACGCCTGCAGGGCCATCTGCAGATGGGTTTCGGCCAGGTTGTGCCAGGCCATGCCGAGTTTGGGATCACGCAGCAGGGCATTGCGATAGGCCGTGACCGCCGCGTCCGGCTGACCGACCCTGACATAGCCGTTGGCCAGCCGGAACCAGA
>MGTI01000197.1:0-4821 GCA_001799365.1 Desulfobacterales bacterium GWB2_56_26 | reverse complement strand
CAACTGCTGTACCTCTGCCAGATCGGCAGTCGGTTCGCTCTTTATTGCGCAGGACGAGAGGAGAAAGACGGTAAAAAGAAAGAAGATACGTTTCATTGTTGTTGCCATAACAGTTGGTCGCCCGCTCTCAGGCCGAGTCGCTCGATCTCGCCGCAGGCAAGTTCAAGAACTGCCGTCGCTTTGCGGCACAGGGCCAGGCGAAAGGGTTTGAGGCCGGAACGCAGACCGACGACACCCCCCATCCCATCAAGAAAGACCAGGTCGATAGGATATCTCATGCCGATAGTATGGATGGAGCGGCAGCCGGGGAAGAACATACCTTCGCCTTCTATGGGCGAAGGCCGTCCCAAAAGCCCTCTCGCCCGCTCGAAATAGCCGTCGGCCCGCAGGACCCCGGGCAGAACCACCCTTCCGGTGCGCGCCAGCTGCATCTGCCCCGCGGTCACAGCAACCCCTCCTGCATGAATTTCATGACGATCGGAAAGGCCAGGACGATGAAGGTGGTGGGGAAGACGAAGAGGACGAGGGGGCCGATCAGCTTGACCGGCGCCTCCATGGCCTTCTTCTCGGCCCGCTGGAAGCGCTCCAGGCGTCGCTGTTCGGCCTGGATTTTCAGGACCTGGGCGAGACTTGAACCCATTTTTTCCGCCTGAATCACCGAGTTGACAAAGCTGGTCATCTCCTGGATGTTGATCCGTTCGGCTAGTCTTTTCAGGGCATTGGCCCGGCTGATACCGGCGCGGAGATCGCGCTGGACCACCCCGAACTCGTTGGCCAGGGGACCGGGAGGGGCCTTCTTCCTGGCCAGTTCCAGGGCGCCGGAAAAGTTAAGCCCGGCCTCTACCGCCATCGAAATAAAATCGAGGTAGGCGGGCAGGGTCCGCAGCACGCCATTCACCTGCCGCTTCCTGATATCCCGCAGCCAGACATCCGGATAGAAATATCCGAGAATCGGCAGGATAGCGAGATATGCCGGATTCCACTCGTGAATCATCGCCAAGGCGATATAGCCAATCGCCAGGATGGAGAAGGCCGACAGCAACCGCAGGGCGATGAACTCCTCGGCGATCATCAGGTATTCGACTCCGTTTCGCCGCAGCCGCGCCTCGATACCGCCCAGGTAGGAAAAGGGCAGCAGGGCGCAGACGTGGTAGGCGATGACCCTGACCAGCGGCCAGACAAATCGCAGGAGCCAGGGCAGGGGATCTTTAAACTCCCGGTCTTCCTCGGGAACGAGGAGAAAGAGCCGGTTCAGCCAGAGGACGAGGAAGAGGACGGAAAGACCGGCGAAACTGGAGATGAGAATCGGCGTCGTCATATGTCAATGTCGGTAATTTTACGGATGGCCAGAAAACCCAGCACCTGCATGATCAGGACCAGGGCCAGCACGGCCCAGCCGATTTTTGTGGTAAAGAGCATGCTCATGGCCGTCGGCTCGAGTTTCATCAGGACGGCGACGAGAACCATCGGCAGCAGGCTCATGACGATTCCCTGCAGCCGGCCCTGGGCGGTAAGGCTCTGGATCTTGCCTTCCATAGCGAGCTTGCTGCGCAGGGATGCGGCGAGTTTGTCCATGTTTTCCGCGAGGTTGCCGCCCACTTCACGGGAAATGCGGACGGCGGACAACAGCAGGCGAAAGTCCTCGAGCGGAATTCGCTGCTCAATATGGTTTAAGGCGGTCTCCATGTCGACACCCAACCGGATCTCCCGAAGCAGCAGGCTGAATTCCTGGGAGAGCGGCGGGGAGCTCTCCTGGATCAGGGAGTCAAGGGCGGTGGTAAAGCTGGCCCCGGCCCGCATCGAGGCTGAGAGCATGATCATAGCATCCGGCAGCTGTTTTTCGATGGTCTGCAGCCTGCGCTTGTAGAGGATCGAGATCAGCGTGTATGGCGCGGCGATGGCTATGCCAAGGGCGATCACGCCGAGCCACACCTCCCGCGTCAGTACCCACACGGTCATGGGCAAGAGCAGGATCAAAGCGAAGTAGAAGTTGAGCCAGCGGCCCACGTCGACAAAAACGAACATCTCGGCAAAGCGGCTCTCGGCGACAATGGCCAGGTTCTTCCGGTAATCGAGGACTCGCGACGGCAGGCGCTGCAACAGGAGCCAGGCGAACAGACCGCCGCTGATTGCCGCAAGTCCGATTATGATGAATTCGCTGATCATGGGTTCGTGAAGATACTCATGTCGACCTGCAAGCCCTGCTGCTTGAGGCCTTCGTAAAATTCCGGAACCCGGCCGGTGGCGACGAATTCACCCACCACCTTGCCGTCACCGTCCAGGCCATGCTGGTTGTAGCTGAAGATTTCCTGCATCTGCACTATCTCCCCCTCCAGCCCTGTGATCTCGCTGATGTGAGTGACCTTGCGCGAGCCGTCCGAGAAGCGGGAGAGCTGGACGATGACGTCGACCGCCGAGATGATCTGCTCCCTGATAGCCCGCTCCGGCAGTTCCATGCCGGCCATCATTACCATGACTTCGAGCCGGCTGATCAGGTCGCGGGGGCTGTTGGCATGGACAGTGGTCAGCGAGCCGTCATGGCCGGTGTTCATGGCCTGGAGCATGTCCAGGGCTTCGCCGCCGCGGCATTCGCCGACGACGATGCGGTCCGGCCGCATCCGCAGGCAGTTGCGGACCAGATCGCGTATCGTCACCTCTCCGGCCCCTTCCATGTTCGCCGGCCGGCCCTCGAGGCTGACCACATGCGGTTGGCCGAGCCTCAGCTCGGCGGAATCCTCGACGGTGATGATCCTTTCATTGTGCGGGATGAAGTTCGACAGCACATTCAGGAAGGTCGTCTTGCCGCTGCCGGTGCCGCCGGAAATGATGATGTTCTTGCGGTTGTGGACGGCGCAATCGAGAAAGCGCACCATTTTCGTGTCCATGGCGCTGAAAGCCATCAGGTCGTCGGTGGTCAGTTGTTTGCGTGAGAATTTGCGGATGGTAAGACAAGGCCCCTTGATCGCCAGTGGCGGGATCACGGCATTGACCCGCGAACCGTCGGGAAGGCGTCCGTCGACCATCGGCGAACTCTCGTCGATGCGGCGGCCGAGCGGTGAAACAATCCTTTCGATCACCGAACGGACGGCATCGTCGCTGCTGAAGGTGATCGGGCTCTGCTCCAGCCTGCCGTGGCGCTCGATATAGATATCGTTGTAGCGGTTGACCATGATCTCGGTTACTTCCTCGTCGGCCAGGAAGTCCTCGAGGGGACCGAGACCCACCGCCTCGTTGAGAACCTCTTTGCCGAGGCGGTCGCGGTCGAGGCCCGGCGGCAGTTCCTTATCAAGTTCAGCAATGATCTGACCAATCAGGCCCCTCACGGTCGTCGTCAATTGCACAACATCCATGGATTCGACGTCGGTGCGCCTAAGGTCCATGGCCTGCATGAGTTTTCGGTGGACGAGGGAATGGAAGTGGAAGCGCTCGCCGGCCTCGACCGTCTCGCCTGCCGAGCTGTTCCTCACCCCGAAGGCACCTTTTTTCCCCTCTGCCTCTCCAGTATCGGAGGCCCTTCCGGGCAGTTCCGCCGACACGGGAATTTTCGGGCTTGCCGCCTGCGCTGGGGTTGGTTGCGGGACATGGGTGCCGGCATCGACCAGAATTTGCAGCCGATAGCTGCTGAGGCTGATAACATCGCTGCCGGTCAGCGGCCCGTAGTTGGAGACGGGCCGGCCATTGACCTGCAGGCCCCCGCCGCCGCTGGTGTCGGTGACGAAGATGCCGGTACTGTTTTGGTCGAAACGGGCGTGGCTGGCTCCGATTCGCCAGCCGCCCAGAATCACAAGGTTTTTCGATGAGCGGCCGACGGTGCAGCTGCCGCCGGGACAGCTGTACCGTCCTGTTTCTTTGCCGCCGCTGTCCTGAACTACGATCTCAAACATCTTTCCTCCCTACTCGAGCAGACCGCCGCCGCCGATGATTTCGTGATAACGCCGCTGCATCTCATCAGCCTTTTCGAGCCCTTCCTGGTTGGGGACCGACGAGGCGTCGTAGACCTGGGGAGTGACTAAAATGACCAGTTCCGATTGCTCGTTTGAGAAATCCTTGCTCCGAAACAGGGGGCCGAGGATGGGCAGCTTGCCAAGCCACTTGACGTTGTCGTAGTTCTTATGCGTCGATTCGTTGAGCAGCCCGGCGATAACCAGGGTCTCCCTGGCCTTCATGCTGATGTCGGTGCTGGTCCTGCGGCTGAGGAGACCGGGGATGCCCTGAGCATGAATTGTCAAATCGGGCATGCTGACCTCGGTGTCGATATGGGCGAGGATGTTGCCGCGATCGTCGACTACCGGCTCGATATCGAGCGAAATGCCGTATTTCTTGAATTCAACTGTGGTCTGACCCAGGCTGGAGATGATCGTCATCGGGATTTCGCCGCCGGCGAGGAAAGAGGCCTTGCCGCCGGATCGGGTGCTGAGGCGGGGCTCGGCCAGGACCACGGTGTCGCCGCTGGCCTCGAGCAGGCTGATTGCGCTCGTTACCCCGGTGGCAATGCCGAAATACCCTGCGCTGGTGGTTAAATCCTTGACCCCTGCCTTTTTCAGGGAATTGGGGATCGTCTTGTCGCTGTTGAGGATGGTAGCGCCGTTGCGTGAGTGCTCAACGCCGAACTCGAAGCTCGGTCCGGCCAGGTTGTCGAGGTTCCAGTTGATACCTAGGTTTTCCGTTGCGCGCTTGTTCATCTCCAGGATCCGAACCTGCATGTAGATCATCTTGCCGGCCACGGCGTCCTGGGTGCGGGTCAGATTCATCAGATCCGGGTATTTGTCCTGGACGATCTTGATCAGGTTTTCGTATTCTTTGCTCACCTCCCCGCTGATC
>MGTI01000196.1 GCA_001799365.1 Desulfobacterales bacterium GWB2_56_26 | reverse complement strand
TTGAGAAAGCTTCTGTTGGTGTGGATGATGAACTCGACCCGCATGCCCCCCATGCGGGCGAAGAATTTCAGCATCGGGGTGTTGGTCGAGCTGCCGATATTGCCGTTGTGAAGTCCGCCTTCCAACGTGTCGGAGACATCCTCCAGGGTGAGAAAGGAGCCCGCCCGAAAAGCACTTTCAAAAAGATGCTTCTGGAAAATTCGCACTTCGGCGATGCCGTCCAGAACTCCCATGAGCCCCAGCTCGTCGGCTACCGCGACGTCCGGATTTTCCTCGCCCTTGCGTAAGAGTTTCAAGACTTTCGCGACCGATTCTTTTTTGCGGACGATGACATAAATGGGAATTTTCCGGTTGTCGTAATGGAACCAGAGGCGTTTGATGAGGGTCCGTTTCAGGCCCCGCTCCAGATGATTATTGTTCTCTTCGGCAGAGGTCCAGGAGAGCACCGATACCTCGTTGCAGGCGAAGTCCTCCGGCGAATGACGGCTCAGGAGGACGGCGGGTTCCTGCTCGCCGATCTTGGCATCCGTGCTCCACACATGGTTGTTGAGGAAATCGAGAAAGCCGGCGAATTTCTTTTCGATGTTCGTCTCCCGCTCCCGCTGCTCGATGGCCGCCGCCAGCTGCATGAGCACCAGCTTGCGCTTGGCCTCGAACCGGGCCTTTTTGTGGTAGCGGTCGTCGAAGGGAATGAGGAGCAGCTCCACCGGATCGTAGATGGTATCCACCTTGTTATCCATGTCGAGGTATGAAGCGTAAGGGGCCAGCACGGCCCGCTTCAGGTAACGGATGACCCCGTCGGCGGTGCTCGAATAGTTTTTAACGGCGATGAGACATTCGTTGTCGTTGCCGGCAATGCCGAACATTCGTGACAACAGCAGATAGGCCCGACGGCTGGTGGCCTTCCGGCACTTCTCGTCTTCGATCAGCCTGCCGATATCGGCGAAGGATCCGACATTGAGGAATTCGAAGATCTGGTTTCGGGTAATACGGTATCTGCTGCACAGGTGCGCCTTTTTCAGACAGGCGACCTGATTACGGATCAGCGGCGAAAACCGGTTCGGTTGCGGTACGGTCTCCCCCACTGCGAAAGGACCATTCTGGTCCAGCAGCTTGAAAATCGTATCCTTGCGTATCACATGAGAATTCATGAAGTATCCTTTCCCTGGGAATTGCCGGATTGCGGCGAAGCCCAGGTTGCATCGGCTTTTTGTAAGAAATCGAGTAACGGGGGCCGGATTTTTCCCGGCACCTTTTCGTCGGGTGTCGTCTGGCGGCAGGGCTGTGATAGGCGACTCGGGTGGACCTTACTTCCGGGATGCAACACGAACGTGTTTGTAAGGTGTAGCTATCGGGGCCATCACCGCGGGTCTTGGATGGCGAAAAAACGGCTCTCCCCCCAGTGCATGAAAATCGTGGAAACAAAGTATCTGTTCCTAACGATTTACGCAAGCATTTTTCGGCACCTGATGCTTTTCAGGAAAGATAACGTATCTATGGTAAAATTGTTTTGATTTCAATAGGAAAGACTGTATTCGTGGCAGGGGCATGTTGCCGTCAGGCGCTTTCAAATTCTCCGGCCTTTGGCCATTACCTGAACAATATCAGGGAAGGAATAACCCGAGACCGGAGAAGGATTTCAAAGCAGCAATCGATCTTAATAGGTCAGACACGAGGCATTCAAAATGCCGATAGCGATCGCCAGGGCGCCGAGGAAGATGCCGCTCGCGAGCTGACCTTCATGAATATTGGTGACGATATCCGAAAATCTTTTCCAGATGACGACGAAGAGCAGCATCTGGATGGCCATGGCAATAAGACTCCAGATAATAACATCGACCACCCCCACGCTGTTGGCGATGACGCTCGCCACCGGCAAGACGAAGCCGATGATCGCCCCGCCCAGGCTGCAGGCCGCGGCATTGTTGCCGCTGCGGATTTCGGCAAGCTCCGTGTACGGCGTCAATCTGGTATAGGCATAGAGGAAGACGACAAACAAGGCCATCGCCGTTCCGAGATAGATGCCGAAATTGAATATTCCCGATGCAAAACCACTGCCCATTGTGAATCCTCCTTTTGCCGACGTTGTAGGGGCGAAAAATCTTTCGCCCGATTAGAAAAATGCCCGATAAGAAATATTTTCTCCCCCAATAATCAGCCATTATGGCACAAAGTAGTGGGGCACGAACATTGAGGTATTCTTGGTTATTACCGTGGTATCTTCACGAATGCCGAGTCCTGCCGGTTCATCACCCACCACCCAGGAACCGATCAGAGTGTAAAAACCGTCATGCCGGGGCAGCTCGCAGTACTCCTGATAGACGGAGGACTGCAATGAATAGGTCCCGCCGCTGTCCAGCAGCACTCCTTCGCCTGCGCATATCTGGATATTCGCCCCTTCCCGGGAAAAAACCGGCTTCCGGACGAACTTCGCAAGATTGCGGGGTTCGGTAAAGGATGCCGGTAGAAGATTGGGATGATCGGGGTAGAGCTGCCAGAGAATCGCCAGGATACCCTTGTTGGAGAGTATGATCTTCCAGAAGGGTTCGTACAGTTTGAGGTTTCGCTGCTCCATAAGATATTCGCCGAAATCCTCGGCCAGCATCCATTCCAGGGGGTAGAGCTTGAACAGCGAGCGGATCTCCAACCCCTCCTCGTCGACGAACTTGCCGCCGACAGTGTCGTAACCGATATCCTCGATAAAAGTGAGTTTTGTCGCAAAACCCACCTGCGTTGCCACATCGCGGAGATATTCGACGGTAACCAGGTCTTCCTGATGGCCGGATATTGCGCTGAAATGGAAGATTTCCCGCTCGTCGCGAGCGGCCGGCAACGCTTCGTATCGCTTGAGAAGTTTTTCATGGATGGAGTTGAACTGATCCATCCGCGGCATCGCTTCTTCCAGCCACAGCCATTGGGCGATGGAGGATTCGTAGAGCGAGGTGGGGGTATCGGCGTTGTATTCGAGCAGCTTGGCCGGGCCTGTGCCGTCGTAGGCGAAGTCGAACCGTCCGTAGATGGAGGGATCGCGCCTGTTCCAGGAGTCGATGATGGCCTGCCGCCACGTTTGCGGGATAGAGAGATCGTCCCACTGGTCATAGCGGATGACGTGGTCGACGGCCGCCAGACACATCTCGTGGAGTTCCCCCGTGACGTCGTCGAGATAATCGATCTGTGCGGGCGTAAATTCATAGCAGATCCCTTCCCGCCAATACTCGCCGTCCATGGAATGAAAGGAAAAGCCGGCCTCCTCGAACTTCTCTTTCCAGTCCGGCCGCTTGGCTACCCGCTTGCGGATCATGAGGAGACCCCGTGAAACCCGCCGCTTTTGCCGAAACCGCCCACCTTCACCGAACTTTGGGCGACGGCCTTCGAGTGGCTGCCGGCCAGGGCCTTGGTGTAGGCGGAATTCGCCGAGGTGGGGGTAAAACTGCCATGTTTTTTCGATTTGTAGTAGTGCTTATGATCGTTATCGTCGTAGAAGACGGCGGGGCCGAAAAAGCGTCCGCCGTTTTCGTCGCATTCCTCGGCATCGCCCCAGTCCTGGACGCAGTCCTGGAGAGTGAGATACTCGTTGCGCATGCCGGGAACATCGGAGTCGCAGGCGGTGAGCGAGAGGGTGGACAGCAGAACGAGACTGATGCAGGGGGATCTTTTCATGAATCGGTTCCTCTCTCTATGGGAAATGGGTTACGGAGGTCAGTGAAAGAGCAGACGGCGTTCGCCGATGGTGACCGCCGCATCGCCGGCAAGCAGTGCGGTGTTGTCGGCCGGGTTAAAGATTTGCTCCTTGCCGCGCCGGATGCCGATCAGCACGTGCTGGGAAGCGTGGCAAATCCCGCTGAGATCGCCATAGGTGCGAATCTGCAGCGCCGAGGGGATGGCGGTAATATAGAGCTGCTGCCCGCCTGCGCTGCAGATCAGATCTTCGATAAGACTCTGGGCGCCGGGATTGAGCAGCTCGTGGCTGATGAACCGCGACTCGAACTTCGACAGGCAGACGATCCGGTCGCACTTTGCTTTCCTGAGCAGATCCATCATGCCGGGATCGATGCATTCCACCGCCGAAATCACCTTCGAGGCCCGGGATTCTATCGCCAGGGTGATCGCCAGATTGAGGTTATCGGAGGCGGAATCCTTGGGATCACGGCAGAGAATGACAACATACGCGGCATCGTCGATGCTCGCCCGAACGAGCGTCTCGTCACGGGTGGGATTGCCTTTGACGAAATGGACGTCGTGCCCGTGGAAGACCCGTGGCAGCTCCTCCAGCTCCTCGGCAACGATGACCACTTCGGTATCGCTGCCGATCGTCGGATCGCGGCGCAGCTCCCGGATAACCTGTTCCACCTTGGCCACGCTCGGCACGTTGATGACCACAATATGCCCTTTGAGATTCATTTTACCCATACCTCTCAATTTTTGACTTTGCCTGAACACCAAAGCAGTTGAGACAGCCGATAACACATACCCCAGAATGCCGATGCCGACAAACATCAACGGCACCCCGACCGCAAACCGGCCGAGCGGCGTCTTCGGGAAGTAATCGCCGTACCCCACCGTGCTCATCGTCACCAGCGAATACCACAACCCATCGACAAAGGTCGCCTCGCCCACCTCCCGCTCAAAGTAGGTAAACCCTGCGGCGCCATACAGCAGCACTACGGTGAGGATGACTGCCGCCCGCAGGTTCTGCCCCCGCCGTTTGCGGAAGAATGTGGTGAAGTATTGAGCAAGTAACCGAAGTATCATAGTGGACTCAGCATCTTCCGGTACGTTTGTATTTACCCTTTATGCTTATCGTTTCATGAATAAATTTCAGAGAAGGGTATAACGATTTTATGTTAAAAAGCAATTTTTTCCTTTTCCCCCTCATTGGTTACCGGAAGATTGCCGATTGCATTGCGAGTGTCTCTCATTTCCTCCACATTGTGATGCAAAATATGTTGAGTATGGAGTCAATACCGGATAGGGTGAGGCACAGTTTAGCGGCTTGGAAATTCATTTTTCCTGATTTATAAGAAAAGGAATTTCCGGGGATTCGGAGCTTATTGAATGAGTTCTGCACCCAATCAAATTGAATCGAAATAGATTGAAGAGGAAGGTATGAAGAAGATTGTAATCGTCGTTGGCGGGATTCTCATTCTTGCCGGACTTGCTTCGCCGTTCATCAGCGGCGTGATCATGGAGCGGATCGTCCGCGACTCTTTCGATAATCTCAATCAGCGGTATGCCGAATCCGGGCACGATGTTCGGGCCGAGATTGTGAGGTACGACAAAGGGTTCGACTCGTCGGAAATCGAGTGGCGGATCAAGTCGGACAGTTTGAAGGCCGTCTACGATGTTGATGAAATAGTTTTTGTCGATCGTGCGGAGCACAATCTCTCCGGCATTACCACCAAGACGAGCCTTGAAAAAAACAAATGGTACGCGGATCTGGTCAACGGCAGGCTGGGTGGCAAAGATCCCCTGCATATCACCACTACCTATAAGATGACCGGCGGCATTGAAACGGCGGCGGCAATCGATGCCTTTACCGTTCAGGAGGGGCAGGAAACTGTTGCCGTCAAGCCGGGGCGTATGGCGGTTGCTTTCGACAGCGAATTCAGGAGCTTTTCATCCGAGGGTTCCTGGGAGGGATTGGAGGTCGCGGGTAAATTTGCGCTCGCCGGGGTTTCCCTGAAGTCGGACCTCGCCATGATCTCTCCCTATATCTGGGACGGTGAGCTTCATCTGGCCATGCAGGACAGCAAGGCGAAAGGGGAAAGCGATGCCGATAAGTTCGAGCTTGCCGGTTTGAAACTCGACTCCGTCATCGACTTCGATCGGAAGCAGAAGATGCTGTCGGCCACGGCGGAGTACGGTGCCGACAGTCTCATCGCCGGTACCCAAAAGATCGACAACATCTTTGCCCGATTCGGGGTCAAGGGCCTTGATGCCGGTCGCTATGAAGAATTCATGAAACTGTATACCGCGGCCATGCGCGGCCTCTTGACGGAAATGGCTGCTGCCAAGAACGATCCGCAGAAGATGAAGGAGATCGCCGACCGGCAGATGGCCAATATGGGCTTTCAGCTGGTGGCCGCCGGGGAAAAACTCCTGACCAAGGGGCTGGAGTTTCAGCTCACCGGCCTCCACCTGCAGGTACCGGAGGGCGAGATCAAAGGCGATGTGGTCATTCTGCTCAAAAAGGACATGACCTTTGCCCAGGTCTTTCCTATGGTCAATCAGCCGAAACTGGCGCTCGATGTCCTCGAGCTGAAATCGGAAATCAGCCTGCCGGAAAAACTGGTAGGGGACGCTCCGCTGCTGTTTTCACCTGTTTATCCCGGTATGCAGACCGGCCTCTTCGTGAAAAACGGCGATCTCATCCGGCACACGGCCGAGACCAAAGACGGCAAGCTGTTCCTGAACGAGAAAGAGATGCTGTGGCAATAGACTGCGCATCCCGACCGATCATCTCCGGGTGACGCGTCATAACAGCCCGGCGCCACCCGAATTTTTTTCCCTGAACGAAACCGCGGGTTTTACGGACAACACCAGAGCGAGGCTTTTTCCACCTTACTGATGAGCTTGGCGGTGATGCCTCCCGAAATCCGGGTGCTCTTCGCCTGCCCCTGTCTCTCCCCGTGCAGGCCCACGGCCACCGCGGCATAACCGCCTCTTTCCACCTCGCTCTCTATCGCACCGGCCACCGTCATTCCCCAGGAGGACTCGCGGCGGAGCCGGTCGCTGCCGATCCCGTAGCCCTTGAGTATCTCTTCCGCCCGGACAAAAATCTCCGCCGGGTCGTTGTAATCTTTGACATTCTGCACATGAAAGAGGGTGATCTGCTGCTGCGGTTGATCGGCAAGGATATAGCCGACGTGGTCGGCCGCCCGGTAACTGTTCTCGGACCCGTCGAGGCAGAGCAGCACGTTTTTTTTGCCCGGCAGGGGTTCGGGACAGATCCATAGGGGTGTGGTGCAGCCGGTGTCCCTGATGATCGACTGGGCCGTCTCGTCGGCCGCCCGCTCGAACATCCACTGCAGGGTGTACGAGGCCCGCCGGCCGAGGACGATGGCATCGTAGGCGCCTTTGGACCCTTCCGTCAGGATGTCCTTGACCTTGCCGTATCGTTCGGCACAGGTCTTGGTCATCACCTGGTCGATGGCCATGGTGTGACCGCGGAGAAGGTCTTTGGCCCTGTCGATTGCCTTTTTGGCCTGCACAGTTAACTGGCCTTTGATCCCCTCGCTCGGTCCTTGCCACATCTGCGACAGAGTGGCGCTCGCGCCGCCTGCGTCCCGCCGGCAGATGTGCAGCAGGGTAACCTGATGGTCGGCGCCGCTCTCGAAGAAGGAGCAGATGAACCGGACACCGTAGAGGATCTCGGCGTCGTTGCTGATGGTGACCAGGAAGTGTTTTTTCATAGTCTATTGTACCGATCGGGAAGTCACAGGTGAACGTCGCGTTATTCTTCCCACTCGACCTGGGAAAGATCGATGGTCAGATCGTAGGCGCCCTCTTCGCTGTCATATTTTAAATGAAAGCCGCACCGTTTGCCCAGCGCCAGCATATGGGTATTCTCGCGCAGGACGGTGCCCCAGATTTTTTTGGCGCCCTGTTGCCTGGCCACCCTGAGGAGGTTGAGGAGGAGCGTAGCCCCCACGCCCTGGCCCTGCCAGGGGTCGCCGACCATGATGGAAAACTCGGTCTCGGACAGATCCGGATTGCCGATGATCCTCGCCACCCCCAGCATTCGTTCCGGCGTGGCCGACTCGTCCAACGCCACCAGCGCCATATGCCGGTCGTAGTCGACCTGGGTCAGCATGGCGAGCATCTCCGGGGTCAACTCCTTCATATGCCTGAAAAAGCGGAAATAGACGCTGGTCGGCGAGAGCGTCTTGAACAGCGTAACGAACAGCTCGGCATCCTCGGGCTGGATCGGCCGGATGAGCAGCCGCAGTCCGGTTTTGGTCTCGGTGCACAGCTCGTACTGGGCCGGATAGGGGCTGATCGCCAGATGCAGGGGCGAGGGTTTCGTCGCCGGCCGCAAGAGGATCCGGGCATCGACGGCGAGAGGCTTGCCGTTCTTGACAATGACCGGGTTGATATCGAGCTCGGCGATCTCCGGGATGTCGATAACGAGTTGCGAGAGCTGAAGCAGCATCTCCTCTATGGCCATAATGTCGGCGGGCGGCCGGTTGCGGTAGCCGTGCAGCAGCTTGAAAACTTTTGTTTCCTCCATAAGACGACGGATCAGCAGCCGGTTGAGGGGCGGCAGGCCGAGGGCCCGGTCGCGGATGACCTCGGTATAGATCCCGCCCATACCGAAAACGATGACCGGACCGAAGGCCTCATCGCGTTTCACCCCGAGAAGCAGCTCGTAGTCGGGCTGGGCAAGGTAGGCCTGGACCGCTACTCCCTCGATTTTTGCCTCGGCGTTGTAGCGCGCCGCCCCCGTCATGATCCGGGAGTAGGCCGCCCGCACCTCGTCAGCTGTTCGCAGATCGAGCTGCACCCCGTCCGCCTCGGTCTTATGGGTGATGTCGGGGGAGACGATCTTCATGACCACCGGCCAGCCAATTTTCTCGGCGAGCGCCACGGTCGCCTCGACCGAATCGGCGACTGCTGTGGGATTGGTCTGGATGCCGTAGGCCGCGAGGATCTTTTTTGCTGCAGTTTCGGTGAGCATGCAGCCATCTGCAACATCTTGTTCGGCAATGATCTTCCGTACGCTCTCCCGGTCGAAATTCAGCCGGCGCTGCAGGCGCGGCGGGATCTCCTTCATCATCGCCAGAATTCGGGTATGCCGGACCATATAGGTGAAGGCCAGTACGGCCCGTTCGGGCACGGCATAGGTGGCGAGACCTGCGTCGTTCATGAACTGCACCGCGGCCTCCATGGCCCGGCCGCCCATCCAGACGGCAAAGACGGGGAACGGCGCTCCTTTCAGCTGCTGGGTAAGCGTCCTGGCCACTTCGAGCGGGTCGGTCAGGGCCTGGGGCGCCATGATGATCATCAGCCCATGAAGACCGGGCTCTCTCCTGATGATTTCCACCGCCTGGACATACCGTTCGGTAGTGGCGCTGCCGAGGATGTCCACCGGATTGCGGCGGCTCCAGCACGAAGGCAGGATACTGTCGAGGGCCAGGATGGTCTCCCGGCTCAGTTCGGTCGGCTCCAAACCATAGCGGGCCAAGGCATCGATGGCCATGACCCCGGGCCCGCCGCCGTTGGTGATAATCGCCAGGCGTGGCCCGGCCGGTCTCGGTTGTTTCGCCGTCAGCTCGGCGCAGTCGAAGAGTTCCTCGATGCTGTGCACCCTGATGACGCCGGCACGCTTAAAGGCTGCGTCGTAGACTGCATCCTCGCCGGCCATGGCTCCGGTGTGGGAGGCGGCCGCCATGGCTCCGGCCTGACTGCTGCCTGCCTTCAGAACGATGATCGGCTTGATCCGGGCAACCGCGCGGGCGGCGCTCATGAATTTGCGGATGCCTGAAAGCTGCTCGACATAGAGCAGGATTGACTTGGCGGCAGGGTCGCGGCCCAGGTAATCGATCATATCGCCGAAGTCCACATCGAGCATGGAGCCGATGCTGACGAAGTGGCTGAAACCGATCCCCTCTTTGTAGGAGAGATCGAGGATGGCCGTGCACACCGCCCCGCTCTGCGAGACGAAGGCGAGATTGCCGGGATTGGGCATGCCGGCGGCAAAAGTGGCATTGAGGAGGGACCCGGGCGCCATGACCCCCAGGCAGTTAGGGCCGACGATGCGGATCCGGCCGGCGGCGGCCTCTGCGATCCGTTGTTCGATAAGTCGGCCGGGTTCGCCGGTCTCCCTGCCACCGGCGGAGATGATTATTGCTGTCTTGACTTCGGCCGCCACGCACTGGCCGATCACCTCCGGGACACTGGCGATCGGCACCGCCACCACGGCCAGGTCGATGCGGGCATCGACAGCGGTAATGGCAGCCGCCGCCGGCAGGCCCATGACGCGGCCGGCATTGGGATTGACCGGAAACAGCCGGCCCTTGAAGCCGCCGTGCAGAAGATTGTGCATCAGGGCGGTTCCTATTCGACCTGGCCGCTCGCTTGCACCGATCACGGCGATAGTCTCAGGGCGAAAGAACTTCTCCAGATCGTGGATTCCCATACGCCCCCCTTTTTCGACAGGTGAAGTCACTCTTAAAACGGTCGGATGGAGCAAAACGGTGATTCAGCCTAGCACATTTTCGAGAAAACTCCCATGATTGACTCACGGCAGAGGAAACAGATTGTAATTGACCGCATTGCCGTCGTCGAATAAGGTCCTGATTGCATTTGCCGGACGGACAAGAACGCGTAAGTATCCATAGGATCCGGAACCCTACCCGATATTTTTATTTTGACCGCATAAATGGCACGACCACCTTCAACCGCACCCCCTTCTTCGCCGCCGGTTCGCAAGCGGGCTGCCACCGGCCCAAAGCCGAAAAAAACCAGGGGCAAGGCAAAGAAGAAGCCACCGCCGAAGAACCTGCTGCAAAGCATAACTTTCCTGGGTCTCGAATGGTCGGGTCTGACCGTCATCGGCATCGCCGCCATCATCCTGCTGCTCGGCCATTTTGCCAACAGATTCTCCGGCACCGATGTGATGGGCAGCCTGCTGCCGTTTGCCGGGGGCATCTTCGCCTTCATCGTCCTTGTGACCCTGCTGCTGATCGGCTGGGGCAGGCTGCGGCGCTGGCTGCTCGACCGGTGGTTTCCATGGCTGCCGCCGGCGATTGTGGCCGGCTTGGCGCTGCTTGCAGGCTTTCTGGTGCCGCAGGATTATTTCACCCGGGCCTTCGGCTACTACCGGACGCTCGTCGGCGGCAAGGAAGAAGCAGGCCGGGTGACGCTTGCCCATCAGGTCTATGCCGCCTATCGCCGCCTGGACACGGCTCAGCTGAAGAAAATGATCGACCGGGCCGGCCAGTATGCGGGGTCCATCGACGAGGCGGCGGTGGCCTATGGCGTCGATCCCGACCTCCTCATGGGCCTGGCTGCCACCGAATCGTCCTTTATGCCGAGAAAAAGCCAGGACGGCGGCCACGGGCTCTTCCAGATCACCCAGGCGCCGGCTGCGGCGGTGGAGGCGGTCAACCGGCGTTTCCCGGCGGATGGCCGCTCACTTGAAGATCCCCGCTACAACGCTTTTGTGGGTGCCGCCACCCTGCGCCACTATCTGACCGACATGAAAAACGACCTGTTTCTTGGGCTGCTCGCCTACAATATCGGGCCGGCCAACGGGGGCTTGCGCTTTATCATGCAGCAGTACGGCGTCACCGACTTCATCACCATCCAACCCTATCTGCTGCAGCTGCCCCGCGACTACCCGATCCGGGTCCTCTCTTATTCCCTCGCCTTTCGCATCAATCGCCGGGAGGGCCGGCCGTTGGCCTATGAGGAGGGGACAAACGCCCTGCATATCCAAGGTATGGGTATCCCGGGCCTGGCAGACGACTGGCGGCCGGTGGCTGCCAGGCCCGGCAGTTGATGCACCCGGCAAACCCTATTCGATTATTTCCATTTGACGATACATGTACCGCACCGGGTGGTAGTGAACAAACACCCGCCGGATCGAGTCGATTTCCCTTTCCAGAATCTCCTCAACCTGGGTGGCGATCCGGTCGCCCTCGGCGACGGTCAGATCGGGCGAAATGCCGACGGTGATGTTCACCACCATGTAGAGGCCGAAGCGATGGCCGTGGATTTCCTCGACATCGAGGATTTCGGGCACTTTCCCGAGTTTCTCGCGGATTTCTTCGGTGAGTTTTTTGCCCGGCAGGGTATTCATCAGATCAGCCGCCGATTCCCGGATGATTTCCACGCCGGTGAGGAGAATGATGATGGAGACCACGCCGCCGGCCAAAGGGTCAATCCAGAGCAGGCCCATCCTGCCGCAGATGATGCCGACGGTGGCGGCCGCGGCCGAAAAGATGTCGTTGCGGTGGTCGGCGGCCAGGGCCAAGAGGACGTTGTTGCTGGTCTGCCGGCCGAGCCTGCGGGTCCACAGCGACAGCCAGATTTTCAGGAGGATGGTGAAAAGGGCGATCCATAGGGCGAGCTGCGAGGCCCCGGTAAAATCGCTGATGCCGCTGAAGTGGTCATAGACGTCGTTGATGGAGGACCAGAAGATGGAGATGGCGGTAGTGATGACGAAGGCGCCCACCACCACGGCGGAGATCGACTCCAGCCGGTCGTGCCCGTAGGGATGCTCCTTGTCGGCGGGTTTGCTGGACAGCCGCATGAAGATCTTCACCACGATGCCGTAGGCTACATCCGAAGTGGAGTTGATGCCGTCCGCCAGGAGTGCCGGACTGTGGCCGGCAATGCCGACGCTGGTTTTGAGGAAAGCCAGCAACATATTGGCGGCCAGACCGACGTCTATCGCCAGGATCCCTTTCTTGTGCCGTTCTTCTGTCATCGAATCACACAGTTAATTTTTCACCGAAGGCTTTTCCGCTTCTTCGAGCAGCCAATTTTCCTTCAAATAGGCAATACCGGCATGGTTGGTGAGGTCGAGCTGGATTGGAGTGATCGAGACATTGCCGGCGGCAAAGGAGTGCACATCGGTATCCTCGTTGGGATCGACGACCGCGGTGCCGCCGCCGATCCAGTAATGTTTGCTGCCCAGCGGATCGAGGATCTCGTGGATCGAATTCTCCCAGAGTCTTCTACCCTGGCGGGTAACCCGGATGTTTTTGTAGGTCGTGCCGTTCGGCACATTGATATTGAGCAGGGTGTTGGCGGGAAGGCTGTAGTGTAAAATCTTTTTTGCCATGCAGACCGCCACCCGCATGGCCGCCCGGAAGTCGTAGGGCGGCTGGCCACCCACCGACAGGGCCATCGACGGAATGCCGTACATGGTCCCTTCGATGGCCGCCGAAACCGTGCCGGAGTAGGAGATATCGTCGCCGAGGTTGGCGCCGCCGTTGATGCCGGAGACGAGGAGGTCGGGCTGGCAGCCGAGTATTTTTTTCAGGCCGACCGCCACGCAGTCGGTGGGCGTGCCGTCGACCGTATAGACGTTCGGCGCAAGCTGCTGCACCCGGAGCGGACGGTTCATGGTGAGCGAGTGGGAGACCGCGGAATTGTCCCGGACCGGCGCGACGGTAACGGTATCGCCGACCTCCGCCAGGGCCTGCTGCAGGGCCTGGAGGCCCGGACTGTTGATCCCGTCGTCGTTGGTAATGAATATGGTGGTCATCTGGAAATTTTGGTTGGGAGGTTTGTCATCTGCAATCAAGTGAAAAAAGTTATAACGGGCCGCCGCTGGTCGTTTCCTGTTCGATGATCCACCAGAAGGACTGGACCACCGGGTTGCGCCGATTTTTCATAGTGGTACAGGCCCCAACCGTGAAAGGTTCCAGCTGCGGCGAGATGTCGAGGATCTCGACCTCGCTGTTCAGGCTGCTTTTTTCGAGCACCAGTCGAGGCACGATGCCAACTCCGCAGCCCATGCTTACCATGGCGATGATTGCCTCGTTGCCGGCAACCTGCGAATATATATAAGGTGCGATACCTTTATCCGCAAACCACTTTTCGCCGCGGGTGCGGCTCAACCCCTCCGACGGCAGGATGACCGGGGTCTTCTGCCAGTCGATCTCGCCGTCGCGGTAGACAATGATATCCGGAAAGAATTTCGGCAGAATAAAGAGCAGAGGCGTCTGCACCAGTTCGATGAAATCGAGGCCCTCCGGCAGGGTGTAGGGCAGCGCCGCGATGGCGATATCCACTTCTCTTGCCTGCAGTTTGGTGATGGCCCGGGCGGCGTCGCCGGTCTGAATCCTAATCATCACCTGGGGATGGGTCTTGCGGAAGCGGCCGAAGATACGGGGCAGAATTGAGAGGATGGCGGTAACCGAGCAGTAGAGGGAGAGTTCGCCCCGCAGCACCGTGTCGCTTCTCAGGGTGTTGCGAAAATCGGTCCAGCGGCTGAGGGTCTCTTCGCAGTACTCCTTGAAGGCGAGACCGGCCGGGGTGAGAGTTACCGATCGGTTGTTGCGGTCAAAAAGCGGTTCGCCCACCTCGGACTCCAGCCGCTGGATAGTCCGGGTAAGCCCGGAGGGGGTGATGTTGCACTCCAGGCTGGTGCGGCCGAAATGAAGGCTGGCAGCGAGGTGTCTAAATAGTTCGAGATCCCTGATATTCATGGTGTAATAATATGAGTTCCAGAATCGGTTTTCCCGTAGGGTGCGCCGTGCGCACCGCTCTTATCGTCCCGTGTTGGTGCGCACGGCGCACCCTTGTAACGGGCTATTGTTGCATATTCTGCAATACAGTATCACGAATAAATCACTTGACGCAACAGGGCTTTCCCAATATATCAGATGGAAAATCGTCAAGGTTTTCCGACAAACAGCAAAAACAATCCAGATTCAGGGAGATGAAAATGGGGACCAATTACTTCAATACCCTGCCGCTGCGCCGGCAGATCGAAGAGCTTGCACAGTGCCGGTTCATGGACGCCTCGGAATTCAACGGCGTGGAATACCTGAAAGGCAAGAAGATCGTCATCGTCGGCTGCGGCGCCCAGGGGCTCAACCAGGGGCTCAATCTTCGCGACAGCGGCCTGGACGTGTCCTACGCCCTCAGGCAGGAGGCGATTGCCGGCAAGCGTCAATCCTGGAAGAATGCCACCGGCAACGACTTCAAGGTGGGGACCTATGAAGAACTCATCCCGACCGCCGATCTGGTTATCAATCTCACTCCGGACAAGCAGCATACCAAGGTGGTTTCGGCTGTCATGCCGCTGATGAAAAAAGGCGCCTGCCTCTCCTACTCCCATGGCTTCAACATCGTTGAGGAAGGGATGCAGATCCGCAAGGATCTGACCGTCATCATGGTCGCGCCTAAGGCCCCCGGAACCGAGGTTCGCCAGGAATACAAACGGGGTTTCGGCGTGCCGACCCTCATCGCCGTGCACGGCGAAAACGATCCGAACGGCGAAGGCTGGGATATCGCCAAGGCCTACTGCTGCGGTACCGGCGGCGACAAGGCCGGGGTATTGGAGTCCTCTTTCGTGGCCGAGGTGAAATCGGATCTGATGGGCGAGCAGACCATCCTCTGCGGCATGCTGCAGACCGGTTCGATCCTCTGTTTCGATAAGATGGTCGAGAAGGGGGTCGATCCCGGCTTTGCTTCAAAACTCGTGCAGTACGGCTGGGAGGTCATCACCGAGTCGCTGAAGCTGGGCGGCATCACCGCCATGATGGACCGGCTCTCCAATCCGGCCAAGATCCGCGCCTTCATCCTCGCCGAGGAACTGAAGAACGTTCTCCAGCCGCTCTTTGAGAAACACATGGACGACATTGCCTCCGGCCATTTCTCCAAAACGATGATGGAAGACTGGGCGAACGACGATGTCAACCTCCTGAAATGGCGAAAGGAGACCGGCGAAACCGCCTTCGAGCAGGCGGCATCGACATCTGCGGAGATCGCTGAACAGGAATACTACGATAAAGGCATCCTCATGGTGGCCATGGTGAAAGCCGGGGTCGAGCTGGCCTTCGACACCATGGTGAGCTGCGGTATTAAAGAGGAATCGGCGTACTATGAATCCTTGCACGAGGTGCCGCTCATCGCCAACACCGTCGCCCGCAAGAAATTGTACGAGATGAACGTGGTCATCTCCGACACCGCCGAATACGG
>MGTI01000195.1:15538-15637 GCA_001799365.1 Desulfobacterales bacterium GWB2_56_26 | reverse complement strand
CTTCACCCAGGATTTCTCCAGCCGGTTCGAGGTCGACAGATACCGCGACTTTATGGACGAAGTAGTTACGCTGGTGGTGGAAAAATATGACGGCTCGCT
>MGTI01000195.1:0-15517 GCA_001799365.1 Desulfobacterales bacterium GWB2_56_26 | reverse complement strand
CCGCAACATGGCGCCCTTTGTCCAGAAGGAGTGGGGGGATGCGGCCTTCAATCTGATGCGCGAGATCAAAGCCATCTTCGACCCATTCAATCTATTGAATCCCGGGGTCATCCTCAACGACGACGCCATGGCCCACATCAAGGATCTGAAACCGCTGCCGGCCACCCACGAAATTGTCGACAAATGCATCGAGTGCGGTTTTTGCGAACCGGTTTGTCCGTCGAAGGATCTGACGTTCACCCCACGCCAAAGGATCGTCGGGCGGCGGGAGATCAGCCGCAGAATGGCGGCCGGCAGCGATCCGAAAAGGGTTAAGGAGTTGGTCAAGGCCTACCGGTACCCCGGCAAGGATACCTGTGCTGCCGACAGCCTCTGCTCGACCCGCTGCCCCGTCGGCATCGATACCGGCAAAATGATCAAGGCGATGCGCGAGGAAGCAAACGGCAATCTCGGCAATACCATTGCCGACTGGGTGGCCGGCAATTTCGGCGGAATCGCCAGAACCATCAGCGCTACCCTCAACACCGTCGATTCGCTGCATAAGATGACCGGAACCCCGTTTATGGAGACCGCCGCAACGCTTGCCAGAAAGGCAACCTTCGATCAACTGCCGCTATGGAACCGGGAGATGCCTTCCGGCGTGGCGAAGATTGCAACGGAGCCGAGCTCTTCCGGAAATCCATTGCAGGTGGTCTATTTCCCCAGCTGCGCCAGCCGGGCGATGGGCGGCCCGGCCCGGGAGGATACGGAACGTGACGCCCTGCCGGTGAAGACCAAATCGCTTCTGCACAAGGCCGGGTATGAGCTTATCTACCCGGCGGGCCTCGATAGCCTCTGCTGCGGTCAGGCCTTTGAGAGTAAAGGCTTCATGGCTCAGGCCGAGCGGAAATCCCGGGAGCTGTCCGATGCCCTTCTGGCGGTGTCCGAGAACGGTAAAATCCCGGTGCTCTGCGATACCAGCCCCTGTTTTTACCGGATGCAGTCGACGCTCGATAAACGGCTGCAGCTGTTCGAACCGATAGAGTTTGTCCTCACCTTCCTGATGGACCGGCTGAAGCTGAGACAACTGGATGTGAAAGTGGCAGTACACCCGACCTGCTCGACCAGGAAACTGGGTCTGGAGAACAAGCTCGAACAGCTGGCCAGGGCCTGTGCCAGGGAAGTGGTGATGCCTGCGGATATCTACTGCTGCGGTTTTGCCGGGGATCGCGGCTTTAATTTTCCGGAACTGAACGAATCTGCCTTGAAGGATCTAAAGGACCATGTATGCACCTGCGAAGCGGGTTATTCAACCAGCAAGACTTGTGAAATCGGTCTGTCCCTGCACGGCGGCATTCCATATCGGTCGATTCTCTATCTGGTAGATGAGGCGAGCGAACCGCTCCTGTAAAGACGCAAAAGAGGGAAGACCGGGATATCCCAGCTCTTCCCTACAGCGCAGTGCAAACAGAAGTAATGGAACATCAAGGGTCAAAATTTACCTTTGACAGTGGGTTGCAAAAATGGGTAGCAGACTTTTTCGTCTGTATAACACAATAATAACTCGAAACCTTGTTTTGCCGGACCCTCCGGGCGCCAGAGGAAGAAAAACATGATTGAAGACTTTGATTCAAAATCAAAAACATGGGATCAGCACCGCTACAGGATTGAAAGAGCCCAAGTTGTAGCGGATGCGATAAAAAAGCGAATTTCACTTGATCAGATCAAGAGGGCACTCGATTTTGGCTGCGGGACAGGACTTCTTGGACTGAACCTGGTAGGCCTGGTCAAAGATATTGTTTTTATGGATACGTCGTCAGGAATGCTTCAAGAAGTCGATCAGAAGATCAAAGAGAAGGGGATACAAAACGCGTCGACACTTCTTCTTCCCAATGGGAAAATCGAGAGTTCATTTGACCTCATCGTGAGTCTCATGGTTCTGCATCATATTGATAATATCGATGAACAGGTAAAGTGGCTTTCTGATGCCTTGGAACCTGATGGATACATTTGTCTGTGTGATCTCGATCAAGAAGATGGATCATTTCATCAGGAAGAACGGGTGCCCCATAATGGATTCCGAAGGGAGTCAATTATGGGCCTTATGGAGAGAAACGGTGTCAAGGTAGTTGAATCAACTACAGTTTATGTCAACAAGAAAATGATTGGAACTCGTGAACATGAATTCCCGGTATTTATGATCGTAGGGAGAAAAAGCGCGTAACATCAAAATCAACCTCCGGCCTGGTAGATCAGCCATTGCGCAATTCTTGTACGGGACTGATCATGCCGGCAGGATGTGCTTTTTGGTAGAGTCCGGGGCCGGCTCTATCTTTCCACCGACAGCGACCGATACGTCGGCTACGTCCCGCCAATACTACGGAGTAGCATTGATGAGGGGAGCTGGGGCCTGTCCATCAAACGGTGTTCTCGCCGGTGTCCGAAATTCTTCGTTGCTTGTACTGCGTGGAAATCATAGCACTGTTTTTTCGAAAAAATTTGCTATTGCTCTTTTATTCCCATAAAATTTTCTTCAGGCACAGGGCTCGTAAAGGGTACGTCGTCGTCTGGCATGCCCTTCCCGGCACTATGAAATTTTTTGAGGAGGGAGCAAATGAGTATGTATGGAAAGACTATCCTGGCATTGATCTGTTTGATCGGCGCACCGCTAATCGCACCCGGACCCGCTGTTGCCGAGGAGACGGTACTCTTCGGCCTCAACATTCCTCTCACCGGCTCCTACGCCAAACAGGGTGAAGACCAGCTCAAGGCCTACAAGCTGGCCATCCAGAAAGTCAACGACGAGGGCGGAATTCTCGGCAAGAAGGTGGTCTATTCGATCAAGGACAGCAAAACCAATGCCGAAGTGGCTCGCGAGAACGCCAAGGCCCTGATCGCCGAGGGCGCGGTGATGATCACCGGCGGCTCCAGCTCCGCCGAGGCCATCACTCAGGCGGAAGAGACCCAGAAAGCGGGGGTTATCTTCATGGCCGCCCTCACCCACTCCAACGACACCACCGGCAAGGACGCCCACCGGCACACCTTCCGCTGGTACAATAACGGCCATCAGTCAGCCAAGGCCATGGGCAGCCTTCTCAGCCAGAAATTCGGGCAGAATGCCAAGTATGCCTTTATCTACGCCAACTACACCTGGGGCACCACGATCTTCGACTCGATGAAGCAGGTCGCTGAAAAGAGCGGCGGCAAGGTCGTTTTCTCCCAGACCACCGAACTCGGCAAGAAGAGCTATATCGCCGACCTGCTGGAAGCCAAAAAGGCCGAGCCGAATGTCCTGGTGCTGGTCCACTTCGGCGATGACATGGTTAACGCCCTGAAGCAGGCCACCCAGCTGAAACTCCGCGAAAATATGGCCATCGTCGTGCCGCTCATGGAGATCCACATGGCCCATCCCCTGGGACCTGAAATCATGCAGGGGGTTATCACCACCATGCCCTGGTATCATGAACTGTCGGAAAAATACGAGGGCTCCAAGGCCTTCGTCACCGCCTTCGAGAAGGAATACAGCAAGAAGCCCTGCAATGCCGCCGCCGTCGCCTGGGTGGATGTGTTGCAGTACGCCGAGGCGGTGAAGCGGGCGGGGTCGTTCGATCACGTCAAGGTTATCAAGGCCCTGGAGGGACATCGCTTCAAGCTGCTCGAAGAGGATGAGTACTGGCGGGACTGGGATCATCAGGGCATCCACCAGACCTATGTAATGATCGGCAAGACGCCAACGGAAAGCAAGAACGAGTGGGACCTGTTCAAGATAGCCAGCATTCATAAAGGCGATGAGACCGCCCGGACCCGCGAGGAAAACCCGGTCAACCTCGAACCGCTCGAATAGGGCAAGCATCATGTGCAAGAAAAAGCGTATGGCTCCGCTCCTTACGGTGAGCCTCTTTGTTGTCCTCTGTCTCATTCAGGCCGCGGCCATGGCCGCCGAGCCCACCCGCCAGCCGCTGCGGGTGGGCTACCTGCCGGCCCTGTCGCAGCTGCCGATCGTCGTCGCCTACGAAAACGACCGGATGAACCATGTCGCCGCCCAGGTACAGATCAGCCGCTACAACTCCTTTACCGCCCTGGAAGCGGCCTTCCGGGTCGGGGCCATCGACTTTGCCTCCCTGCCGGTGCCGCTGGTTTTCGCCATGGCGGCGGACGGGCACCAGGTCAGGCTGGTGGGTGCCGATCATGTGGGCGGTTCGCGGCTGGTGGCGGCGAAGCAGGGCGACGTCCAGTCTCTGAAGGGTAAGCTGATCGGCCTGCCAGGTCTCGACACCAACGAAAACATCTATCTCAGCCGGCTGATGCAGGCGGGCAAGCTGCGCCCGGGGCTCGAGTACAAAACCATCAGGATCACCTTTTCCACCGTTATGAACGATTTCAAGGCCGGCAAGCTCGACGCGCTCTATCTGCCGGAACCCTACGGCACCATGGCCGAGATCGAAAAAATGGCGGTGGCGGTGGATAACCAGGAGGAACTGACCGGAGGCAAGCTGGATACGGTGTGGGTGGTCCGGGCCGATTATCTCAAAGGCCACCCTGCGGCCGTCGACGAATGGCTGAAGAGCCTGGCCTCCGGTTGCCGTTTTATCGAAGATGACATAGCCAAGCTCGGCGCCAGGCAGACGGGCATCATCCAGGCGGGATACCTGAAGTTCCCCGCAGAAACGGTAAGCAAGGCGCTGCAGGGCAAGGCCGGCGGCCTGCAGTACGCTCCGCTCATGCCGGAGACGAAGGTGCTGGAAAAGATCCTGGAAGATGCCGGCCAGTTGAAGATTCTCACCAAATCGGTCGACCTCAAGACCCTGGTCGACCCGCAACCGTTGAAGCGCATCGGTCTGTGAGCCGGAAGGCGAAAGATGAAGATAAATATCAAGCAGAAGTTCATTGTCCTGATTGTCCTCCTCATGTCAGTCATGAGCCTGTCGATGATTTTCTCCACGGCCCGGATGGCAGACCAAGGCAGCCGCAGCGTGCTGGCCGGGATCTCCGCGGACCTGGAAGAGATCCACAACGCCAGCATCAATGAATTCAGCAACTTCACCGATCTTGCCAATGAAGGCATCCGCGAGGCCAGCGGCCTGGTGGCGATCGACAAGATCATCGGCATTGCCCAGGAAAACCAGCAGGCCTTCGTCGATGTGGCAAACGGGGCGATCCTCGAGGTGGGCGACAAGGTGGCCGGCAATATCGACGCGCAGCGGACCATCATCAACGGCGGTCTCGACAAGCTCCTGCAGGTCTCGACCGAGTCGATGAACGAGATCATGGATTTCGACAAGCGCTCCCAAAACCTCCTGGGCAACCTGTCGCGGTTCAGCATGGCCGCGATCAAAACTTCCATCGGCGACAGCCTGGCTCGATTCACCGACCTGATCGACTCCTCCGGCAAGGATCTGGGCCGCGTCCAGGCCGAAAACGATAAGGCCATCGATGCAATGTTCATCGCCATTCTCGAGAAAATGCAGGACAAGAATGTCGACAAGGACGGTCTGACCGAGTTCATCGTCCTCGAATTCGAGCAATTCAAGGCCAGCTCGGACGAACGCAAGACCGCCTATTTCAAGTCCTTCAAGGAGGCGTTTACCCTGGAGGCCAAGGTGATGGCCGAAGAGCAGAACCTGCTGGCCGCCAAAGTCGATCAGGCGATTTCCACCGAGCTGGAAAATGCCGAAAAGATGCAGATGGAAAAAATCGACGGGGTCATAGCCACGATCCTGACCGATCAGACGGAGATCCAGGCGAAAACCGATGGCGCCAATGGTGCGCTCAGGACCTCCATCGAAGAGATGAAGAGTGAGATGCCGCAGAAACTGAAGGTTAAAGGCGATGAGGCGGTGGCCAAGATAGAGACCCAGTCGGCCGATGTCAGCAAGCTGGCGCACGAGGCCCAGACCCGGGTGGCGGTAAGGGTCCGAACCAATAAGGCCGAGGTGTCCCGGAAGTTCGAGGCGATTATCGCCGAGTCCAAAGGCACCATCGAAAAAACCCTGGAAAGCGTGTCGCGCAAGACCACGCGTTACGGGATCACCATCGCCATGGCCTGTCTGGCGGTGGGCATCGTGCTGGCGGTGGTGACGGTGTCGCGGATCCTCTTGCCCCTGACCAAAACGGTCGACATTCTCAAGGATATCGCCGAAGGCAAAGGCGATCTGACCCGCAGGCTGCAGGTGGAGACCAAGGATGAGATGGCCGAACTGGCCAGATGGTTCAACACCTTTATCGAGAATATCCAGAATATTATCAAGGCATTGGCGAAAAACGTCGACCTTATCAATGTCTCCTCGGCCGATCTGTCGAACATTTCGGAGACGCTGTCCCACGGCACTCAGCAGACCACAGCAAAGGCCAGAACGCTCTCCGTCTCCTCGGAGCAGGTGAATGACAATATTGCCTCGGTCGCCGCCGCCATGGGTCAGGCCTCGACCAACATCGAAATGGTCGCCGCCTCCTCCGAGCAGATCACCGCCACCATCAACGAGATCGCCCAGTCCACGGAAAAGGCGCGGGGGATCACCAACTCGGCGGTGACCCAGGCCGACCGGGCCTCCCAGCAGGTCAGCCAGTTGGGATCGGCCGCCCTGGAGATAGGCCGGGTGGTGGAGGCCATCAGCGAGATTTCCGAGCAGGTCAATATGCTGGCCCTGAATGCCACCATCGAGGCGGCGCGGGCCGGCGAGTCGGGCCGCGGCTTTGCCGTGGTGGCCAACGAAATTAAGGAACTGGCCAAGCAGACCGCTCATGCGGCCGACGAAATAAAGGAGAAGATCGAGGGTATCCAGAAGTCGTCCAAGGGCACGGTGGTCGAAATCGAAAATATCAGCCGGGTGGTGAACGAGGCCAATGAGATTGTCGCCTCCATCACCGAGGCGGTGGAGGAGCAATCGGTGACCACCCGGGAGATTGCCGGCAACATTTCCCAGGCCTCGCTAGGGATCACCGAGGTGAACGACAACATCTCCCACAGTTCGACGCTGGTATCCGGCATCCACAGCGATATCTCCGAGGTGACCCGGGCGGCGGAAGAGATGTCGGGCGGGTCCACCGAGGTGAGCAACAAGGCCCGCGAGCTGTCGGCCCTGGCGGAGCAGCTGAAGGTGGTGGTGGACCGGTTCAAGACGTGACGAGGCGCACAGGACGTAAAGGCAGAAGGCGGGGAGAGAAAAGACGGGAGCCTGGCAGAAATTAGGCTTGCCGTTACCGGCCGGAATGACCATTTTTTCATATAATTACTCCGTCAAATCTTGACCAACGGGAGAGCTTATATGAAAACCTACGACGTCATTGTTATCGGTACCGGAACCGCGGGACAGACCGCCGCCGCAAATCTGGCCGCCGCAGCCGGGATCAGGGTGGCGGTGGCTGAAGCGAGCCCAACCCCTGGTGGTGTTTGTGCCCTCAAGGGCTGTCAGGCCAAAAAGTGGTTTTACGAGGTGGCCGAGACGGTCGCCCGCTGCCGGGCGCTGCATGCCATCGGCATTACTACCTTGCCCCAGGTCGACTGGGGGCAGATCCTTGCCGAAAAAAATGCCTTCACCTCCCAGGTGCCGGAAAGGACCCGCAGCAACCTGGCAAAAAGGGGTATCGACTATCTGGAAGGCCGGACAATATTCGTCGACGAGTCGACCCTGCGGGTGGGGGACGTCTCTTTCCAACCCCGCTATGTGGTCGTTGCCACCGGTTCCAGACCGATGTCGCTGCCTATTCAGGGTGCGGAGCATCTGGCCATCAGCGACCGGTTTCTCACGCTTCCGGCGCTGCCGCCGCGCATAGCCTTTGTCGGCGGCGGTTTCATCTCCTTCGAGTTTGCCCACTATGCCGCTCGCCTCGGCAGCAGCCCGGGCCACATCCATATCCTGGAGGCGCAGAAGCGGCCGCTTGCGACCTTCGATGCGGATATGGTGGATCAGCTGGTGAAGGCTTCGCGGGAAGAGGGAATCGAAATTCATACCGAGGTTGCCATCTCATCGATCGAGCGGCAGGGGGCGAGCTTTGTCATAAACTTCGATTCCGGCGAGCCGCTCGAAGTGGACCTGGTGGTCAACGGCGCGGGCCGGATTGCCGATATCGATGCATTGAATCTCGACGCCGCAGGTGTTGCCCATTCAAAAAAGGGCATCCAGGTCGACCGTCTGATGCGAACGTCGAATCCAAAGGTCTTCGCCGTCGGCGACTGCGTCGAAAGTCCCCAGCTGGCAAGGCTCGCCGACATGGAGGCGAAAACCGCCGCCCAGGCGATCCTCGCCGCGGACGGGGGCGAGGAGCCTACCGGTATCGATTATCGCGCAGTTCCCGCGGTCCTTTTTACCTATCCGCAACTGGGCACGGTCGGCAAGACGGAAGACCAGCTCAAAGAGGAGCAGATATCGTACCGGGTAAGTTTCGAGACAGATCTCGACTGGGCCACCTTCCGGCGGATCGGCATGAAACATGCCGCCTACAAGATCCTCGCCGGCGACGACGGCCGCATCCTCGGTGCCCACTTTCTCGCCGACCACACCAGCGGCGTCATCGACATTTTCAAGCAGGCGATGATGGACGGCATTACCGTGGCCGAGCTGTACGAGCGGAATATTCTCTCGCCCTACCCATCGCGGGAGAGCGACGTGGTGTATATGCTGCGTTCCCTGAAGTGATAGGCGGTGGCAAGTGACGGCGGAACATATTCTCTGGACGGGACAGTTGGGTTGCTACGACGGGGATGGTCGGGAAATTCCCTGCCCGGGTACCGGTCAGGATGGAGTACACTCTCCCGGCATGATGTGGCCCGAGCCGCGTTTTCTTGAGATTGCCGAGGGGCTTTTCCTCGATAGGGCCACAGATCTGATCTGGTCTGACGTCAGTCTCTTCTCCTATCCCATGACCTGGCAGGAAAGCCTGGATGCGGTTCGGCAAATGAACAGGGAAGGGCGGTTAGGCCGCACGGACTGGCGCCTTCCCAACCGCCGGGAATTGCGGAGCCTCATCAGCCACGGGAACAGAAATCCTTCCCTCCCGCCCGGCCATCTCTTTGGCAATGTATTTCTCGGTTGGTACTGGACGTCCACCTCTTATGCCAGAGAGCAGGCCTATGCCTGGACCGTGCATCTGGAAGGCGGTCGGATGTTCTACGGAAAGAAGGAGAGCGACAACCTGGTCTGGCCGGTGTGCGGCAACAGCCAGATACTTCCCAGGTCTGGTCAAAGCGGGTGCTATGACCGGCAGGGGCGGGAAATTTCCTGTTCCGGCACGGGGCAGGACGGCGAACTGGCCAAAGGAGTGGCCTGGCCGAGTCCACGGTTCGTGCAGAAAGGTTCGGTTGCACGGGACGCCCTGACCGGTCTTACATGGTATGCTGCCGGGGATCTTGATCCGGCACCTTCGAACTGGGTCGAGGCTTTGGCCGCGGTGCAGGATCTGGCCCTGACATCCGGGTGTTCCTGGCGCCTGCCGACCATCAACGAATTGGAAAGCCTGGTGGATGCCTCCCGCCATTCGCCGGCACTTCCCGCCGGTCATTCGTTTCATGCATCAAGTGAAGGCTACTGGTCTTCTACTACAAGTTTTTTCGAACCTTCCTGGGCATATGTGCTCTACCTGCAGAAAGGTGCCGTGGGGGTCGGATACAAGAAGAACAGGGAGTTTTCGATCTGGCCCGTGCGCGGTTAAACCTGATATTTTTGCAGCCTACTTCTCCCGTGGCGGGAGGCCCCGCATACGCCGGTAGTCTTCCCGCAGGCTATTGGCGGCATCCAGCACCTTCTGCATATAGTCCCGTTCTTTTTCGGAAACCAGGCGCAGCTCAAAGGGTTCTTTGCCCGATTTGATGACGCTGCCGGCCGGGACATAAGTGAAGGCTTCCAGGGTGATCCTCATTACCGTGGCATTCATGCCGATCCAGACCGAATTCTCGAGGTTCACGCTGTACAGGGTGCTGCGCATTGCCAGAAAACAATACTCTCCTATGACGCAGGGACCATGGATGGCGACGCCGTGGCCGACCGAGGTCCTCGCACCGATCCGCACGATATCCCCGCCATGGCTGTGGATGATGACGCCGTCCTGGATGTTGCATTCTTCCTCCAGGACGATCGGGGTGACCTGGCCGTCCGGCCCGCGCTCGTCGGACCGGATAACCGCCAGCGGGGCAATGAAGACGTTTTTGCCGATCTTCACATTGCCGATGATCTGGGCGGAAGGATCGATCAGCGCCGTCGGATGGATCTCGGGGAAATCTCCGGCGAGATTTTGTCTGATGTTCGGGCTGCTATATATCATGTTCGCCTCATCAAGGTGTTCCTGGGATTACATTGCCTGAAGCGCTGCACGCACCCGCCGAACAATGTGTCTAAAGATACGGTAAATTGCAGGGCAGGGTGCCGCAAGGTGCAAACGGGGCAGGCCGGTGTCGGAAAAACCGAAGAAGGCGGTGAACATCCGGCTGCGCGATCTACAGGAATCGATACTTACCGGTCGTAGGGTGCGCCATGCGCACCGCTTCGATGGTGCACATGGTGCACATAGCTAATTCCAGACCTTTTGCTCCGGTCAGCGAGATTTCAAGCCCGTTTGCAGCAGTGAGGTAAATTCTCCGGCCAGATCCGGCTCGGGCAGGTGGCGGAGGATTTCGCGGCGGACGTCGTCCCGCAGTTCGATGGCCTGCGGCCAGTCGCTGCCGGTCGGTTGCCTGGACGGCAGGACGGTCACCTCGATCCGGCCTCTGCGCGGGAACCAGGAGCCGCCGCGGAGGATGTTGCGGGTGCCCTGGATGACCACCGGCACCACCGGCAGCTGTTTGCGGCAGGCGAGGACAAAGGCACCCATCTGGAAGGGCAGGAGGCCCGGCATCCGCTGCAGGGTTCCCTCGGCGAAAAAGATCGGGCGCAGGCCGCGGTCCACCCCCTCGTCGATGCTCCGGCTGTCGGCCACCCCCTGCACCGCATCGAAGCGGTCCACCAGAAACACCCCGAGCTTTTTCAGCGCAGGTTTCAAGAGCGGATTGCGTCCAAGTTCCGCCTTTGCCACGAAGCTGCAGGGTTCCGGCAGGACGCCCGCCAGGACGAAGGAATCCAGATAGCTCATGTGGTTGCTGACCACCAGGTACTGTCCGCCGGACGGGATGTGTTGCAGGCCGCGGACTGTCAGGCGGGTGCCGGTGGCCCGACCCATCAGCCGCACCACTCGGCCGGCAAAGCGCCAGCACGTTTCTCCTCCCGGCACAAGCATGAGGCCGAACCATGCCATCGTGCCACCTGCGGCGAATACCAGCCAGCAGTACCAGGCATAGAGCAGGGCGACGATGCGGTCGGCGAGCCGCGTGAGCATCGGCCGCACGCTGCCGGCTGTCATGCGCAGGAGCTGCAGCCAGACCGCCGCTTTTTTGCGGCCGAGGTGGCCGCTCTCATAGAGCTGCCGGCAGGCGGAGCGGCGGATCTTGCCGCTCGAGGTCTTCAGGACGGTGCCCGGTCGGCCGATGACCACGTCGTCCGGCGGCATGGCCAAAAGTTCCACGGTCGCATCGATAATCTGCTGCCTGAGGTCTGTAAGCGTCTCGGGCCTGGTCTGCCGCGACTCGGTGAGCACCACCAGCCTTTCGGTTTCACCTTGCTCTTTCACGCTGCCGAAGACCGCCGTGCAGCCTTTTCTGATCCCCGGGATGTTTCCGACGATTTCCTCCAGTTCGTGGGGATAGATGTTGCGTCCGCCGCGGATGATGATGTCCTTGATCCGGCTGGTGAGATACACCTCGCCGCCAGCAAAGTAGGCGAGGTCGCCGGTTTCCAGCCACTCGCCCCGGAAGAGCTTCTTGGTCTCTGCCGGGTTGCGGAAATAGCCGCTGGTGGCGGACGGCCCCTTGAACTGCAGGCGGCCTTCGCGCCGCTCCGGCAGTTCCCGGCCCTGAGCGTCCACCACCCGCACCTGATGTCCCGGTAGCGGGCGGCCGCAGCAGACGAATTCCAGCGCGGCTTCCTCCGGGCGTAAGACCGGTACGGCCTGGCCGGAGACGAATTTCTCCCGCGCAACTCGGTCGATCCGGACCCCGCTGTCCGGCGCCGGAAAGAGCAGCCCCACCGAGGACTCGGCGAGACCGTATACCGGGGCCAGCGCCTCGGGGCGGAAGCCGTACGGCTGAAACCGGTCCCGGAAGCGGCGCAGGGTGTCGGGGATGACCGGTTCGGCGCCGTTGAAGGCCATGCGCCAGGAGCTGAGATCGAGTCCTTCAAGATCCTGATCGCTCAGGCGGGTGGCGCAGATCTCGTAGCCGAAATTGGGAGAGGCCGAGAGCGTCCCGCCAAACCGGGCGATGGTGCGCAGCCAGCGCTCGGGCCGGGCCAGGAAACTGAGCGGCGGCATGACCACCAGCCGGCAGCCGTGGCAGAGGCTGCCCAGCCAGGCGCCGATCAAGCCCATGTCGTGGTAGAGCGGCAGCCAGCTGACGAAGACGTCGCCGGCGGTCACCCGGCAGACCCGGCCCATGGCCCTGATATTGGCCAGGAGGTTGGCGTGGGTGAGCACCACTCCCTTGGGGTCGCCGGTGCTGCCGGAGGTGTACTGGAGGAAGGCGATATCGTTTTCCTTGTGCAGGAGCGGCAAGGGATCGGGCTGTCCGTGGAGGCTGTCGGTCGTGACGATCTTCGTGAGTTCCGGCACCTGACTCATCAGGAGTCTCGCGACTGCCTTGATTTCCGGGACGGTGATGAGGATTTTCGTCCCTGCGTTGGCGAGGATCTTTCGGTGGCGTCGCACGTGCTCTTCGATCTGGGTCGGTCGGGCCGGCGGATAGAGCGGCACCGGGATGCCGCCGCAGTAGAGGATGGCGAAAAAGCTGTAGAAATAGTCGGCACAGGTGGGCAGCATGATGGCCACCGGCTCGCCGGGCGCAAGCTCAAGCCCCCGCAGCTGCGCGGCGATCCGCAAGGCTCCCTGCCGCAGCTGGTCGTAACTGAGGGGGATCTCGTCCTCGCCAGTGAGGAGGGTAATGTGCAGGGCCTCGGGCTGGAGGCGGCAGTGCTGCTCCAGGACATCGATGAGCGTCTTTGCCTCGGCAAGGCCTACCTCCCGCCGTTCGGCCGGTTCCTCAGTTCGGGGGGCCGGTTTGGCGGGCGGGGCAGCCGCAATGTCTTCGGTCTGCTGATGGATGCAGCGCAGGAGATCGCGCGGGGTCTGTGCCGACAACAGCACCCTCTCCGGCAGTTTCACGTCGAATTCCTTTTCGAGGCGTGAAAACAGCTCCATCCGAGCGAGGCTGTCCAGGCCGAGATCGCGGTCAAGCTCGCTGTCGAGGGTGATCTGCCGATGTCCTGCGGCATCGGGGTGCAGTTCCGTCATGAGTTCGGTGAGTATCTGGAGCAGGGATTCGGCTGAAACCGGAGTGTTCATGGCAGGTTTTATGGGTACATAGAGGGGATATGTTATTAGTCATCTTGTATGAAATGAGGAGAATTGTTGCAGTCGACCCAAGACTCCTGTTTCATTATTGAATGATAATTTCAGGAAAGCGGCAGTTCAATGGAGCCTATCGCAAACAGAGATTTCTATCGAGTCAATTCTCGCGGCCCACGGTCCTTTCGGATAGAGTAAAACAGCCGGAGGGAAACTGCGAGATCGGCAGGTGTCCGAGCAATGGTTATAATGAGGCAGAAGCCGGGATTGAAATATTCGAAACCATCTCAAGGAGCGAGTGAAATGAAAAAGTTTACGCGGGTATTGCTGATGGTGGGCATTATGCTCCAGCTGTCATTCCTGCCGGTTTACGGCAATGGGTTTTGGAAGATAAAGATGGCCATAAGCGAGCGAAATGCCGCCGAGTATATCCATAAACTCAAGGCCGGTGCGCAACCGGGCAGCCTGAAACGGCCTGAGATGCGGCATGACAAGGAGTATGAGGCGGAAGTGTATGTCAAGGAATTGAATAAGGCCATGGATGAAGCGGAACGGCTTGCCCGCCAAGGTAAAAACGAGCAGATAAAAGAGCCGGAACTTCGATTTCCACCGCCTAAGAAGTCGGAATACTAATCGTTTTCAGGCCCCGGACAGCCGTTCCGGGCAGCTCTTTCGCGGACGAAATTGTTGCGGATCCATCCGTTTCCAGCTATAAAAATCCGTCCGATCGATGCCCGGGCAACCTCTTGAGTTTTCCTTTGCAGGAAAATTGCAATGGTACGCTCCCGGTAAAATTTCACTCAATTCATCTCTCCGTTTCCGCCTCTCGCGCCCATGGCCAAGCCCGAATCCCTGTCCAACCAACTGCCCCATCCCCAATACCGTCCTGATATCGATGGCCTTCGGGCCGTGGCTGTCCTCTCTGTGGTGTTTTTCCACGCTTTTCCGGAGGCTTTGAAAGGCGGTTTTATCGGCGTCGATATTTTCTTTGTGATCTCGGGGTATCTCATCTCCGGTATCCTGTTCGGCAGCCTGAAGCGAGGCACCTTCAGTTTCCGGAATTTTTACGCGCGGCGGATTCTCCGCATTTTTCCGGCCTTGATCGTTGTCCTGGCCGTTTGCTGGTTCATCGGCTGGCTGGCCTTATTGCCGGGCGAATTTCGCCAGCTCGGCAAACATATGGCGGGCGGGGCGGGTTTTGTTTCCAACCTGTTGTTCTGGCAGGAAGCCGGTTACTTCGACACTTCCGCCGAAACAAAGCCGCTGCTGCACCTCTGGTCGCTTGGTGTGGAGGAACAATTCTACATTATCTGGCCGTGCCTCCTGCTGCTCGCCTGGAAGCAGCGCATCAATGCGCTGAAGATGGCCGTTCTCATTATCGCCGGATCCTTTGCGGTAAATATCTATACGGTTCAGACCGATGCGGTCCAGGCGTTCTATTCCCCCCTTTCCCGCTTCTGGGAACTCGTGGCGGGCGGAACGCTTGCCTATCTGAAACTGCACATGATTCCTGTCGGGCAGCGGGTGGGACTCGCCGTAAACAGCCTGTTCAGCCTGTTTACGGCGCGGAGACTGCCGGTCGTGCGGCCCATCCTGCTGCACAACTACCTCGCCTTTTTCGGCCTCCTGCTCATCTGCTGCGCGGCGTTTTTTATCGACAGGAAGATGCTCTTTCCCGGGTTCTGGGCGATCCTGCCGACCCTCGGCGCCTGCCTGATCATCGCGGCGGGGCCGCTCACCCTCGTCAATCGACTGCTGCTTTCCTCGCGTCCCATGGTTGCGGTGGGACTCATCAGTTACCCGCTGTACCTGTGGCATTGGCCGTTACTCTCTTTCGCTGCCATCATGGAAACCAGAACTCCGGCACCCGGCGTACGGCTCACGGCAGTCGCCCTCGCCCTTGTCCTTGCCTGGTTGACGTATGCGTGTATTGAAAGGCCCATAAGATTTGGGCGATTCGGGCGTTCCCTCCGTTTCGATTGGCCTCGACTTTTCGGGATGAATGCGAGAGTGCCCGCGCTGGTGCTCTCTATGGTGTTCTTTGCCGCATTGGGGGGTGTCGCCTATTTCAAAGGCAATGTTCGCAGCACGACGTTGACTGCGGACATTGTCGAGCAGACCAAGAAACTGGATTTCGCCCTGCATTTTGCTGAGTGGTCGCCCTGCCCGGGTGAAG